>NZ_JBAKAS010000007.1:0-178276 GCF_038155025.1 Marinomonas sp. TI.3.20 | reverse complement strand
CCCACAAATGAGGGTCACATTAAGTTGATCAGAAGCCGTAAACATGAGTCTTTTATTCCAATTTAAAAAATGAAAGACTTTATGGTTTTTGGAAGAGACTGCTATGTGGGGTTTAGCCGACGCTCACTTTCTCTTCGATACTTCCTTTTTCAAAAAAAGCGCCTACCTCATCGAAAACACCGATTGAACTTACCTAAATCAGCATGAACTGAGGAACGACGGGAATCTGGGACCTCAGCTAGTAGCTACAGAACTCAATGAATGCGATTGTCTTGTTGGTTGGAATACCTAAAAAAGAGCGGCCAGTAACTGGAGAATATCTAAAGCCAATCATCGGTTAAAGTCGAAACGATCGGTGACGTTATTACGCTTCACGTATTTAATACATTCCGTAGTCCTTGCCCAAAAAACCAATATACAGCCGCTATCGTTCATAATATAAGGCTGAATATTATTCCTATAGTTATCAAAAACTTATGTGGTCTGTCTAAAAAATAATCACCTATTTTGTGCGTTTGTACTGGTAGGTTGATAAAAACCGTATTAATATCAATGATTAAAGGCTTTCAGCGCAGAGATAACGCACTGTGCTTCTCTAATAAATAGGTGTGATAGTGAACACTCGTTTAGCCAATTTTGGATATTATGAATAACTTTATAAAACACTTTAAATTCAGTTGGTTATAGAGATATTTAGACAGTTTTTGAAATGTGTAAACGCGGGTGCGCACTATTAAAATGTTATGGCGCAGGTGAAATGTTCAAAGTTATCCAATTAATCAAGATAGATGAATTCAGACTGGAAGCACTTGAATGTATACGATATTTGAAATTGCCTCAGTGTTACTTGGCAGCTGGTTTTGTTCGCAACTTGGTGTGGGATCATCTGCATGAAAAACAAATTTCATCTCCTCTAAATGATATCGATGTAATATATTTTGACCCTGATGAAGTTGATAATGAAATTTACCTTAAATACGAATCTGAGCTTAACCTACTAATGCCCCAAGTTAAGTGGCAAGTCCGTAATCAAGCGATAATGCACACGAGAAATGGTGACAAACCATATGAAAGCATAATTGATGCGATGAGCTATTGGCCAGAGAAAGAAACTGCCGTGGCTATCCGTAAAACGGGCCACCAAAATTTTGAATGCATATCTGCTTTCGGTTTCGAGTCTCTATTTGATTTACAAGTCACATATAATCCAAAACGTAATCGAGTAGTTTTCGAACATAGGGTAAAATCAAAAGGGTGGTTAATTCAATGGCCTATGCTGAGAGTAGCGCCATAACAAGCACTTTAAACGGAATAAAAACAGTTGGCTATTGTTCGTTCCTCACAAATTATAGCCAACCATTTTTGTCCGCTTAAGTGGGCGTTGAGGCTGTAGAATTACTCTTAATTTAGAAAAATAGCCTTTTTTATGGGGTCGAAATGCATTACCTAGTGCCTAAAAAACGCTTAGCGTTGAGCTCAGTGACTCGTTTTTTAATTAAATTTGGCTGTTGGAGTAATTCTACAGCCTCGTTATGTGAACTAAGCTATGAAAATCTCACTTCAGACTGATGATATGGAAAATCTACAAACAATTGCACGGTGGTACTTTGAAGAGTGGGGGCATTTAAACTCATCACTAACAGAGAGAAGAATCTTTGAAGGCTTATCAGCTAAGTTAGAAAAGGATGATGATTTCCTGACGCTTCTTACTATTCATACCGATAGTGAATTGGTCGCGGTAGCTGATTTAAAATATAGAGAGCACAAAGACTACCCCGATTATGAGCATTGGATTGGTGGTGTTTATGTAAAACCGGAACATAGAGGTAAGGGGTACGCAGGCGCTTTAATTGATAAAGCAAAGGAACATGTCGCCAAGCTGAACATATCAGAGCTATACCTACAATGTGAGGCGCACAATACCGGACTTTACCTAAAGCATGGCTTTAAACCTTTACATGCAGCGGTATATTCTGGTGTCGATGCAACGATTCTCATATTCAGTAAAAACACATAACAATCACATCAAGTTCGTCGCTGCGCGACTAGGACCTCCACTGCGTTGTTTGTTTTGTGCTTTTCAGCTACGCTGGCACAAAACAAACAACTACGTTACGGCCTCTTATGTGAGGCGTTACGTGTCTTTTTGAAGATCATCTAAGGAATTGAAGATTGGCAAACCCAAATAATTCATTATCGCAAAAAGTTACCAAATTAGATGATGATATTTCTAAGATTAAATCTGATCTCAAAGAGAATAAAATTCGCCCATCTACTCAGTGTGGTAAGTGGCCTGTAAGAGTATATCGGCCTCTTATTTCCCCGAAATTAGACAGCAAAGTAATTCTCACTGACTCAACTTGGCAGTTTGTAGAGATATATTTAAAAAGAAATTGTACGAATAGTGATGCTGTTTTTTATTGGCAGCAGGCAAAAAATTTCTATGAAGCAACTAAACAGCTTGATCTTATATCTAAGCCATTAAGGGGATTAGCGTGCCACCCACCTTTAAAATCCAGTCATGTCGGGATTTTTGGACTAAGGGGACATTTTTCTTTAAATTTCTACAGAGCTATTGACGTCTAAATGTTCTGCGATTAAAAGGGTTTGACTATGGTTGATGACTCCCCGTCTGATACTCAGCAGGCTAACCATTCTGGTCATTATGCAGTCATCAAAAAGTTCGCTTCAATATGATCTAACACTTGGTTTGTTAGTGTTGAAAACACGGTGAGTGCGTCTTCCCATGAGCGGGATTGCCAAGACCAATGGCGTCGGCGACATCAACAAAGAGTGAACTATCGATCGTCATTGATGCCCTGTTTTCCTATTGAAATTTTACGGGTAAAGCGCGGATTATTGAGAATTATTTTGATGTTGGCTGGAATTTGAGTACTTTCCCCAGAGATATTCAAACTGGATAGGTTATCTAACTTGTAATCGACACCAAGCCTTTCCATTGCTTCAATTAATACACCATCTGCGCCAGAAGCATTGTCAGGCATAGGTTTCCCTGTGATTCTATTTTGTCTGATTCGGGTGTAAAGGCCATAACCAATTTTCATTAATAAGCCGTCTTTAACAAGGTTTCTAAGGCCACGTCCGACTTGGTCGTATTCGGCAATGTCTTTAAAATCAGAGCGCAGGAAAACAGAACGCTTAGAGCGTTTTACTCTTATTTTTATCCTGTCTTGAATTGTCATCTTAGCCCCCGTATTTATTGGTTATATAGTATGCAAAAATACGACAATTTACAAATGCAAAAATACGACAATCTTAAGGCTAATATTTGATGGATTAGCGTGCCACCCACCTTTAAAGCCCAGTCATAGCGGGTCTTTCCGTCTGAAGAGTCCATTTTCCTTTAAAATTTTAGACGTTAAACTTCTCAAGCTGCCCCGTTCTGATTCCTCCTTAAGAACATCTTAAATAATCACTATGCGAGCCTGCTCTAGCGAGTTGGCATCCTTTTTTGTTATTGCGACTTTACCAACTATACGTCTATTGCGTATACTTAGATGCATGGAAAGTATATTTATTGAGTCTGCCATATTTGAAAAATTCCGAGATGAGCACCTCAGTGATGAAGAGTTCAGACTTTTTCAAGCCGAGTTAATGATTAACCCAAAGCAGGGTGATGTTATTCAAGGTACAGGTGGTTTGCGAAAGGTACGTGTGGCAGGAAAAGGGAAGGGAAAGCGCGGCGGCTCACGCGTTATTTATTACTTCCTCGATGATAAGCAGCGATTTTACTTGCTGACAATTTATGGCAAAAGTGAAATGGCCGATTTAACCTCAGATCAAAAGAAACAATTGAAGATTTTTATGGAGGCATGGCGTAATGAGCAGTCGTGATTTATTTGCAGAGTTAAGTGCTTCTCTTGTTGAAGCAAAAGCACATTCAGAAGGTAAGCTAACGCTAAAAACACATAAAGTCGGCGATGTTGGTGAGCTTGAAATATCGCCTGATGAAATTGTGAATATCCGTGAGCAGTTTAATATGTCGCGTGGTGTGTTTGCTCGTCTGTTACATACTTCATCCCGTACATTAGAAAACTGGGAGCAAGGTCGCAGCACGCCAAATGGCCAAGCGGTAACACTGTTGAAGCTAGTTAAAAATCACCCTGAGACGCTGACACATATCGCTCAACTATGAGGACTATCACTAATGACTGTGCATAATCCGCCACATCCTAGGGTTAAAGTGCCACCCACCGTTAAAACCCAGTCATAGCAGGCCTTCCCGTCCGAAACATTAATGTGCCACCCACCTTTAAAACCCAGTCATAACGGGTCTTTCCGTCCGAAGGGTCCATTTCCCTTTAAAAATTGAGGCGTTAAATCTCTCAAGCAACTCCGTCTTGGTTCCTCTTAAAGAACAACTCAAAAAAATTGCTATGTGAGCCTGCCCTAGCGAGTTGCCCGGCGCTTTTGTCGAATCAACTGTATTTGAAAATCTGAGATGAGCAGCGATGGTACGATCTTGACGTCCTCATTTTATCTGTAGCTTGATATCTGTGATTTATGATGGAAAAAAGAATGGTCAATTGAATCTTAGAAGTATGTGAAATATTGTGGATTTATATTAATTAGGTAGGCTGAGAATGTAGAAATTCTACAGCCTCGTTAGCTGTTTTCCTAACCAATAAGCTCTTTATGTCTCATATCAATGTTATAGGTCGTCATTCAATATATTATCGAATGTAACTATCTTCAGAACTTGGTATGAAAATACAATTAATTAAAACGTTTCTGGGTATTTTAATTACTTTTCCAACACTCGCTTCTACACCAGTATTTGATCGCAATAGCAAGATTGGTATGTGTGCAGGTTTATCAAGAATTGCATCGATTTAAGTAGATCAAGCAAAATTAGCGGCCGCTCTCGATCGAAATGAGGGGCCGGAGAAAACGATGGGTGCAATGAGTTATGGTGGCGGGTACGCCATGGGAAATGTATAGATGTATATCGATGAAATAAAGTTAAATCTAGACGTAGTATTAGAGCGTTTTTTAACAGAAGAAATTTCGTTGTTACGTGTGCGAATGATGAGCCCGATAGTCAATGAGCAGACAATTGCGGGCGGCGTAAACTTGGGTGTCCGTAGGCTTTTTGCCGTTTGGAGGGACGATGCCCGAAAAACTGACGACGGAATTATCACGCTTCGGCGTATAACGGCTTGTTGCCACAGTTTCAGCCCGAAAGGACTTCTTTTATGAAAACATTACGCATCTTAATCCCGATTGTGTTGTTGTCGACCGCGGTTGGAGGCTGGTTCTATTTGGCCCAGAACGAACCCGAGGCCCCTCCGACGACGGCTCTTGTCAGACTTGGCACCGTTGAAGAGACGGTGCTGGCGTCGGGTACGATGGAGGCCAAACAATTGGTCAGCGTTGGCGCACGGGTCTCGGGTCAGATCGAAACACTGGCGGTCGCCCTTGGCGATAAGGTCGAGAAGGGTGACCTGATTGCGCAGATCGACAGTCAGGACCAGCAGAATGCCGTGCTGACGGCGAAGGCGAACCTGGCCAATATCAAGGCCCAGATCGCCGCCAAGAATGCCAGTCTGATCAAGGCCAAGCGGGCGCTGGACCGGCAGATAAAGCTGACCACCTCGGATTACGGCTCGAAAGAGGATCTTGAGGCGGCGCAGGCCGACGTTGATGTCTACAAGGCCGAGCTTGACGCGCTGGCCGCACAGCAAGACAGCGTTGAGGTCACCGTATCAACTGCGCAAATCGCGCTTGACCGGACCAAGATCACTGCGCCGATTTCGGGAACCGTCGTGGCAATCGTCAATGACGAAGGCCAGACGGTGAATGCCTCGCAAAGCGCGCCGACAATCGTCAAGCTTGCCGATTTGGACAGTATGGTGGTGAAGGCGGAGATATCCGAGGCTGACGTGGTGCATGTGAAACCCGGGCAGCAAGTGTTCTTTACTATCTTGGGAGAACCGGATCACAAATTCTCTGCCACTGTGCGCGCTGTCGAGCCTGCGCCTTCGTCAATTGAGACCAGCGACACCATCTCAACCGATGTGGCGATCTATTATAATGGGTTGCTGGAGGTAGACAATCCAGACCATCTGCTGCGCATCGGCATGACGGCTGAAGTCTCAATAATTCTGGACAAGGCGGAAAACGTGTTGACTGTGCCGTCCGCGGCGCTGAGCAAAGGTGCCGATGGCTATACCGTCAAACGGTATGATGCCGCAGACGGCACAACGACGACTGTGCCAGTTGAGGTCGGGCTGAATAACAAGATCAGGGCCGAGATCACATCGGGGCTGAGTGAGGGCGATGAGGTTGTTACCGGCACCGCCGTGGTGGCCCCCTCTGCGTCACAGAGCAATACCAGCACGCCACGGGTGAGAATATGACGATGGAGGTACCGCTGATTTCAGCACGCGGGATCTCGCGCAGCTTTCAGGCGGGCGATGAAACCATCACTGTCCTGCGCGATGTTGACGTTGACATCAGGTCGGGTGAGATGGTGGCGATCATTGGGGCTTCTGGCTCGGGTAAATCAACGCTGATGAACATACTTGGCTGCCTCGATCGTGCCAGTTCGGGAAGCTACAGCTTTGCCGGTCAGGATGTGAGCGAACTCGGCCCCGATCAGCTTGCCCAACTGCGGCGCGAACATTTCGGCTTTATCTTTCAGCGCTATCAACTGCTCCCCGATCTTGACGCAGTGGGCAATGTCGAGGTGCCCGCGATCTATGCCGGTGAGGGTCGCGCAGACCGGCACAAACGCGCCTCTGATCTTCTAGCCCAACTCGGCTTGGCCGACCGGTTAGACCACCGCCCCGGCGAGCTTTCGGGGGGGCAACAGCAACGGGTTTCCGTGGCGCGCGCCTTGATGAACGGCGGCGAGGTGATCCTGGCGGATGAACCCACCGGCGCGCTTGATACAAAGAGTTCCAAGGAAATGATCGAGTTGCTGTTGGAACTGAACCGCAAAGGCCACACCATCGTCATGGTCACCCATGACCCGGGGGTCGCGCAGGAAAAATTAAAGTGCCACCCACCTTTAAAACCCAGTCATAGCGGGCCTTTCAGACTAAGGGGACATTTTCTTTAAAATTCTACAGAGCTATTGACGTCTAAATGCTCTGCGATTAAAAGGATTTGACCATGGTTGGTGACTCCCCGTCTGATACTCAGCAGGCTAACCATCCCGGTCATTATGCAGTCATCAAAAAGTTCGCTTCAATACGATCTAACACTTGGTTTGTTAGCGTTGAAAACACGGTGAGTGCGTCTTCCCATGAGCGGGATTGCCAAGACCAATGGCGTCGGCAACATCAACAAAGAGTGAACTATCGATCGTCATTGATGCCCTGTTTTCCTATCGAAATTTTACGGGTAAAGCGCGGGTTGTTGAGAATTATTTTGATGTTGGCTGGAATTTGAGTACTTTCCCCAGAGATATTCAAACTGGATAGGTTATCTAGCTTGTAATCGACACCAAGCCTTTCCATCGCTTCAATTAATACACCATCTGCCCCAGAAGCATTGTCAGGCATAGGCTTCCCTGTAATTCTATTTTGTCTGATTCGGGTGTAAAGACCATAACCAATTTTCATTAATAAGCCGTCTTTAACAAGGTTTCTAAGACCACGTCCGACTTGGTCGTATTCGGCAATGTCTTTAAAATCAGAGCGCAGAAAAACAGAACGCTTAGAGCGTTTTACTCTTGTTTTTATCCTGTCTTGAATTGTCATCTTAGCCCCCGTATTTATTGGTTATATAGTATGCAAAAATACGACAATTTACAAATGCAAAAATACGACAATCTCAAGGCTGATATTTGAGAGGATTAAAGCGAGCGATTAACGTGCCACCCACCTTTAAACCCCAGTGATAGCGGGCCTTTCCGTCCAAAGAGTCTATCTCCCTTTAAAAAATTAGACGTTAAATTTCTCAAGCAGCCCCGTCCTGATTCCTCCTTAACAGCATCTTAAAGAATCACTATGCGAACCTGCTCTAGCGAGTTGGCATCCTTTTTTGTTATTGTGAATTTACCAGCTATACGCTAATTGCGTACATGTTTAAACATGAAGCGTATACTCATTAAGTTAACTCTATTTGAAAAACTCCTAGATGACCACCTCAGGCTTTTTCAAGCCGAGTTAATGATTAACCTAAAATAGAGTAATCGAAAATTTTATGGAGGCATGGCGTAATGAGCAGTCGTGATTTATTTGCAGAGTTAAGTGCTTCTCTTGTTGAAGCAAAAGCACATTCAGAAGGTAAGCTAACGCTAAAAACACATAAAGTCGGCGATGTTGGTGAGCTGCAAATATCGCCTGATGAGATTGTGAATATCCGTGAGCAGTTTAATATGTCGCGTGGTGTGTTTGCTCGTCTGTTACATACTTCATCTCGTACATTAGAAAACTGGGAGCAAGGTCGCAGCACGCCAAATGGCCAAGCGATAACACTGTTGAAGCTAGTTAAAAATCACCCTGAGACGCTGACACATATCGCTCAACTATGAGGACTATCACTAATGACTGTGCATAATCCGCCACAGGGTTAAAGTGCCACCCACCGTTAAAACCCAGTCATAGCAGGCCTTCCCGTCCGAAACATTAATGTGCCACCCACCTTTAAAACCCAGTAATACAAAGGGTTTCAACTTTCACCCGATATGTTTCTGTAATAAATCGGGTCAGGGTTAAATCAAACCAACTCAAGCCGGATCCCTCTAAAAGAACGTCTAAAATAAATCACTATGTGATCCAATTCTAGCGAGTTGCAACGCATTCTTATGGATACGATAGATTAAAACGAGGTCCGGTTTTACGTGGCAATCTCGAAATTCGGTCCAGTTCCCTATGAGAGAATGGTCTACGTATTTTGCATCGAGTGTTAAGCCTTTTTGAAGTGTCGAGATGACGTTGCCTATTTCTATGATATCTGGAATAGGCATTTTGGTTATTTTCTTGAAGTCTTTCTTAAACTGGTTTGAGTATTCAAGAGTGTACATCGCTAACTTTTCCTTCTGTTAACTCTGACATCAAATGCGCCATGTTTTCCGCTTGGTGTCCGTTACCTTGCGATAGTTCTTGGATTGCGTTTGCTGTTACGTCGTTAGGCTGTTTGGCTCTTAGTTCGAAAGGAATTCCACCGTAATTAATGACCGCACGGGCAAAGAGTTTGATTGCTTGTGATGGGCTCAAACCAATTTCATCACAAACATGGGTGAAGGCAATTTTAGTGTCTTGATCAATACGAGTTGTGAGCATTTCGGTTTTCATAATACACCCCAATGTATGTTGTTTGTTTTACATTGTAATACAAATAATGATGTCTGGAAATATAGATTACAACTTATCAAATTAGGATTAGTTTGAATAAATCAGAAATTAAAGTGCCACCCACCTTTAAACTCCAGTCATAGCGGGCCTTTCGGGCTAGGGGGGGATTCCCTCTAAGCAGGATTCATAACAGTTGCTATGGTTCTGCTTCGTTTCACAACTTAGTAAGGCGTTAATTTTTATCGACGACTGATGCGCATCACGCTACACTAGCGTTATGATTAAATCTTTTAAACACAAAGGCCTTAAGAAATACTTTCAAACTGGAAGTGTTGCTGGAATTCAGGCTAAGCATCAAAGCAAATTACGGATGCAACTGACAGCAATAGATACCGCACAAGTGATTGATGATATCAATCTACCCGGTTTTAAATTGCATCCACTAAAGGGGGATCGTAACGAGATTTGGTCTATTACCGTAAATGGTAACTGGCGCATTACTTTTGAATTCATTGACGGTAATGCATACATTCTCAACTATGAGGACTATCACTAATGACTATGCATAATCCGCCACATCCTGGAGAGTTTATTTACAACGTATATCTAGAACCAGCAGGTCTTAGCTGTCGTTATCTAGCAAAACAACTGGATGTCGCATCGTCTACTTTAAATAGGGTTTTAAAGGGGCAAAGTGCTATCTCTCCAGAAATGGCACTGCGCTTATCTAAAGCAATTGGCAGAACGCCGGAGAGTTGGTTAGCAATGCAAGATAACTATGATCTTTGGCATGCTAAACAACAAGTCAACTTAACAAATGTCCACGCAGTTAACTTTGCTGTGGCATAAAAAATAACACTTGGCTATCTCTCACAATTGTAGATAGCCATGCTTTTCCTCTTAGGGCATTAAAGGGATTAAAGTGCCACCCACCTTTAAAACCCAGTCATAGCAGGCCTTCCCGTCCGAAGAGTCCATATCCCTTTAAAAATTTAGGCGTTAAATCTCTCAAGCAACTCCGTCTTGGTTCCTCTTAAAGAACAACTCAAAAAAATGGCTATGTGAGCCTGCCCTAGCGAGTTGCCCTGCGCTTTTGTCGAATCAACTGTATTTGAACATCTGAGATGAGCAGCGGTTGTACTATCTTGACGTCCTCATTTTATCTGTAGCTTGATATCTGTGATCTATGATGGAAAAAAGAATGGTCTATTGAATCTTAGGTGTATGTAAAATATTGTGGATTTACATTAATTACACTGGCTAAGAATGAGAAATTCTACAGCCTCGTTATGTGTCTGCGATGCAAAAGAAGTGAGTGAAGATTAAAGTGCCACCCACCCTTAAAACTTAGTCATAACGAGCATTTTTCTGAATACCTTGCTCAAAATGAAATCAAAACTAGGGGCGGTGTGTCACCAATTCTTAGAATCTTTGATTGGTTATGACTGAAACGCTATCATCCAGCCTTTATTTAAATAACCACAGTGCTTCTATTTATGCGTTTGTTAAAGTCGACCGTACACCCCGATATTAAGTCTATCGATCAGCCTTCTTTTTTACGTCTTGCAGCGCGTGGCATCATTCTAAAAGGTGAGAGTGTTTTAATGCTGTATACACAGCGTTACGACGATTACACCTTGCCGGGTGGAGGCATCGATTCAGGCGAAAATCAGGTTCAAGGATTGATCCGAGAGCTAACAGAAGAAACGGGCGCGCAAAACATTCGCAATGTAGAAGCGTTTGGCTTATACGAAGAGTATCGCCCTTGGTACAAAGATGATTTTAATATTATGCGGATGAAATCTTATTGTTACACCTGTGATATTGATGAAACATTGGGCGAGACGAGCCTTGAAGATTACGAAGTTAAAAACGGAATGAAGGCCGTATGGATCAATGTTCACGATGCGATTCAACATAACCTAGAGACCATCAAAAACAGTGATAAAAAAGGCATGTCGATTGAACGAGAAACTTTTTTATTGTCATTGATTCGAGATGAACTGTTGGTCAAATCAACCTGCTAAGCGATAACCTCTTAATAGTCTTTTAAGGTGAGTCTTTTAAGATGCCATCCACCCTTATACCCCAGTGATACCCGATGTTTAGGTAAAACCGAGCGTTTTTTAGGAATCGAACTATGCTGTATATAATTACAGTATAAATTCTTAAAAAGGGTCAAGTTATGCCTAGATCAAGAAGCCAACAAATCAGTGTTGCTGACACTCCTTATTATCATTGCATTTCAAGATGTGTACGCAGGGCATTTTTATGTGGCGAAGATAAGCTAACAGGGAACAGTTACGAGCATCGGAGGGGGTGGGTCGAAAGACGTTTGCTGTTTCTGGCTAGTGTGTTTTCCATCGATATTTGTTCATATGCTGTAATGAGTAATCATCTTCATGTGGTGTTGCATATTAATCAAGAAAAAGCGAAATCTTGGTCAACGTTAGAGGTTTTGCAGCGTTGGCATAAACTTCATCAAGGCACTCTTTTTACTCAGCAATATATCAGAGGTGAGCCTCAAGCCGCTTTTGCTTTGAGCTTGGTTGAGGCATCTGCTGAGACATTTAGAAATAGATTGATGGACATCAGTTGGTTTATGAAAGAGTTAAACGAGCCGATTGCGCGACAAGCGAATACTGAAGACGACTGCACAGGCAGGTTTTGGGAAGGGCGCTTTAAATCTCAAGCACTATTGGATGAAGCGGCGCTTATTGCTTGCATGGCGTATGTCGATTTGAATCCAGTGCGATCTAACATGAGTAATACGCCTGAGGATTCAGCTTTTACGAGCGTTAAAAGGCGCATAAATTCTGCCAAAGAAAACAATCAACCCAAAGTGTTATTTCCTTTTGTCGGCAACCCAAGAAAAGATATGCCAGACGGTTTGCCTTTCTTGCTGCAAGACTATTTAGCATTGGTCGATATGACCGGACGAATTATTCGAAAAAACAAAAAAGGGGTGATTGACGCATCGCTTTTACCGATACTGCAACGGCTTAATATTTCTTCTGATAACTGGCTTTGTATCGCCACACAGTTTGGTAAAACAACAGGCTGTGTGGTTGGTAAAGAGTACGCTGTCGCACATTATTGTGAGTCCCATCAACGACTGCGAAAGCCGTGTCGACAAAGCCGTCAGCTTCTTGGCTAAATTGCCTTCCAATCAATGTGTTACTTCACTGAACAGGCTTTAGGGCTTTGCTTTGTCTTGAATACGAGTTTCAGCTAAAAATCTGGCTTTCTACGTTATAAATAAATTGAAAAATCCAATGAAGACGTTCTGAAAAGGGTGTGCTTCTTATTTTATTGTTATCATCGTCATGTTTTAAAGTGCGTGTCCTAATAAGATGCTAATAAGATGCCTCTTATAAGATAAAGTGCGTGTACTAGTAATTACTAGTAATTACTAGTAATTAGAAAGGGTGGAATAGATATGGAAGTAGAGCTTGATTTAAACGATACAATTCAGTCAGTTAGCAGTTTGAAAATAGTAGAGCCTGCGGAGGTTTATCGTCGTATGGTGGCAGGTGATACTTTTGTTGTTAATGTCGTCACAGCGTGGTGTCCAGATTGCACAGAAAGGCAAAAGCAGTATATCGATGGCTTTGGGCAGAATATGCAGTCTCATGGTGTGGATGTCCTGCAAGTGACTGTTCAGTTGGACAAGGGCTGTTTTATTAGCGGGGAACATGAAAAATTGACTGCTCAGTTTGGTGGTCCAGGTTATCCCAGAACCGTATTGATTAAACACGGGGATGTGGTTGATCAGGATAATATTGAGATTATTACGGAAGCTGGATTGTCAGTGTTGGCAACAAAATTTATTCAAAAGATATAAACAGGTCTTCTTTCAATATATTTGATCACGAATGCTGCTTTTAAGGTGCGTGTCCTAGCATGGGTACTTTAAGGTGCGTGTCCTAGCATGGATACTGCGGGTCTGGCCTAGCATAGCGTTTAGAAGCGTATTATGATTGTCATTATTCAAGAAACACTCACCGCTCTTCAAAGATTTAATGTGGATACATCAATGATAAAGTTAAAGGGTTTTACCAGTAATATTGTCCATCATGACCGTCAATTAGATTATAACGACAACCCTATTCATACTCCCATCTACAATTCCGTTCCTTACGGCTATAAAAAAACACAAGATTTGATGGATGTGTTTCAAGGCAAAGCATCGGGTCAAAGCTACGCGAGACAATCCACGCCAACGACTGAAAGCTTGCAGTCTATGGTTACTCAAGCGGAATCAGGTCTCGATAGCTTGGTTTTTGCGACTGGCATGGGCGCGATCAGTGCGACTTTTTTAAGTTTGTTGAAGCAAGGTGATCATTTAATCGCGAGTCGCTATTTGTTCGGTAATTCTTATAGTTTTATTAATACATTACAGAATTTTGGCGTTGAGATTACGTTGGTTGATGCCACAGATGTTAACGAAGTGATGGCGGCTAAACAAGATAATACACTCATGGTGTTTGTTGAAACTATTGCCAATCCTGGTACACAAATTGTTGATTTAGAAGCGATTGGTGATTGGTGTGAGCAGCAAAAACTGGTTTATTTTGTTGATAATACAATGACCTCGCCATATTTATTTCAACCGGTTAAAGTTAAAGCGAGTTTAGTTGTTAACAGTTTGTCTAAATATTTCTGTGGCCATGGAACGGTATTAGGTGGTGCGGTAACTGAGACGGGACAGTACGATTGGACAGATTATCCGAATATTTTCGAAGCTTATCGAAAAGGTGACCCTAGCAAATGGTCAATGAAGCAGATTAAGAAAAAATCGTTACGTGATATGGGTGGTTCGCTTAGTTCTGATGCGGCTTATCAAATTGCAGTTGGCGCCGAAACCATGGCATTACGTATGGATCGTTCTTGTGCTAATGCCTTTGCTCTTGCTCAAATGCTGGATGCTCATGACAAAGTGGAGGCGGTGTATTACCCCGGGTTAGCGTCTCATCCACAGCACGATAAAGCCTCAAAATTATTTAAACACTATGGCTCTATTCTTAGCTTTGATCTAAAAGAAGGCTATGATTGCGCGGAATTATTAGACGCTATTGAGATCGTGGTTAATGCGACACACCTAGGTGATAACCGTACCTTAGCGCTGCCTATGGCAAGTACTATCTTTTATGAGATGGGAGCAGAAAATAGAGCAAAATCTGGTATCAGTGAACAAATGATCCGCTGCTCTATTGGTATTGAAGACACGGATGATTTGCTAGCCAGCTTTAAAGCAGGTTTAGAGACATTATAGGTAAGTAGCTGAAGGTAAGTGACTAAAAGGTAGGATCAGAGTAACGCCGATCCTACTTTTTTTGATGCTAATTTCGCTCGCTCACACTATTGCTCAAGTCGTCTTTGCTCGCTTTTAATATTAAGCAAGAGCCTAAGAAGTGTTAAAAATATAGCATAGACTAGGGTGAAATAGCCGTATAGAAAAAGGTCAGCTGCTTTTTCACCCTCTAAATGTGACTAAATTTAAGGAGATGTTCTTACCTTAAATTATGCAAAGTGTCGTTGTTGCTTAAAATAAGAAAACTATAAACTTAGTCGATTAATTTAAGAAATAACCATATCAACTCGGTCTTCAATATCTATCATCAATGATTCTGCACTCCATCCAGCGCGTCCTCGAAAAACATAGCCTTGTCTCATATCGTATAAAAGTCTTGCCCGAGCTAGGGATGGGAAGTTCTGTCGTAAATTACCTTTCTCTTTTTCGAGATTAAAGCGTTTCGCAAGTCGAATATCTGTGTCTTCAATCGCTTTTATCATACGCTCTTCAACACCTTCTATTTCACCAACGCTTGTGGATACGCAGGAAGCAAGAAAGCAGCCACGTGGGCCATCTTTGTCTGCAGTTGAATGAATAATCACGGAAGTTAAAAAGCCTTTTACCGCTTGAGCTATGTCTTTTTCTGCCTCAAAAGCCACAATAGGAGCGCAACTATTAACATCAGCATAGCGATCTATCGTTTTAAGATAGAGCTCGCGTTTATCGCCAAAAGCCGCATATAAGCTTGGTCCACTGATCCCCATTGCTTTTGTTAAATCTTTCATCGAGGTGCCGTCATAACCCTTTAGCCAAAAGGTACTCATGGCAGCCAATAAGGCATCATCGATGTTAAAAGTGCGAGGTCTTCCCTTTTTATTTGTATCGTTCAATATAATAATCCTTGACATTAAATACCAATGAAATGATTATATATATCAATCGTTACATATACAAATAAACAAAGGAAAATTTATGCTCAAAATAATACCGATTGTTCTATTAATGGTTACGTCATTTTCTGTTTTTGCCGATGACAAACATTCTCAAGCCGTTGCTAGTCTTAATGCTTTTAATGACCGCTTTAATCAATCTGTAGTTGAAGGCAATGCCGACGACTTAGTTGATATGTACGCAAAAGATACGCTATGGATAGAGCAAGGTAAGCCTGCAACTCAGGGATTAGAAGAGCCTCGTAAGTTATTCAATTTTGTAACAGCGAATAAAGGTCAAGTCACACACACCATTGATCGTCTTTTCGTATCTGATGATGCCAGTTTAGCTGTAATGATTGGCTCTGTAGACGCAAAAATGGAAAAAGTCGGACTTGATGCGACAGGTACTTATTTATTCGTTCTTCGTCCTGATGGCAGTACTTGGAAGATAGTTACTGACATGTGGCACCAACACTCACCTCAGAAAGGAAAATAAAATGAACGCTAATCCAACGCAAGTTAAAGTAATAAAAGAGACATTAGACAATCTCATTCATTCTGCCTCAAACGCACACCTTGATATTCTTGAGACGCTTTATCATGATGAAATGAAAATCTACATGTTTGATAAAAATCACGATTTACATCAAATGAGCAAACGTGACTTTATTGATTACCTTAAATTATCTAGCGGAGAAAATAATACTCCGAGTACATGGGCTAAATATCACATCGTTGAAGCAGATGAGAAAAATGGTCATGTACTGATAGATCGTAAGGTCAATTTAGGAGGCGGTGAGCAGCTCGATGTTACGTTGAGTATCGACTTTGTTTTTGAGAGTGGGCGCTGGCAAATCACCAGAGAAGTGATTTTTTCAAGATAAACAGAAATACGTTCTCTGGTTAGAGTTTTTTAAAATCGGAGGTGTACCTACAAGAACGATGTTTCTATATTCTTCGCTCAACATCGCCAGTATGTAGTCGAATTAAGGTAAACGAAAAGTTGGCTACTTTTTGTTTACCTTAAACTGTTTAAATATTACTGGGAAAGAATGATTTCAGTAATACCTTCAGCCGATAACACTTCAATCCAATAACCGTCTGGGTCTTTGATGAAAGCCAGGCCTTTCATTGAGCCATCGTCTGGCTTTTTAACAAATTCCACATCGTATTTTTCAAATCGCTCACAGGCTGCATAAACGTCGGGTACGCTAATACCAATATGACCAAAGCCACGAGGGTCTTCATTGCCGCTGTGGTAACCCGGGAAGTTTTCGTCTTTTTCACTGCCCCAATTATGAGTGAGTTCGATGAGTGCTGGGCGGCGAAATACCCATTCAGCCTTTGTTTTATCATCGCCTTCTGGGATTTCCTGTTCGTAGCCTAGAAAATAAAGGGTGAATTGCATGGCAGGAAAGTCGTATTTTCCAAGGAGTTTCATGCCTAATACGTTTTGATAAAAATCTACAGACACTTGAGGGTCTTTAATGCGCAACATGGTTTGTTGCATCACATAGCCTTCGGTGGCTTGAGCAATTTTTTCTGGCGTTTCGTTATAGCGAGACATCGGGTAATCCTTGATAAAATAATAAAAATTTATTGATGTATGTATTGTAAGTTCCGCTCAATGTGGCGGTTGTCTGATATCTGCTTACTATTCTCCATGATTCAAGGCTGACTTGAAAGCGAATGAAAAGAAACGCCCATGCTGTCATTTCTTTAAGAAGTTGATTTTTTCAAGTTTTATTATGATTGTTGTTCTGTGCCTTAAAGAAGTGCAGAAACCATTAAGAAAACGCCTTTAATCAAACTATTAGTAACTATTTTGCAGATAATGTTTGTTATCTTGTAGTTGGGCGTAGCCCCGTTTAGACTTGATTTTTAAGTCATATTTTATGTGTTGCTGTCGTCGATGAGGAGACGCAATTTGTCTATACAGTCTTTTAAGTTTTCCTTGCAAACACTACGAAAGGAAGGGGGGATTAGCCAACTTTCTTATGGAATACGTGTGTTTATTGCGCTGTGTGGTGCCATGGCACTGAGCTGGGGGATCAACCAAATAGATATGGTGATACCGCTCTTTTTGGGCATTATTGCCAGTGCATTGGCGGAAACGGAAGATGGTTGGCAAGGGCGTGTTCGAGCATTATTGATTACCTTAGTGCTGTTTATTATCACGGCATTTGGTGTGCGCTTACTGATGCCTTACCCATGGGTATTTGGTATCTCGATTGCTTTGGTGGCATTTTGCCTGTCGATGTGTGGCGCTCTGGGTCGGCGTTATGGGGTGATGGCTCAAGCGACGTTGATTTTGGCCGTGTACACCATGATAGGTCTAAATCAGGCCACGCATGAAATGCCCATATGGTATGAGCCGGTTTTACTAAGCTTTGGTGCTTTATGGTACGGCATACTTTCCGTTATCTGGGCGGCGTTGTTTGCTCATGTTACGTTGCGCCAAGCGTTAACGTCCCTTTATATTGAAATTGGTTTGTATCTAAAGCTGAAGTCTAAGTTTTTCCCATTGCCGACACGCGGAGCGGTTGATTCGTTGCGTTTAGACCTAGCTCAACAGCATGGGCAAGTGGTCGTTGCGTTAAATCGAGTCCGCGAGATTTTGGTGAGTCGAATAGACAGCAACCCTACGAACCCTAGGTTAGGGCGCTATATACGATTTTATTTTATTGCTCAAGGAATCCACGAGCGCGCCAGTTCTTCTCATTACAATTATAGCGATCTAGCGGAAACCTTTTTTCACAGCGATATATTGTTTCGCTTGCAGCGTCAGTTATCTGAAGCTGGGACCAGCTGTCGTAAAATAGGAGAGGCGATTCACGGAGGGCATGCGATTGATTTGCGTGATAGTGAAGAAACGGTAGCCGGCGTTTTGAGGTCGATAGACTATTTAGAGCGTGAAGCTGAGCCTACACAATGGCGCCTGTTTCGTTCGTTGCGCCAGCTTACCGATAACGTTATTGCGTTGCAGCAGGAGCTTGATAAAGCACGTCAATTAGAAGACATCTCGTTATCGGATGCATCGCAACAAATTCCTCAGCCTAGGGTGACTTTTCGCTCAATTTTAAGCCAAATTGCAGATCAATTGACACCAAAGTCACAGGTGTTTCGGCACGCTGTGCGTATGTCGCTAGCGCTTAGTTGTGGTTATGCCATCATTCAAAATATGAATTTATCGGTTGGTTATTGGGTAATGCTAACCACTTTGTTTGTTTGTCTACCCACGTTTGGTTCTACTCGAAAACGCCTGTATGAGCGTATTGCCGGTACGGTAATAGGGTTGGTCGCTGCTTGGGCCTTGATCACTTTATTCCCAGTAGAAGTTATTCAATTAGTGATTGCGGTTACGGCTGGTGTGGTGTTCTTCCTATCTCGTAACAATCGTTATGTCTTGGCAACAGCGGCTATTACTTTGATGGTGGTGTGCTGCTTTAATCAAGTATCAGATGGTTATGATGTGATCTGGCCGCGATTAATAGACACCTTGATTGGCAGTATTATTTCTTGGTTAGCGGTATTTTTCATCTTACCGGATTGGTCTCATCGTCAATTACCCATGACCTTCGCAGAAGGCTTACGTCGCAGTGCCGATTATTTGCGTGAATTGATGCGCTTCTATCAAGAAGACAACGTCAGCGAGCAGGTGTATCGTCATAGTCGTCGTCGGGCGTATAACGCCGATGCATTGTTAACCTCTACATTGGTGAGCATGCAGCAAGAGCCGGGTCACTTCCGTCGTGATACCGAGCTATGGCAGCGCTTGGTTATTCGTAGCCATACCTTATTTAATTACATCGCGGCATTTAGTGCCCACCGTGGTACCTTGATCGAACAACCGAGTAATCAGTTATTGGCCGATGCGGGTAACTATATAGTAGAAAGCCTGCAAGAAGTCGCGCAATGTCTTGAGCAAAAACAGCTAGTAACGGATAGTTCGGCAGAATTTGAGCGACTGAGAAACACCCTTGAAGATTGCCCATCCGACGACGATGAGCGACATTATTTTGTACAGTCTCAACTGCAATCCTTGTTAGGGCAGCTTGAAGAGATTCGACGTTTGACACTTGAGCTGCAAGTTCAGGTTCATGGTGAGCATATTAAATCTCTATCTTAGGTAGTGTTGTAGAAAGCACGTTAAGAGTATTTTGAATTATAGAGAGGCCAGCCAATGCGCTGGCTTTTTTATACCTAAAATTAATAAGCAGTATTCTTTTTTAGAAAGATAAGTTATGAAAAAAAATCTCTTGAAAGGGGGGTTACAATCTTATTAGTAAAAAATCAGTCCAAAAGGTATTTTTTTTTTTACATTTTTTTAATTTCATCTGTTGATTTTTAACTTATTGACTTAATTGGTTTTTTTATTTTATTAGTTATATTTATGGTACTTTTTTACGTTATTTTTTTATTTTCTAAATTACTTTTCGTTTGAAAATAAATAAAACAGGCTTCCCATTAAATTAATATAATGACAATATATGGAATAATAACAGCATCAAATTCCGCAATGCGGAATATACGGAGTTTTACTATGCCAATCATATCTGTAGAGCATCTTATTGATACTTACAAAACGATTTTGCTTTCTAGAGGCATGAAGAAAGACAATGCCATTCGTCTAGCGGAAGGTTTTGTAGAAATGGCCAATGAAGGGATTTATTCCCACGGCATTAACCGTTTCCCGGTTTTTATCTCGCAAGTTGATAAAGGCCAAATCAAGTTAAATGAAACCCCGAAATGCGTGAATAGTATGGGCGCATTGGAACAATGGGATTGTCATTTTGGTCCAGGTGTTTTGAATGGTTTAATCTGTTCAGATCGTGCGATGGAATTAGCACGCCAATATGGCATCGGTATGGTGGGAATGCGCAATTCGAATCACTGGATGCGCGGTGGCTCTTATGTACTCCGCATGGCGCGTGAAGGGTTTGCAGGCATTGCTGCCACTAACTCTACCGCTGTTATGCCAGCCTGGGGGGGGAAAGACCACCGTTTAGGCACCAATCCTCTTATTATGGCAATCGCTGGTGATCCACCGGTTCTTGTTGATTGCTCTATGTCTCAGTTTTCTTATGGTCAGTTGCAAAACTACGTTCTAGCAGATAAAGAGTTGCCGATAGTGGGTGGTTATAACAACAACGGCGAGCTTACCAAAGACCCGCATGTGTTATGGGAAAATAAACGTATTTTGCCAATGGGTTTTTGGAAGGGCTCTTCAATGTCATTGGTATTAGACATGATGCTGACAGCCATTACCGGCGGTAACTCTGTTCCTGCGTTGACCGAAGACATGGGCGGTGAATTTGGCGTGTCTCAATTCCTGATTGCCATCGACCTAAGTAAAACCATCGAAGCCTCAAGATTCTCCGAAGAAATGAAACGTATTCGAGACTATGTGTTGGCTTCAGAGCCTGCTGAAACAGGCACGGTTCAAGTGGCTGGCAGCAGCATCGAAAGATTCTTAGAGAAACACGAGCGTGCCGGCGGCATTGAAATTCATGAATCGATTTGGCAACAAATAGAATCACTCATTAATTGAAATATTTTCAGTTGCTTTAAAAAGTAAAATAACCAGCTAGGGGATCAGTATGATACTGCTTACAGGGTCCCTCTTTTTACTTTCATAGCACGCAGCACAATTGGGTTGCTAGGTTGGTAGTGAGGAAATGATTATGTATCAAACATTAAAAGAACGGGTTTTGAAGGCGAATTTACAGCTACCTGAGTATGGTTTGGTGACCTTTACCTGGGGTAATGTCTCTGAGATAGACAGAGAAAAAGGCGTCATTGCGATCAAGCCATCTGGCGTTGAATACAAAAACATGACCGTTGATGACATTGTCGTGATAGACCTAGAAGGCAATCGATTAGAAGGCACGTTAAACCCGTCTAGCGACACCCTTACGCACATCGAGTTATACAAGGCGTTTCCTAATATTGGCGGCATTGTTCATACCCACTCTCGCCACGCGACTGTGTGGGCCCAAGCGGGTTTAGATATTCCCGCATTAGGCACCACTCACGCTGATTATTTCTATGGTGATATTCCGTGTACACGGCAGTTGTCTCCTGCTGAAATTGCCACCGATTATGAAAAAAATACCGGTATTGTGATTGTCGAAGAATTCAACCAACGCGGGTTGGATTCGATGGCGATTCCTGGTGCCGTGATTTCCGGTCATGCACCATTTGCATGGGGCAAAGATGCCTTTGATGCGGTTCACAATGCGGTGGTGCTAGAAGAGGTATCAGCGATGGCCATTGCCACCCGATCGCTCAATCTTGAGATCAAGGTGCAAGAAGAGTTATTGGTTAAGCATTACCTGCGCAAACACGGTAAAAACGCGTATTACGGTCAAAAATAGGAGTACATATGTACCAATTATTGGCGCTGGACTTAGATGGCACCTCGTTAAAATCTGATTTCACGATCAGCCCTGTGTTAGTGGATACCGTGCGTGTCTTGAGCCGCAGCATTCCGGTGTTGATTGTCACCGGTCGGCATCACACCACCGCGGGCCCTTACTATCAAGAATTAGGCCTAACGACACCGGCGATCTGCTGTAATGGTACTTATGTGTACGACTATCAAAATCGCACTGTGTTGCAGCATAACGCGATTGAAAAAAGCAACGCGATGCAATTTTTACAACTGGCAGAAGCGCGCAACCTCAGAGTGGTTGTCTATTTAAAAGACGCCATGCTGTATTCCTCCCAACGCCCTGTGATGCATGTGGCAAGGTTGGCGAAATGGGCAGAAGGGTTTTCTGGCGAAGTGAAACCGATTATTCGCCAAGTAGATGATTTTTTGCCGGAAGTCGAAGGCGCGGAGTGCATTTGGAAATTTGTGGTGGAAGGAGACGATGTGGACGAGTTTGCCATGATGCCCTTTATTCGCGAGCACTTTACCGGCGAGAAGTCGTGGTCGAATCGCATTGATTTTGCCAGCATAGGCAACACCAAGGGGTCTGCACTGGCGCAATTAATTCAGCAAAAAGGCATCGCGCCTGAGCAAGTGGTTGCGGTGGGGGATCATCATAATGATATTTCCATGCTAAAAATGGTCGGTATGGGCGTGGCGATGGAAAACGCCGATGACAGCCTAAAAAACTACGCTAAAAGAATCACTCGCACCAACAATGACAACGACCATACCGTGGCGGAATTGTTGCAGACACTTTTTCCTGAATACCTGACATCGACGCATCCATTAGGTGACCAGCGATGAACTATTTTATTGGTTTGGATTCCGGCGGCACCTTTATGAAGGCCGCTTTGTTTGACCGTACGGGTCAGCAAGTTGCGATCGCCAAAGTCTCAGCAAAAGTTGTTAATAAACAACAAGGCTGGGTTGAACGTGATCTAGATGCCCTATGGAATGACGCCAAAACGGCCATTTCAAAGTTGCTGAGTGCGACTGATGTGTCTGTCGACGACATCAAAGGGCTGAGTATTTCGGCGCAAGGAAAGGGCGTTTATCTACTAGATAAGAACCAGAAAAATCTACGAAATGGGATTATTTCCTCCGATTCTCGCTCTTTGGAGATTGTTAAAAAATGGCAAGCTGAGGCGCTGCCAGAAACCATCTACCCAATGACGTTGCAAACGTTATGGACGGGTCATCCAGTGTCGATTGTACGTTGGCTAAAAGAACATGAGCCGGAAAATTATGCTCGTATCGGCGCTATTTTAATGTCTCACGATTACATTCGTTTTCGTCTAACGGGCGAGGTGAATGCAGAGTTAACCAATATCTCAGAAAGTAATTTTTTCAATGCCAATACGGGGGAATATGACCCTGAATTATTGGCGCTATTTGGTATAGAAGAAGTCTTTTCCGCCTTGCCGCCGATTATTAAACCTGATCAATTAGCGGGCTATGTGACCCCAGATGTGGCTAGTGAAATTGGCTTAAAAGTCGGCACGCCTGTGTTCGGTGGTCTTTTTGATGTGGTGTCTACCGCCATTTGTTCTGGCGTTGATGCGAATGCCAATTCATTGAATTACGTAATGGGTACTTGGGCGGTGACGTCGGGCATTGCCGATTCTATTACGGCTCTCGATTATCGCTACGTTTATGGTCATTACGTGGTGGATGGGCAATACATTATTCATGAAGCAAGCCCAACGTCAGCCGGTAACTATGAATGGTTCGTCGACTATTTAGGCGAAGACGGTGAATTCAATCATCAAGAAAACGAAGAGTTGGTGGCGGCGCTAGAGCCGGCCAGCAGTGAATTGTTTTTTGTGCCTTTTTTATACGGCTCAAACATGGGGTTGGGTTTGAAAGCTGGTTTTTACGGCTTGCAAGCACACCATACGAAAGCGCATTTGATCCAAGCAATTTGGGAAGGCGTGTTATTTTGCCATAACGTGCATTTGGATCGTATGCGAGTGCGTTTCCCTGACGCAGCGTCGTTGCGCGTCACGGGCGGATCAACGGGCTCTAAAGTCTGGATGCAAATGCTGGCCGATTTAACGGGCATGTCGATCGACATTCCAAGCATCGAAGAAACCGGTTCTTTAGGTGCCGCGTTAGTCGCCATGGTTGGTGCCAATGAATACCCTTCTATTGAAGCGGGCTTAGCCGCAATGAAAGTCGATAGCCAGCGGTTCGAGCCTAATGCAACGCACTACGACCAATATCAGCGCAAGTATCGTCGCTACCTACAATTGGTTGCTTTTTTCAAAGAATTCGAGGAACAGAAGAATGACTAAACCTTTATTGCAAATGGCGTTAGACGCCACCGATTTAGACACCGCTTTTGAGTCTGTTTCTCGAGTGGCCGGGCATTTGGATGTCATCGAAATTGGTACCATATTGGCGTTCGCCGACGGTGTGAATAGTGTCGCTAAAGTCCGCGAAAAATACCCTAATCATATTGTTGTGTGTGATATGAAAATCACCGATGCCAGTGCCATTCTAACCAAGTTAGCGTTAGAAGCCGGGGCAAACTGGGTCACGGTGAGTGCAGCAGCACACATTGAGACCATTCGTGCTGCAAAAAAAGTCGCGGATCAGCATCAAGGCGAAATACAAATAGAACTTTATGGTCATTGGACCTTTGATGACGCCAGAGCATGGTACGATATGGGCATTACTCAAGCCATTTATCATCGCTCACGAGACGCAGAACTCGCTGGCGTAAGCTGGACAGACGATGACCTCAAAAAAATGCAGCAGCTTTCCGATATTGGTATTGAGTTGTCCATAACAGGTGGAATTGTGCCTGCAGATTTATACCTATTTAAACAAATAAAAGTGAAATCTTTTATTGCTGGCCGCGCGCTGGCAAGTGATGAAGGTGTGTCTATTGCAGAAGCATTTCATAGCGAAATAGCAAAATTCTGGTAGGTCCTTTTTTATGAGTGAGCAAATCAAATCATTAATCAAAGCGTTAAGTGTCTTGGAGTTTTTAGGGAAGTTTCCAAATGGAACCTCTTTGAATCATATTTCCCAAGAGCTAAAAATGACCAAGTCTTCTGTTCATCGAGTGTTATCTACCTATGAAAGCGAAGGCTATGTTGTGCAGCTGTCGAGTGGTGGTGATTATCGGCTCACTATGAAGCTACTGCATGTTGGGCAAAGCGCATTGAATTCCGATGTTACCGGTTACATCAAACCTCATCTGACCGGTTTGTTAGAAGCGGTCAATGAAACGGTGAACTTCATCTCCTTTGATGGCGACAATATTATTTTCAAAGATAAATTGGAGCCAAGAGACGCGTCTTTTCGCACTCGAACCTACGTGGGATTGCATTCTCCTGCGTACTGTTCCGCGGCGGGGAAATGCTTTTTGGCGTTTGCCGATGATCAAGTTCGTGAGGCTTATTGGCAACGTAATGCCAACACCATGAAACGCTTAACTGAGCGCACAATTCTAGACAAAGAAGAGTTCTTCCAATCCCTTGATCGCATTAAAGAACGTGGTTATGCGATCGACGATGAAGAGAATGAATCGGGTATTTCCTGTGTGGCGACGCCTGTTTTTAATAAAGATAAGATGCCGATCTATGCCATCAGTATCTCGTCATTAACTCCAAAAATGAACCGAATGGGTTTTGAAAGCTTGGCTGAGCGTTTAGCGAGCACGGCTCTGGCGATCGAAGAAACCCTATCTTGAGGCCATGTGATGATCAATTTTGATAAAAAATTCCGTTTGGGCATTTATGAAAAAGCTTTGCCTATTGAGTTGTCTTGGCGTGAAAGGCTGACCAAAGCGAAAGAGCTGGGCTTTGATTTTGTTGAAATCTCGGTGGATGAAACAGACGATAGGCAAGCTCGACTAGACTGGTCAGATAAAGAAATTTATGCGTTACGAGACTTGTGCATAGAGCTGGATATGCCATTGCAGTCAATGTGTTTGAGTGCGCACCGTAAATATCCATTCGGCTCGATGGACGACGCGGTTCGTGAACGCGCTTTTGAGATCATGGAAAAGGCCATTGCCTTTGCTTATAAGATGGGCATTCGTTGTATCCAAATGGCGGGTTACGACGTCTATTATGAGCCTCAATCAGCAGCAACCCATGAACGCTTTATTGAAGGCATGCAAAAAGCCACCAAAATGGCCGAGCGCGCTGGCGTTTTATTGGGCGTTGAAATCATGGACACGCCGTATCTAAATTCGCTCAGCAAATTTGAAGTGCTCAAGCAGAAAATTCCATCGCCTTATTTTATGGCGTACCCAGATGTGGGCAATATATCCGGCTGGAACCACCATGTGCCAACGGAACTAAAGTTGTCTCATCAGCATATTGTGCAAGTGCATTTAAAAGACACATTGCGTGTTTCCCCTGATTGTAAAGGTCAGTTCCGTGACTTGGTGATTGGAGAAGGGCAGGTCGACTTCCATGGAATTTTTAAAACCTTGGCTGAAATCGACTACGCAGGACCGTTAGTGATTGAAATGTGGGCGCAAAATGACCATTGGTTTGACGACATCGCCAAAGCCAAAGCACGCTTAGAAAGCATCGCAAGAGAATCCGGACTTGAACTGAACTAGTTCTGACAGCTCTCTGTTGTGTTTATGAAAGTGCAACAAAAGGGTTTACAAATAATGTTACGTATTACCAGACCAATAAAAATAAAAACTCACTTCCCTAAACAATTAAAGAGGAAGCGATTCACTGGGGGTTATTAAGTTATGGATACACAAGGTGTTCAGGGTAATAGTCAGTCGTTATTACAGTTTAAGCATGTTACTAAGCGTTTTGGTGCTAATACTGCCGTCAATGATGTGTCTTTTGATGTATTTCCGCATTCTGTTGTGGCCTTACTTGGGGAAAATGGTGCGGGTAAATCGACGCTAATCAAAACCTTAGCAGGCATCTATCATCAAGATGAAGGCGATATTGTATTTTGCGGTAAGTCGTTGGATAAAAAAGAATTAAGCTCTGGCAATATAGCATTTATTCACCAAGATCTTGGTTTGGTGGATTGGATGACAGTGTCAGAGAATATGGCGTTGTCTATGGGCTATTGTAAAAAAGCAGGTTGCATAGACTGGAAAGCCACTGATGCTCGTGCCGCAGAAGCATTGGCTATGGTTAATGCGGACATTCATCCGAAAACACGTGTCTTTAACCTGTCTCGCTCAGAACAATCTCTACTGGCAATTGCTAGAGCAGTGTATTGCAAAGCCAAGGTATTAATCCTAGATGAACCCACTGCTAGTTTGCCTGCGGCGGACGTTAAGCGATTGTTTGATGTGATTCGCAGTTTGAGAGAAAAAGGAGTGGGAATGATTTATGTCTCACACCGCCTTGATGAAGTGATGGAAATCTCCGATCGATTGGTCGTCATGCGTGATGGAAATTTAGTGGCGCAAAGGGAAACCCAAAGCATTGATGCAGACGAGCTTGTGTCTCTTATTGTCGGCAGCGCACAAAAAGCCTTCCATCCTCTTCAAGTTCAAGCTGGAGCACCGATACTGCTTGATGTTTGTAATCTTGAATTGGGTCGAGCGGGACCGGTATCGTTTAATCTAAAACAAGGTGAAATACTTGGTTTGATTGGTTTGCGTGGCGGTGGACAAGAAGAAACAGGACGCGCTTTGTTTGGCGATCACCCTATGATATCGGGTTCAGTTTTGCTTAATGGTTATGCGTTGGATTTACATTCTCCACTAGCGGCAATCAAAGCAGGGATCGGATTTGTCGCAGGGGAGCGTAATGAAAATCTCGCCATGTCGATGACCATCACAGAAAATCTACACCTCAATCCACTTTTGAAAAAATCTTCTTTTTTTAAGTTTAACTTACCGTCTCAAGAACATGAAGACGCTCAAGTACTTACGGATCGTTTTGATGTTCGTCCTAATAACCCTGACGAAATTATCGAGAATCTAAGTGGTGGTAATCAGCAAAAAGTTATTATGGCAAGATGGCTTAATTTAAATAAACCGGTATTAATTTTAGAAGAGCCAACTGCTGGAGTTGACGTAGGGGCAAAATCTGAAATTTACGGTTTATTAAAAGAAGCTGTGCAGGCTGGCACTAGCATTATTGTTGTATCGACGGATTTTGAAGAAGTAGAAAAAATTTGCAATCGTTGCTTTGTTTTTAGTAAGGGGAAGGTTGTGTGTGAGTTGGCAGATGAAGAGATTACTTTTGCTAGCATGCTTAAAGTTGCATCAGCAGATTCTGAGGCGTTATCGACTCAGTAAAATTAGATTAACAATAATAATAGTGTAAGGGGAATTGCGATGAGTACTTCAATTAAGTCTACGGCGTTAGAGCCAGACAATGACAATAGAATTCCAAAAGAACTGGGTATTTTGGCTTACCTTGGTCGTCATTTACCCGTTTATGGTTTGCCTATTTTAACCTTATTATTGATTTTGCTATTTTCTGTTTTATTGCCGGATACGTTTCCGACATTACTAAACCTTCGATCTATCTTAAGTGATAAGTCGATTATTGCGATTCTTGCTTTGGCCGCAATGGTTCCTATGCTAACGGGTAAGATTGATTTGACCGTTGGCTACGGCATTGTGCTTTGGCATATTTTAGCGATCAGTTTGCAAACTAAGTTTGGTTTCTCATGGCAAGCGTCAGTCGGAATCGTATTGGTATGCGGTATGGTTTTTGGCTTATTAAATGGTTTGTTAGTTGAAATGGCGAAGATTGACTCTTTTATCGCTACATTAGGGACGGGAACTGTGATTTACGCTGTTGCTCTTTGGTACACAGGTGGTCGTCAGGTAATTGGCATGTTAGATCCTAATTTCTATGCGATTTCCAGTTCGTTTTTTTTAGGGCTACCTGCGCCTGCATTTTATGTCATAGCGATATCTATCGTACTTTGGGTGATTACTGAATATATGCCAATTGGCCGTACCTTATACGCAATTGGTGCGAATCCACGAGCGGCAGATCTGAATGGCATTCCATCACGCAAATATGTGATAGGAGCATTTGTTACCTCTGGTCTGTTAACTGCATTTGCAGGAGTGATTCTTGCTGCCAAATTACGAATTGGTCAGGCGAATGTTGGCTTGGAGTTTTTATTACCTGCTTTGGTTGGGGCTTTCTTAGGTTCCACGACAATTCGTCCTGGACGCGTCAACGTATGGGGAACTATTGTTGGTGTAGCTATTTTAGCGGTGGGTATTTCAGGTATTCAACAGCTTGGTGGTGCGTTTTACATTGAGCCTCTATTCAATGGTGCCACGTTACTTATTTCCATTGGTATTGCTGGTTATGCGCAACGCCGAGGAGGAAAAATACGTCGCAAGGCAAAAACTAATTCATGAGTGATTTTGGATAGGTGTTAAGACTTATTTAGGCCACTTCAAAAATAAAAAAAATAACAGTTATGGAGTTTTATTATGAATAAATTTTTTTCGTTTATTAGAACCAATATGGTGTCGATTTCGTTGTCTTTGGCGGTAATGAGTACACCTGTGTTAGCAGACAGTTTTCTCGATATGGCCAAAGCCAAAGTGAATGCGGCAACGGCACCGTACACTAAGTGGGATGGTCCAACCACAGGTCCTAAAGCAACGCAGAACAAAACTATTGTGTTCTTGGCATCAGACATGCGTAACGGTGGTGTATTAGGAGTAAGTAAAGGGGTAGAAGAAGCTGCAAAAGCGATTGGTTGGAAAGTAAGGGTGTTGGATGGCCAAGGAACTGTATCTGGTCGCACATCTGCTTTTAATCAAGCAATCGCATTAAAGCCTGATGGAATTATTTTGGGTGGCTTTGATGTGAATGAACAATCTGCGGGTATCGATACAGCTGCAGATCATGGTATTACGGTGGTGGGTTGGCATGCCGCTCCTAAGCCAGGACCTATTCCGTCTAAACATATCTATACGAATATAACGACTGACGCTGACGATGTTGCTTCTATTGCTGCGTTATATGCGGTAGCAGATTCGAATGGTAAAGCGGGTGTGGTTATTTTTACTGATTCCGCTTATTCCGTTGCGATTGCGAAATCCGATGCGATGGCAAAAGTTATAAAGGAATGTAAAGGATGTACTCTTATTTCAGTAGAAGACACGCCGTTGTCTGATACTTCTACTCGCATGCCTCAGTTAACAACTTCTTTATTGCAGCGTTATTACGGAAAATGGACTTATTCACTAGGCATCAACGATTTGTATTTTGATTACATTGGTTCTTCTTTGATATCTTCTGGTTTACCTGAGAATAAGTTGCCTCGCAACTTATCCGCAGGAGATGGTAGCCAATCAGCGTATGCACGCATTCGTAACAACATGTTTCAAGTAGGTACGGTTCCAGAACCGTTGAACTTGCATGGCTGGCAGATTGTGGATGAACTAAATCGCAGTTTTTCAGGGCAGCCACCAAGTGGCTTCTCAACACCAGTACACCTTGTGACGCCGAAAAATATTTCATTTGATGGCGGTGAACGTGGGGTATTCGATCCAGATAACCATTATCGTGAAGCTTACCAAGCTATTTGGAGATAGTTGGATTTAGTTAACATCGGTGGTTTCTTTGTGTTAAGAAACTGCTGATTCTATCGACAGGGTAAGAGGATAAGGGAGTCGGTTATGTCAGCCAATGCATTAGTAAAAACGTTAGGTATTGAGCGTTATGATACGCGTTTGGATACGATACTATTCGAGGATTCTGTATTAGAAAAAGTCTGCACGGGAGCGACTTGGAGCGAAGGGCCAGCGTGGCTAGAAAATGAACAAACTTTGTTATGGAGTGATATCCCGAATAACCGAATTTTAAGTTGGAATGAGGAGAAAGGTATGTCGGTCTGGCGTCAGCCTGCTAACTTCTCTAACGGGCATTACTTTGATTTGGAAGGGCATTTGTTGCATTGCAGTCACGGCGGGCGAAGCATTGTTAAAACCGACCTAGCGACTCATGAAGTCACTACCTTAGTGGATTGTTACTTAGGAAAACGACTCAATTCCCCCAATGATTTGGTGGTGAAATCTGACGGTTCGATTTGGTTTACAGATCCGCCTTATGGCATTTTGTCGGATACAGAAGGCTATCAGGCCGAGTCAGAGCAAGCTGGCAATTATGTCTATCGGTTTGACCCAAAAACAAGCAACTTACAGCCGGTCTGCATGACCATGGAAGAGCCAAATGGGTTGGCGTTTTCGCCTGATGAGCAGCGGCTTTATATTGCCGATACGTCAGCGGCGCTGCGTAAAGACGGTTCAGGTAGTCATCATATTATGGTATTTGATGTAGTGAATGGTCAGGAGCTTGAAAATGGCCGAGTATTTGCCATGGTAAATCCTGGCTTGCCCGATGGTTTTCGGGTGGATCGGAATGGTTGGATATATACGTCTTCAGCAGACAGTATTCAAATTTATCATCATGATGGCAGCTTGTTGGGCAAAATAATGGTTCCGGAAACTGTCTCAAATTGCACTTTTGCTCGAGAGAAACGCTTTAAACAAGGGATGACATTATATGTAACGGCTAGTACTTCAATTTATCGTATTAGGCTAAATACCGAAATCGCAAAACAAGAAAATTGTGATTAATAGCAATATATAGGTAGTGTGAAGATGAGTGAGATGAGTGAGATGAATAGAGAAACCTATTATGGCATGCTTAGGGACTTTCAAAATGGTCAATTTGAGTCCATCAGTCAGGATTACCAAAGTATGTGCCGTGCTCAAGACGAGCTTATCGCGAGTTTACAAGCAAAGGGTGCGACGATTAAAGGCTGGAAGATTGTCGAGGATAAAAACACCTTTATTATTTCGCCTATTTTTGACTTTCAGTTAGCCAATAATCACAGTGAGCAGTTTAATCTAGCAGAAGTGACCGGCTTTGAAGTTGAGCTGTGCTATAAAGTGCAAGTGCCAGACACTGAAATACAGGTAGACGCAGTGGTAGCGGCAAGCCAGCCTAAAGTAGCGATCGAGATTATGCGTGAGAAAATAAATCTATTGAGCCATATTGGCTGTGATTTCTTTTTTAATTACGGCATTATTGTCGCCGATGAGCCAGTTGTGGGGGATTTTCAGTTCAACATCAGCAGCTCTGATCAGGTGTTTAAATACGGCTCCACAGCCCCTGAACTACTAGCAGAAAAGCAGTTTTTTCTAAAGCAAGGGTTAGTTGAATGTGTGCGCCGCGGCTACCAAGGTGAGTTCTTTTTTATGACAGGTAGTCTCAATGGCATGTTAGAAGCTAATACTCGATTCGGTAGAAATACTATAGAGAATGGTGGTAAAACAATAATTCGTTTTGATGTCATTAGCTAGCTAATGATTTCGTAATAGGGTCGGTTTTAGAGCAGATAAAGGGATAATCTACCGTGTAAATTGTCTCTATTTAAGTTAAATATTAGAATGCTATTATTTATTCATACGCAAACGTATCTATCGCTGCTTGGGCCTTGATCACTTTATTCCCAGTAGAAGTTATTCAATTAGTGATTGCGGTTACGGCTGGTGTGGTGTTCTTCCTATCTCGTAACAATCGTTATGTCTTGGCAACAGCGGCTATTACTTTGATGGTGGTGTGCTGCTTTAATCAGGTATCAGATGGTTATGATGTGATCTGGCCGCGATTAATAGACACCTTGATTGGCAGTATTATTTCTTGGTTAGCGGTATTTTTCATCTTACCGGATTGGTCTCATCGTCAATTACCCATGACCTTCGCAGAAGGCTTACGTCGCAGTGCCGATTATTTGCGTGAATTGATGCGCTTCTATCAAGAAGACAACGTCAGCGAGCAGGTGTATCGTCATAGTCGTCGTCGGGCGTATAACGCCGATGCATTGTTAACCTCTACATTGGTGAGCATGCAGCAAGAGCTGGGTCACTTCCGTCGTGATACCGAGCTATGGCAGCGCTTGGTTATTCGTAGCCATACCTTATTTAATTACATCGCGGCATTTAGTGCCCACCGTGGTACCTTGATCGAACAACCGAGTAATCAGTTATTGGCCGATGCGGGTAACTATATAGTAGAAAGCCTGCAAGAAGTCGCGCAATGTCTTGAGCAAAAACAGCTAGTAACGGATAGTTCGGCAGAATTTGAGCGACTGAGAAACACCCTTGAAGATTGCCCATCCGACGACGATGAGCGACATTATTTTGTACAGTCTCAACTGCAATCCTTGTTAGGGCAGCTTGAAGAGATTCGACGTTTGACACTTGAGCTGCAAGTTCAGGTTCATGGTGAGCATATTAAAGATGTGAAATAAGCATCATTATTAATTTGAGGAATGTTATGAGTCATCCACGTATCCCAGCTAATTGGAAAATCCAGCGGTCTACACCATTTTTCACGAAAGAAAATGTGCCTGCAGCGCTACTAACGCACCATAATACTGCAGAAGGTGTGTTTGGGCAGATATGTGTCATGGAGGGAGTTGTTACGTATTATGGCTTTGCTGATAGCGAAGCAACCGAACCAAATGTAAAAGTAGTGATCCCAGCAGGGCAATTTGCTACGACGCCACCACAATATTGGCATCGTGTTGAGTTGAGTGATGATGCGCAATTCAATATTAATTTCTGGTCAGATAAAGACCGAACAGATAAGCCCATGATTAACGAAAAACCTTAAATCCATAAGTTTAACTGTGTTGAATTAACTTAGCTAACGCCCGTTAATAGCAGTTGGTGCATCGGCATTTTATTAAGAAAGTATCATTTTCACTCTAAACGCGATGTCTGTTTTCATGCTTTCTGGCGTCATTCCCGCTCGTGCTCGAAAGACATAACCTTGGCGAAGGTCAAACATGAGCTTTGCCCGTTCAGTAGAAGGAAAGTTTTCCGGTAGGACGCCTCTGGCTTTTTCGAGTTCAAAGCGCCTTGCAAGCCGAGCATCTGTATCGTTAATAGCGCGTTGCAATAATGCCTCAACGCCTTCTACTTCCCCTGAACTTGTCGACACACTAGAGCTTAAAAAGCAGCCACGAGCGCCGCTATTATTGTCTGTACTGTAATCAATTACCGCTTCCATGAAAGATTGTACGGCCAATTCAATGTCAGGCTGTGTTTCAAACGCAACCAGTGGGCTACAAGCATCGCTTGATGCATAGTAATCAATGGTGGCTAAATACAATGTATGCTTATCGCCAAAAGTGGCGTATAGACTTGGGCTATTAATTTGCATTGCGCTTGTTAGATCCTTCATCGAAGCACCTTCATAACCTTTCAGCCAAAAAACATTCATCGCCGCGAGCAGCGCGGTATTGCGATCAAATGAAAGAGGTCTACCGGTCTTTTTCTTGTTCATTATTTATGGGCTCTTGAAAACGGGGTCGTCTATTTATGCTTTTATTTATTATCATTTGTCACAGAACTAAAGCATAGCATGGAGGGGTATGTTTTTTCATTTATTGGATATAAAGAGGAGCTTTCTTCCTTATTAAACCGCGAATGTTATAGTTTTGTAGTGATTGATAAAAAATTATTGACGATATGGTTTTTATCTACTTTAATAATGATCATTACAAAATTAAAGAGAAACATTATGAGCAATACAAAATTACTAGCAGGGCAGGTTTTTCCAGATATTACGGTAACAAATTTGAACGGCGGAAATCTTGACCTTGCAGATATGTCTGGTTTCGATTGGAAGTTGGTTGTTGTTTATCGTGGCAAACATTGCCCGTTATGTACTCAATACTTGAATACATTGAATAGTCTTTTGCCTGAATTCGAAGCGCTTGGGGTAGGGGTTGTCGCCGTGTCGTCAGATACTTTGGAAAAAGCACAGAGCCAGATGAAAGACGTGACGCCTGATTTTACGGTTGGTTATGGCTTAACAATAGAGCAGATGCAGGAATTAGGTTTGTATATCTCCAACCCAAGATCAGCGGCTGAGACAGACAGCCCTTTTGCGGAACCCGGTTTGTTTGTTATCAATGAAAAGAAACAACTACAAATTATAGATACCTCGAACGCTCCTTTTGTTCGTCCTGATCTTAATTCGCTAATCATGGGCTTAAAATTTATTCGTAATCCTGAGAACAATTATCCAATTAGAGGCACGTATTAATAATCACATCTAGCGATATAGAAACAGTGGTTCTTAACGTTGCAGTCGCTTTGAGTTAATTAACTTTGAGCTAAACAACAACAAGCTAAAATTTTGCTTCACTTGATCGTATCAACCATGGCTGCTTATCCGTGGTTATGGTTGATACATTGGATAATGAACGTAGGCGTTTCGTTTGAATGAGGTAAGGCGGGAATTCATAGTATTAGACTCAGATAAAACATAGAAATTAGCGTTATCTGAGTCCAAGTTGTTCAATTCACTTTCAAGCTGATAATTAAGACAGTTTCTCTTGAATCGCTTTATCAATGGATAATCTGCCCGCGCCTTGAATCGCGATTGCAAAGGTGACAACAAAGAGACTTAATGCGTATTCATAACCGCCATTCGAAAGGAATAGTCCGTGGCTGATGTGCACGCTGAAAATAGCGATCAACATAGTAAATGCGACAACAATAGCGGCAGGGCGAGTGAGTAAGCCAATCAGTAACGCCAAACCACCAAAAAATTCTGCACTACCGGCCAGTAACGCCATCAAATAACCAGGTTCAATACCAATGCTCGCCATCCATTGACCTGTTCCTTCTAGTCCGTAGCCACCAAACCAGCCGAACAGTTTCTGCGAGCCGTGTGCCATCAAGATGATGCCGATAGGTGCGCGTAAAATGAAAGCCGCTAGGCTGTTGTTGGTACTAACCAGTTTTTTTAAAAGTTGTAAGCTCATGTTGGATTCCGTTTTTATAAGGTCTAATAAGTGTCTATTGCTAGAAGATGTCGCTATCTTACTATCAATATTTTTTATTATTAATAGGGATGATGTTGAATTATTAACAACAAAATGGCGATAATAGATTTCATTGTCGGTGGGGTGTTGATATGGATCGGATTGATGCAATGCGTGCCTTTGTGTCTGTGGTGGCAGAAGGCAGTTTTAGTCGCGCGGCGGAGTTGTTGCAACTATCGCCACAGCTGGTGAGCAAATATGTCTCACAATTAGAAGACAAGTTAAACGTGCGTTTGCTTAATCGAACAACGCGTCGGGTCAATTTAACAGAAGCGGGCATGCAGTATTTTCAACATGCTCAGCAGATTTTAGCCAGTGTCGATGAGATGGATCAGCAACTCGGCGGCCTGCATCAGAACCCCAAAGGTACCTTACGAATTAGCGCACCAGTGTCGTTTTCGATTAAGCACTTAGCGCCTTTATTGGCTAAATTTCAGCAAGAGTACCCGCTCATTGATCTGGATTTACAGCTTAATGATCGTAAGGTCGATGTGGTCGATGAGGGCTTTGATGTAGTACTCAGAATCGGTGAACTAAAAAACTCGTCCTTAGTGGCTAAATATGTCGCTCCGGTGCGAGTGATTCTTTGTGCGTCGCCAGATTACCTTAAGCAGCACGGCATTCCGATGTGTCCAGAAGACCTTAAGCACCATCGTTATTTGCATTACAGCTACATGGAGATGGATGACAGAGAAGTTATTTTTCCCTGGTTACGTAGTAAAAATGTTGAAAAAAGCGGCTTGTTCCAGAGTAACAATGGCGATGTACTTGTTGAAGCCGCTATCGCGGGAGCTGGTATAGCGTTGCAACCGACCTTCATTGCTGGAGAGGCGATTCGAAAAGGTCAGTTGGTCCCCATCTTATTAGACTTTGAGCCTAAGGTGATGGGCTTGTACGCGCTTTATGCTCACCGCAAATTGTTGGCCAGCAAGGTACGATGCTTTGTGGATTTTTTAGACGGCTACTTCGGGGCGTCGCCTTATTGGGATGAATTTGTTGGCGTTGGTTCTACCCAGCCAAATTAGAACGATGTATGCCAGCGATCATGCAGCGCACCGAGCCGCCCGCGCTTTCTATAGTAGGGATCGCGAGTGGCAGCAAGGTGACAGACGCTTCGATAATGGCTTTTTGTGACCTAGTCAGCGCTTCAAAAGCGGTGCGAGAAAGCGCGAGTAGGTTTTCGTTTAAACCGCGCAGTTCAATGGCATTACCGCAGAAATGACGCACTTGGTGATTGCTCAACGAAATTACTGTTAAACCACTTTGCTGAAAGAGACTAAACAGCGCGGGTCGATCTTGTTCCGCCACCATATCCATGCCGATCATGACGAATTGCGCACTGATGCACATCATCACATTGGTGTGATAAATCGGCACGCCATTTTCATCTGCTGCATCGAACAGAACCGCCTGATAGCCCATATCACGACAAATGCGTCGAAATAGCCCTTCACTGGTTCGATTGGATCGCGCCGCATAGGCGATATTGTTCTGATGGTCGAAGACGATGGACCCTGTCCCTTCTAAAAATTCTTGTTGGTCAGCATGCCCTCGCAAATTGACCGTGCTGTGATAGCCATAGTGTGTCGTCAGAAAATCCATGATGTCTTGGCGATATTCGTTACGACGATTGGGGGCGTACATAGGGTATTGAACTAGGGTGCCATTGTGATGAGTACTGAACCAGTTGTTAGGGAAAACTGAGTCGGGAGTATGGATGGATTGGTCTTCGAAAACATGCACGATCACGCCTTTTTCTTGCAAGCTGGCAACCGCAGTGGAGACTTCATTGTAGGCACTCAAGGCTGCGTTTTTCGATGTGCAGGCGTACTGAAAAGCATTGTCCGCCATGGTTTCTGGGTTCGAAATAAAGCAATGAGGGCGCACCATGACAATGGCTTCTGGAGATTGTGTGTTGGTGATTGTATCGCTGATTGTATTAGCCATGAACAGACCCTCAGGCACAGAGAAAAGAAGAGAGGCCATAATAAAGAGACTTGCTGTTGTTTAATATGTCAGAAATTAATACTATTTGATGAGTTTTTTAGCAAATAGCTAGATAGATCTGACAAATTGTCAGTTTTGTTTTTATCCTCATATTTTTTTAAGAGCGCGACGATGAAACCCTATATTTATGACTCTTTAGATTCAGACCTAATTTCTGAATTGCGCAAAGACGGGCGAGCGTCTATTTCTTACTTAGCCGAGACGCTTAACGTCTCACGCGCAACAGTGCAAAATCGACTAGATCGATTGCTCTCCAGCGGTGTCATTCTGGGTTTTACGGTGCGAGTTCACCAAGAAGTTGAGAAAGAAACCGTGCGTGCCATGATGATGATCGAAGTGGCGGGGCAGTCAACCTCACAAGTGATTAAAAAACTGCGCGGTATACCAGAGCTGGTCAAGTTGCATTCGACTAATGGTGCGTGGGATTTGGTCGCCGAATTGCAAACCACGAGCCTAGGCGAATTCGATCGCGTGCTACGCCGTGTGCGCGAAGTGGATGGCATATTAAACAGCGAAACCAGCTTGTTGCTATCCACGATGTAATCTTGCCATTTGCTGATTTATTCCATTGATCGAGTCGATCTTAATGATTTTCGACCAACGGAATATTGAGCAAAGTCAGCGCTTTACTTGCCAAGTTTAGAGAGCATTTCAGGGCTCATAAATTTATTGATGATCAGCATAAACAAGATCGACGGCACTAGGAGAATGAGCGCAGTAATAGACGCTATTTGATAGTTTCCTTCCATACTAGCACTATAAAGCAATAGCGGTAGCGTACTTATGTCCGGTGCGCCGACGAAAAAAGTCCCCGTAAATTCATCCAATGACTCCAAGAAAACGAAAATACAGCTAGCAATAATACCTGGGGCAGCTTGCGGCAAAATAATATGGAAAAAAGTATAAATTGGCCCAGCGCCTAGATTACGCGAAGCGCGTTCCAGCATAGGGTCCGTTGTTGAAAATGCAGCGACACTAATCCAAACAGAAAACATGAGGCCATGAATACTGTGGACTAAGACGACGCCCAATAACGTGCCATTTAAGCCAAACTCATAAAACAGTCGTGCAATGTTCATGTACACGGTTAAATTTGGAAACGCCTGAGGAATTAAAAATAGCAGCATCCAAAATACCCTAAATGGCATGCTTCGTTTGGATAAGGCGTACCCCGCCGGAACAGAAACCAGCAGACAAACACAGACCGTTAATATGGCAATAATAATGCTGGTAAATAATGAACTAGAAACATTGCTATATGGGTTAAAGACCTGATGCCAATATTTGAATCCCCACTGTGACGGCAAGGCATGAGGGAAGTACCACACCTCAGTAACGGTCCAAATCAATAGATTGACGATTGGGCCAAACAGCACAAGAGCAAAGACCAAGATAAATAAAATCTGTAGCCAGAAGTTGAATTTTAATGGCATGTTTTTTAGTTTTTCTAACACCATGCTTTGAATCGTAACGTGTGTATTTATCATGCTGTTGCCCCTTTATCTTTTAAACTATGGCGAAGATAGAACCAAGCCAATCCAGCACAGATGGCATACGACACCAAGCCTAATGCATTCGCGACGTGGTAATCGCCATAGGAATTCACGCGAAACGCCATATCTGCACTTATCATTGTGGGTGTTCCTGTGCCTATCATCAGTGGAACCGATAATACGGACATCATGGTGACGGTTGATAGCACCATGGCAACGCCAAGCGTAGGGAAAATTTGTGGCAGGATTATCTGCGTTAATATTTTGAACCGAGAGGCGCCTAGATTACGAGCGGCGCGAATTTGAGATTCGTCTAACGCGGACATGGCACCGGTAATCAGTAGTGTTGAGAAGGCGAGTTGCTTCCAGACAAAAGTGATAATAATGCCGCTCCAGCCAAGGAATGAAACCGTGTCCATTGGTGTCATTAAGCCTGATGCTATAAAGGCATTATTCATCAGCCCATTTTTTGCGAGAAAGGTACGCATCATCTGAGCGGTGACGATAAATGGAATAAATAACGGCAATCGATATAAAACCCCCAGTATTAATACCACTGAGCGGAAAGGCGATAGCACAATGAGCGCTGCAATAATGGTAGAAAGCAGTGCTAAAAGAATCACTGAAATGAGTACGATCAAAATCGTAAACAATATGTCGTTCGAGTAGAGCTCAAAGGAAGTATGTAAGTGCTCTAGTGTGAAACTGCCGTTGTCTAAAGTGATGGCAGAATAAAGTGAAAAACACAGAGGATATAAAAATAATATCGCCACCATAATAGCCGCAGGAGCAACCAGCCAAAGATTTTTTGATATTTTGAAGTGCATAGAGCAGACCTTTGAATAAATCTTAAATTGGAAAAAATCGAACTAAACCGCAATAAAAACCTTACTTCTTGCTTAGCTCGATTTTCCAAATATTGCTATTAAGTCAGGAGCGATTAGTTAGAAACTTGGCGCTCGTAACCTTCTTTAATATCGTCAAAATAGGATGCAATCGGGAAGCTTTTTCCGTATTGAGACAAATCTTCTGGGGTGATTTCTGCAAATAATTTATTCCAAGTGGCGCTGTCCAATTCGCTTTTAACGTATTTCGCATCAATGCCTGGATACCAGTTAAAGCGTTTTACAATGCCTTCTGCTTGTACTTTAGGGCTGGTGGCTAGCTCAATAAATTGACGTGCGAGTTCTGGATGAGCCGCTTTGGTTGGCGTGACATAATACATTGGTTGCCCCGGCATTCCCGGCGCAATCAGAGCAAGCTTCATAGACGGCGGAATTTTGCCTTGCTCTTTCCAGCTGTAGAACATGTCGACCCAGACTGGTCCCATGAAAATTTCACCACGGTTTAGCATGTCTAAAGTGCCAGCATTGCCTGGTGTAAAGGTGATGTTTTTATTGAATGCTTTTAACTTAGCGAACGCTTCACCCCAATTTGACTCAACGTCTTTGTTATAAGGTTTGCTTGAAAGTGTTTTAGCGTCGGTGCCGTAAGCGTAAATCCAACCGGTAACAAAGCTGACGCCAGACATGCCATTTTTAATGCCGTTGTAACCAAAGGCTTTAGGGTGTTTTTTAGTCCAAGTGACTAATTCATCGTAAGACTTTGGCGGTGTTGTAACAAAGTCACTGTTGTACGCGATGGCTGTTTGGCTGTGAAACATAGGCATAACATAGCCTTCTACATTTGTTCCTAGCGCGTTTTTAGCACTGTCGCGAGAAACAAGTTTGCCTGTGTCTATCTCTGAACGATATTTGGCTAATAGGCCTTCGCTTACCATTTGGCCGCCAATTTTTTGATGAACAACGGCAACATCAATATCCCATTTAGCCAGATTACTGCTTTGTTGTGCTGACAGTTTTTCGAGGATTTTGTGCGAACCTGCATCACCAGGCCCAGTGCCGATGATGTTCACTTTAACGCCTGGGTGCATGGCTTCAAACTTAGGGGCTAGGTAAGTTTTTACGTAATCCACCATATTTTGGCCACCAGCAGAAGCAACGTTTAACACCGTTTCAGCTTGAGCAAAGCTTGTGAATTGAGCGATGCCTACAGCAGCGAGTACAGCAATTTTAGTTTTAGTAAACATGATGATCCCTTATTTATTTGACTGAAATGATGTTGGAACATGATGCGCTGCAGTCTCTACTTGGTTGTTGTAGATATGCAGTGCGTCGGCAGTAACTCGTAACGTAACGGGGGTATTCTCAGGCAAATCACTATGGTGATCAGCCTGTATGGTGTGCGCCCCGCAGCGCACACTAATTCGGTAATGGTGTCCAAAGAAGGCGCTCTGTAAAACATGACCTTGGCAGGTTAGATCGGAATCAAAGTGAACATCGTTGCTCAATGAAGAGGCTTTTTCTGATGGCACTGTGACCTGCACGCTTTCGCTTCTAAAATAAATTTGTTGAGCGGATTTAGCGGGCAGCGTGTTGTCGTCGTTTTGCCACTCAATGTGATTTTCTGCCCCCATAAAATTAGCGACAAAAGCACTGCTTGGTGTGCGATATATTTCTTCAGGCGTACCCAGCTGTTCAATTTTCCCTTGGTTTAACACAGCGATTCGATCAGCCATTACAAGCGCTTCTTCTTGATCATGAGTCACAATTAAAGAGGTGAAGCCTAATTGCTTTTGAAGGGACTTTATTTCGTGACGCACATTGAGTCTGACCTTGGCATCGAGGTTAGAAAGTGGCTCATCAAGAACCAACACATCTGGCCTGATGGCTAGAGCTCGGGCGAGAGCCACGCGTTGTCGCTGTCCGCCAGACAATGAGGTGACTTTTTCGTTTTGCAGGCCTTCTAGCTTAACGATGACGAGCAATTCGTTAACCCGATCTTGAATTTCAGCGGCTTTCACTTTGCGTACTTTCAACCCATAACCGATGTTTTGCGCCACGGTTAAGTGAGGCCAAAGGGCGTAGCTTTGAAACACCATAGTGATATTTCGTTTTTCTGCAGGAAGCTTAGTAATGACGCGATCGCCTACATAAATTTCACCATGAGAAGCAGGAACGAAGCCACATAGAGCATTCAGTAATGTGGTTTTACCGCAACCAGAAGGGCCCAATAGGGCGATCATTTCACCTTGATTAATCTCTAAATTAAAATCGTTTAAGATCATCTTGCTGCCATAACCAGCGTGTAGATTCTCAATTTTCAATTGCGTCATATAGGGCTCCGAATCTGGCCTATTTTTTCTTTATTCAATTTATTTTTAAAAAATGAACACGTGTTCACTTGTTTGTAAAAAAAATGTAATCAATTGAAGACATTATGGTTGCCTACTTTGTCTGATCTTTATGACATTTTAATTAAACTAAAAAGACATTTTGGTGCGGCGAGATGAAAATTGATGTGATTGGTAGTGGAAGTGCGTTCTCTGAAATTAACAATACATCTTCAATTCACATTGAAGATAATAGCCATAATCAGTGGTTGATTGACTGTGGCCCCACCATTCCTAGGGCGCTGTGGCAACGTGGCATTGAGGTGAATGCAATACAAGCTATTTACTTTACACATTGCCACCCTGATCACTGTTCAGGCTTAGCGGCATTAGTGAACCAGTGGAAAAGTTTCCAACGCGCTGAACCTTTGGATATTTTCTGTCAACTTGAACAGCAGCCCTTACTAACGTCTTTAGTGGATTTGGCAATCTGGCCAGAGACCGATATTTGCTTTGATATTCGTTGGCACGACATTACAGATGCATTTACATGGCAGCACTGGGAGATTGAAACGGCTAACACGCAGCATGAAATAAGCAATCGAGCGATTCGCCTTACGGTTGACGGCCAAACGTTATTTTACAGTGGCGATGGCCGACCTACGGCGGCAAGTAAAGTCTTGATGCAAGATGCGGATCTGGCTTTTCAAGAGTGTGCTTCTTTTAAGGCGCTGGACGACGACGCTTCTCATGGGGATTTACCAGACTGTATTCGTTTATTGAAAGATACGAATGTTAAAAAGTTGGGTCTTTACCATTGTTTTGATGCGGCTTTGCCAAACCTCCGTGACGCTGCTGGCACTATCCCAAACCTATTTATCAGTTATGACGGCTTAATACTGAATACCGCTGACGCACTATAAATTGATTGAAAGAGGAGCGATGCTCTTGGCAAAAATCTCAAAGAAATTCACGGTAACCGCACAGGATGTCGCCACCAAAGCGGGTGTATCAAGAGCCGCGGTATCTCGTACTTTTACCAACAATGGTAGCGTCTCCAAAGCCACTCGGGAGAAGGTAATTAGCGCCGCTGATGCCTTGGGCTACCAAGTTAATTTTTTAGCGCAAGGATTGAATCGCAAGCGTAGTCAATTGATCGGTGTTGTTGTAGCGCGCTTGAGTGACCCGTTTCGCAGTAGTTTACTGGAAGGTTTATTGGCTGAAATCCAGAGAAAAGGTTACCAAGCGTTGGTCACAGAAGTAAGAAACCCTGATGAGCTTGAAGAAACCATTCGTCGATTTACTCAGTTTCAGGTCTCGGGCGTTATTGTTACTTCTGGTCAGCCGCCAACGCAACTGGTGAAAGATTGTGTGCAGCATAATATTCCGGTGGTTGGCATCAATCGTCATATGGATCTACCTGACGTTGACTTTGTCTGTTCAGACAACGAAACAGGCGCAACATTAGCGGCTGAGCAATTGATTGCATCTGGCTGTAAAAAGTTTGCATGGCTAAATTACGCAGGCTCTACCTGGGCGGGTGTAAAGCGAGGAGACTCCTTTCATCGCATTATCATGGAGAAACATGCAGAGGATCGGTTTGCGTTGCTTCAAATTGAAGCCACACAAGACGGTTATCAAGGTGGCCGAAGCGCCGCGCATGAGTTTTGTCGATCAGGGGCGTCTGCCGATGGCGTGTTTTGCGCGAATGCTCAGCTCGCGTGTGGGTTTTTAGACGGCATGAGAGAGCATGGATTTCACGCGCCAAAGGACTTTCATTTGATTGGGTTCGATGACACGCCATTAACCGCTCAATACAGTTATCGCCTAACAACGGTTAGCCAAGATATTGAAGAAACCGCCGTTCGCGCCGTGTCCTGCTTAGAATCAAGAGGGCGTGATGCAAATATCAACCAACGTTTTGAAGTGGTTCCCGTCAAGCTGGTGCTGCGACATACCTCTCCCCAAATAAGAGAACCGCGATAGCGTGCAAGTGTTTTATTGCGAAGCACCAAGAGCATTTAAAAGAACCTACAACTTAAAAAGGCATTGTTAATGGAACCGATTCAAGACTACACATTATTAGAAAATGCGATTAGAGAAGCCGGAATGCGAGCGCAAGAAATTCGTAAAACTGGATTGTCTGTGACGCAAAAAGGGCGTCAGGATTTTGTTTCTCAAGCAGACCTCTTTGTTGAAAGTGAACTTAGAAAAACGATACTTTCTCTTTACCCAGACGATGATTTTTTGGGTGAAGAAAGTGGCCTGACTAAAGCCAATAATACGCTTGATGGGAACGGTGTTTGGGTGATCGACCCCATTGATGGCACTACTAATTATCTGCAAAAAATGGACTATTGGTGTTTATCTATTGCTTACGTGGTCGCTGGTGAAATCCAACTTGGCTTTATTTATGCGCCAGATCGGGATGAGTTTTTCGTTGCTAAAAGAGGTAAGGGAGCATTTTTAAATAACCAACGTCTAACAATACAAGAGCCAGAAAGTGGGCAAGCCATTATAGGCCTAGGCCGTTCAAATCGTCGTCCTTTGAAAAATTATTTGGATGTACTGCATCTATTGGACCAGCACAATGTTGAATATCGTCGTTTTGGTTCGGGCGCGTTGATGTTAGCCCATGTGGCTTCCGGTCAGGTAAATGGGTATTTTGAAGCGCACTTAAACAGCTGGGACGCTCTTGCGGGCCTGCTATTAATCGAAGAGGCGGGTGGTCGTGTGCCTAATTTTCTTGCTAATAATGGTTTGCTTGAAGGGAATTCAGTATGGACGGCCAGTAAAACCTTGTGGGAAGAGTTGAATACTCCGCTAGCAGAGCTTTCTCATTACTCGTAATAAGAGCGTAGTAAGCCAAGGTTGCTGATAAGCAGAGAGAGAATCAAAAAGCAGAAAAATGAAAAGCAGAAATTAAAAAGTCGAACACAAGTGCTCGACTTTTTCTCGCTAAATTCGAAATTTACAGGGTAACGGCAATGTCTTCAGCAAAACCTAGCATGATGTTTAGGTTTTGCACGGCAGCACCCGAAGCACCTTTGCCAAGGTTGTCTAACTTAGCCACTAATACACCTGATTGATTATCAGGGCCACTCAACACAGACAATTCAACTTGATTCGTGTTCTCAAGACCGTGAGGAGTTAAGAACGGCGCCGAATTATCCACCACGGCATTAAAATCATTGACGGTTACAAAGACATCCGTCGCATAGGTTTTTAGCAACTCAGCGTGTAGCTGCTCCATGGTGACATTGCCTTTTAGCTGAATCGGTAAAAATGTCAGCATGCCTTGACGAAAACTGCCTACGCTTGGCACAAAAATAGGGGACTTATCTAATCCAGACCAGGTTTTAATCTCAGGCAAATGCTTATGATTAAATGTCAGGCCGTAAGCGCCGAATGTTGGTGCATTATGCGTGCTTTCATAACGATCGATTAACGCATTACCACCGCCGCTGTAACCAGAAACGGCGTTGATAGAGTAATCGCCAGACGCGGGTAATAACCCTGCTTCTATTAAAGGTTTTAGGAACAGAATCGCACCGGTAGGGTAACAGCCAGGGTTGGAAACAAACTGCGCGTCTTTGATTTTAGCGCGCTGAGTCACATCCAATTCAGGAAGTCCGTACACCCAGCCATCCGCCACGCGGTGAACGGAACTGGCATCAAGAATACGGCAGCCTTCTTCTTTAGCCAGCACAACACTGTCTTTGGCCGCGTCATCAGGCAAGCAAAGTACGGTGACGTCAGCTTCTTTCATCAGACGGCGCTTCTCTTCTACATCGCGTTTCTTAGCGGGATCAATACTGATGATGCTAATGTTCGGATGGTTGACCAAACGGTCTCTTACTTGCAAGCCGGTGGTACCAGTTTCACCATCAATAAATACTTTTTTCACAGCGTGGGGTCCTTTGTGGTCTGTCTTAAATTGTTGCAACATCAGGGGCTTTGTTGAGCCTTTGCTGAGGTTTTTGGCAGTTTATACTGCGTTTAAGGCGTTATTAATATTTAACGAAGAGTGTAATGCATCCCGCTTCGGGTGAATAGTTGGTAGCCCTGCTAAATGGCTAAAAAATGCCATGCAATAACGTCTTGGCAACTTTATATAGAAGAGCATTTGTAAAAGTATTCCTTGTTGTGGCAGGCTTGATCACGAACATTCACATGAGCCCATTCATCGTACCGAGATTCGCAATGAACAATGACCTTTTACTTGTCACGAATAATGAGAAATATACCGCCAAATTGAAAGCGGCCTTTTTAGCACGTCGTCCAGAAATCAATGTGTTAGTGGCTGGTGATGCTGGTGCAGAGCAGGCGCAAATGGCCCTTTGCTGGCACCCAGAAGCAGACTTATTAACCCGCTACCCAAATTTAAAATGCCTGCATTCTGTCGCGGCAGGTGTCGACCACTTGGGTGCGGGGTTATTAACCTCAGGCTTGCCTGTATGTCGAGTGGTGGATGACCATCAAAAACAAGGCATGCTGGAATACGTATTGTGGGGCGCACTCACTGTACAGCGTAACTTTGACAAGATAAGTGCGAACCAAAGCGAGTCAAAATGGCAGGGCTTTCGTCAGCGTCCCGCGTCCGACATTCGCGTCAGTGTCTTAGGGTTAGGAGAGCTAGGGCAGTTTGTCGCGCGTGGATTAGCGCAATTTGGCTATCGTGTTTCTGGTTGGTCTCGTAGCCCTAAAACTCTGAATGGCATCCATTGTTACCACGGTCAAGAAGGGCTAGGTGAAATGCTAAAAGAAACCGAACTACTGGTAAACTTATTGCCATTAAGCCCAGCGACAAAAGGCATATTAAACAAAGACTTGTTTAATAAAATGCCAGAGGGTGGTTACCTCATCAACGTAGGGCGTGGTGGTCATTTGATCCAAGAAGACTTAATCGAGTCGATCGATGCAGGTCATCTACGAGGCGCCTTATTAGACGTATTCAACCAAGAACCCTTACCCGCCACAGACCCATTATGGACCACCAAAGGCGTCACAATCACCCCGCATTTAGCCTCTGATGCTTCACTACCCACCATCATCGAACAAGTCGCAGACAACGTACTAAGCTTTGTCAGTAAAGGTGAATTGAACAACCAAATAGACTTAACAAACGGCTACTGAAGTCGAGAGCCAGATCACAATGTCATTATTCCCTCCCCTTATGTCTTCCAAGGGGAGGGTTAGGGTGGGGTTATCTCCCTGTTTTGGTTATTTTATTTGCATTACCGGCGAATAATAGTAAAAATCCTTAGATAAACAGTTTTGTTTTTAATGAGAAGGATTTTCACTTTATTCATGACGACTTCAGCTTCTAATTTTGCCTTTCTCAAAGGCCACAACGATTTTCTTTTTACCATAGCCCGGGCGGCGGAGAAGAATTACCCCGATGATCCTAATACCACGTTAGTGAAGTTGCGTATTTTTGGCGAATACGTGGCGAATCATTTGGGCAAGTTGCTGAATATCGAGCCACAAGAAACCCAGTTTAAGCTGCTGGAGGAAATTAACCGCAACACGAAAATCGACGACACCATTCTTGATGTCTTCCATAAGCTTCGGGGTATAGGCAACAAGGTGGTTCATCAATATCACAACGATGAGAGCGACGCCGAGATGTGCCTGCGTTTGGCCTTTCGCTTAGCCGTCTGGTATTACCGTCTGATCAGTAAAGACAAAGACTTTGCCTCACCATTATTTAATTTACCAAGCAAAGCCTCAACCGGACAAAGCAACCAGCAAACGCAACAAGAAGTCGCTCTGCTGAAACAAGCACTTGCCCAAGCCGAAAAAAACGCCCAGCAAAAAGAGCACAAAAGCCAAGCCGAGTTAGAAGCACAGCAAGCTAAGCTCATTGAGTTACAGGGTTGCTTATCTGTTTATGAAAGTAAGCAAGCAGAAACCCTTGCACAGAGTGACGCGCGGATCGCGGCATTAGAAACCCAACTCAAACAGAAAGACGCCGAGCTAGCGACATTAAGTGAGCAAGATCGTAACGCCTTCCATCACCAAGTACTGGCGCAAGCCAACCATAACAAGTTGGGTTTGAATGAAGCCGAAACGCGCTACCTGATAGACGAGCAATTGCGTCGAGCTGACTGGGAGGCAGACACGCAAAACCTCACCTACGCGAATGGCACGCGACCACAAGTAGGTCGCAATATAGCCATTGCCGAATGGCCAACCGGCATGGATGAAACTGGGCACTTGGGTTTTGCCGATTACGTCTTATTTGTCGGTTTATTGCCGATAGGCGTGGTCGAAGCCAAACGTTACAACCAAGATGTCGCCAGTAAACTCAATGAAGCCTATCGCTACAGTCGTACTTTCGACATACTCGGTTACGAACAAGCATTACAACAGCAAGCCGCCAATGACGATGCTATATCGCCGGAAATGTCGACGGAAATAGCGCAGAAAATTGCAGAGTTAAAAATAAACCAATACAAGGCGACTGGCTTTCATATCCCGTTTTGTTTTTCGGCCAACGGTCGTGCTTTCAGCGCGGCGATAAAAACCAAAAGTGGCATCTGGTATCGGGATGTCCGTTTAAGCACGAATCAACCCGACGCCTTGCCACAATGGTTTAAGCCTGAGGAGTTGCTTAGTAAGTTTAACCAAGACACGGGGCAGCGGAATAACTGGTTTGCCACCCACCAAGACATGAGCGAGCTGGGACTGCGTTATTATCAAGAAGATGCCGTTAGAGCCGTAGAAACCGCCGTAACCCAAGGTAAGCGCATCGCCTTACTGGCCATGGCAACGGGCACCGGAAAAACCCGCACCGCGATTGCCATCATGTACCGGATGATCCAATCCCAGCGTTTTAAACGGGTATTGTTTTTAGTGGATCGTCGTTCCTTAGGCAATCAAGCCCTTGGTTCGTTTGACGACATGCGCATCCAAAACCAAAGCTTCAACAGTATTTTTCACATACAAGGTTTAACGGATCGTTTTCCCGAGGACAGTACCAAAATCCATGTAGCAACGGTGCAATCCTTAGTTAAGCGAGTGTTACAAAATGACGAGTTTATTCCCGTTGGTTTGTACGATGCCATCATCATAGACGAAGCCCATCGCGGCTATATTCTGGATAAAGAGCAAACCGAAGGCGAAGCGGAATTTCGTGATCAGCGAGACTATATCTCAGCGTATCGTCGGGTGATTGACCAATTCGACGCCTTTAAATTGGCCCTCACCGCCACGCCTGCTCTCCATACCACCGAGATTTTCGGTCGTCCTATTTACAACTATTCTTATCGAACTGCGGTGATAGACGGCTACTTAAACGACTTTGAACCACCGATTAAAATCAATACCAAGCTCAATACACAAGGGGTTTGCTTTGCCCAAGGTGACCAAGTAGAGCGGCTCGACATCACCGGGCAGCTAGTCACAGACACCCTAGAAGATGAGCAAAATTTTGAGGTCGATCATTTTAACAAACAAGTGATCATCCCCGCGTTTAACCAAGCCATTTGCCAAGAGTTAGTCCAGCCCAAATGGCAAATCGACCCAACCAGCCGACAAAAAACGCTGATATTCTGTGTGAATAACGCCCATGCGGACATGGTGGTCGAGACCCTAAAAAACGCCTACCGAGACTCAGGCGAGGCAAAATACGCCAACCTTGAACACGATGCTATCATCAAGATCACCGGCAACGCGGACAAAGACGCCAATAAAATACAAACCCTGATCACACGATTTGAAAAAGAACGCTTACCCAACATAGTCGTCACCGTGGACTTACTGACGACCGGCATCGATATTCCGAGTATTTGTAATCTGGTGTTTTTACGCAAAGTACGCAGCCGTATTTTGTATGAGCAAATGAAAGGTCGCGCCACGCGCTTGTGTCCAGAAGTTGGCAAAACCAGCTTTCGTATATTCGACGCCGTGGATCTGTACAGCACGCTAGAAGCGGTGGATACCATGCAAGCCGTGGTGGTTCGCCCCAATGTGACCTTAGCCACGTTAGTGGCTGAAATCAGCGATGAGAAAACCTATCAGGTTATCGAAGTCAACGATCAATCCTTTGCAGATAATAGCCATGAGCAGTTGGTGTCTAAGTTACAACGGGTAATCACCCAAGCGAATTACCAGCGCAATCGCGACCGAGACGTAGAGCAACAAATGAACCACCTCGACGAGCGCCTTAATAATGTGACCAAGGCGAGCTTTGTCGACTTTGCCAACACACTACGCGAGCAAGGGCCAAAGCAATCGGCGCAGTATTTTGCTGAGCTGCCCAACCTAGTAGAGCAAATAGACACCTTAAAGCGCACCTTAAATAGCTTACGAGATAGGCCGATTTTTTCCGACTTAGCAGACGAAGTAATCGGCACCGAGAGCCTTTATGGCGAGTTTAATGACCCAGAAGATTTTCTTGAAGCGTTTGATCATCTCGTGCAACACAATATCAATCAACTGCCCGCACTAGATGCCGTGGTAAATCGGCCACGAGATTTGACCCGTAAAGGCTTGGTGGAATTACAAGAATGGTTCGATGCCAAGCACTTTGACGAATCCGCCTTGCAAACCGCGTGGAAAAATAAAACCAACAAAGACATTGCCGCCAAGCTGGTGGGGCACATTCGCCGTGCTGCCATCGGCGATGCGCTGTTACCGTTTGACCGTCGTGTGGATCACGCCCTAGAGAGAATCAAAAGTGAAAACGATTGGAACAGCGGACAGCTCAAGTGGTTGGACCGTCTTGCCAGCTCCATCAAAGACAAAGTCGTACTCGACGACGATGTCTACAAAATAGGCAATTACCAACGAGAAGGTGGCAAGCGCCGACTAGAGCAAGCGTTAAACGGCGAGCTAGAGCCTATCCTGCAAAAATTTAATGAGTATATCTGGGATGAACCCGCTTAACTCCGTATCATACCGCCAACTTTTAAAACGTCGGCAGGCGCTTTTCTGCTTCTTTGCCGCCGACCTTTATTGACCCCACAGAAAGAAACCATTTAAGAGACTGTATTTATGAACAACAACGACCTAGTCGCCAAACTCTGGAAGCTGTGTGACAATCTGCGCGATGGCGGTGTGTCTTATCAAAATTACGTGAACGAATTGGCGTCTTTGCTGTTTTTAAAAATGTGTGAACAAACGGGGCAAGAAGACGACTTACTGCCACAAGGCTTTCGCTGGAAAGACCTAAAAGAAAAAACCGGCATCGAACAACATAAATTCTACAAAGACTTACTCAACAAACTAGATGGCGACCATCACGCCATTGTGAAGGCGATTTTCGTCAACGCCACCACAACGATTACTCAGCCAGCGCAACTTAATGAACTCATAACAGAAATGGACAAACTGGATTGGTTTGAAAAAGGCCGTGACGACTTTGGCGATATGTACGAAGGCTTGTTGCAGAAAAACGCCAACGAAACCAAATCCGGTGCAGGGCAATATTTCACGCCTCGCCCATTGATCAACACCATTGTGGAACTGATGAAACCGCAACCCCGTGAGATCATCCAAGATCCTGCAGCGGGCACATCAGGCTTCTTGATTGAAGCGGACAAATACATCAAATCCCAAACGAACGATTTAGACGCCTTGTCAGACGACGATGCAGAATTCCAACGTACCCGTGCTTTTGTCGGCTTGGAATTAGTACCAGAAACACGCCGCTTGGCATTAATGAACTGCTTACTGCACGATGTGGTAGGCGATGAAGAACACGGCGCGATTCACCTTGGTAACACGCTGGGCGCCGATGGCGAAAATATGCAAAAAGCCAACGTGGTGTTGTCGAACCCGCCATTTGGCAGCGCGTCCAGCACCAACATTACCCGTACCTTTGTGCACCCAACCAGCAACAAGCAATTGTGCTTTATGCAGCACATCGTCGAAACCTTAGAGCCCGGTGGTCGTGCTGCCGTGGTGATTCCAGACAACGTCTTGTTTGAAGGCGGCAAGGGCACCGACATTCGCCGTGACCTAATGAACAAGTGCAACCTACACACTATTTTGCGCTTGCCAACGGGCATTTTCTACGCCGCTGGCGTGAAGACCAACGTGCTGTTTTTCCAAAAAGGCACGCCAGACAACCCACAGCAAGACACCGACTGCACCACACAAACCTGGGTGTACGACATGCGGACCAACATGCAAACCTTCGGCAAGCGCCGCCCGCTGACCACACGCCACTTTGACGCCTTTAAAGCCGTTTATGGCGACGACGCCAATGGCCAATCTCCACGAGAAGAAGGCGTTTATACCGGGCAGGAAGGTGCAAGCAGCCACGAAAGCCAGCTTGGTGAAATCGAAGGGCTGTCCTTAGATCATTCCTTAGAAAATAACCTTGAAAAGGTGAGTGACAACGCCCGCTGGCGCGTGTTTAGCCGCGACTACATACGCGAGCAAAAAGGCGACAGCCTAGACATCGCATGGTTAAAAGACCTCGAAGCCAGCAATTCAGAAAACCTTCCAGAACCCGACATTCTCGCTGGCGAAGCCATGGCAGAACTCACCGAAGCCATGGGCGAACTTTACCAACTGATGCAAGCCCTAGGCGCAGACGACGAAGCCGAAGCGCAAAAGCAACTTTTAGAGCAAGCCTTTGGTCTAGAAGAAAAAAGCGAGTTGCAGGGAGACAAAGCGTGAGCGAATTACCGAAAGGGTGGGTTGAGGTCTCTTTAGACAAAGTAGCTAATTGGGGATCTGGTGGAACTCCTAAAAGAAATGAAAGCTCTTATTATGGAGGGGATATTCCATGGGTAAAAACAGGTGACTTAGGTCCTAAATATTTGCAACATTCCTCTGAGTTTATAACAGAAGAAGGGCTTAAGAAGTCTAGTGCGAAGCTATTTTTAAAGGGATCGGTAGCGATTGCGATGTATGGCGCTACAATAGGTAAAACATCTATTTTAGACTTTAACGCATCTACAAATCAGGCCTGTGCTGTTGGTTCACCTATAGCTGGAGTTACAGAAACCAATTTTCTTTATTACTTGTTACAAAATGAAAAACAAGACTTTATAAAGAAAGGAAAAGGTGGTGCACAACCTAATATTTCACAGCAGATAATTAAAGCGCATGAAATTTGGTTTCCCCCACTCGCCGAACAAAAACGCATCGTCGAGAAACTGGATCAAGTGTTAGCGCAAGTCGACACCATCAAAGCCCGACTCGACGGCATCCCCGCCATCCTAAAACGCTTCCACCAATCCGTCCTCGCCGCCGCTGTCAGTGGGAAATTGACAGAAGAGTGGAGGGGAGGGGATCAAGTAGATTATGAAGACTTAAAAATTGAAGAAATTGCTATAAAACAGCGTTATTCATTAGGAATTGGGCCTTTTGGAAGTAACCTTAAAGTTGATGATTATAGGTTAGAGGGGCACCCTTTAGTTTTTGTTAGAGATATTCGATCTAAAGTATTTGAATCAGATAAAACTAAATTTGTTTCTGGTTCGAAATTTGAAGAGCTTAAAGCACATAGAGTAAAATCAGGCGATATTTTAATTACAAAAATGGGAGATCCTCCTGGAGATGTTGCAATATATCCAATGCATAGACCAGAAGCGGTCATAACTGCTGATTGCATAAAATTAACTGTTAATCCAGCTATAGCAATTACGAAATATGTAGCTTATGCAATGAGGTCCAGCTTATTTCAAAAATCAGTTTTAGCTATTTCTGCTGGTGTTGCTCAACAAAAAGTTAATTTGAAAAAATTCAGAATCCAATATATTCCAGTACCATCAATCGAAGAACAAACCGAAATCGTCCGTCTTGTGGATCAATACTTTGCCTTCGCTGACACCATTGAACAACAAGTGAAAAAAGCTCAACAGCGAGTAGACAAGCTCACTCAATCTATTTTAGCCAAAGCCTTCAAAGGTGAGTTGGTGCCACAAGAACACACATTGGATAAACACTACGAACCCGCCGACCAACTGCTAAAACGCATCGCCGCCGCCCGAGCAGAAAGTGAAGCGCTGGCTAAAGCGGCGAAGCAAGCCGCCAATAAAACAACGAAGAAAGTAGTGAAGAAGAGCTAACATGAGCGCTCAAGTTTTTTCTTCTGTCCGTGATAAACTGGCTTTTATTTTGTTAGTTTGTCTTCTAACCCCTTTGTCTGAAAGCAATCGAAGTAAGCGGAGCTTTAGTCTATGAAAATACAATCACTGGATTTAAAGCACTTTCGTCGCTTTGAGGATTTTGAACTTTTGTTTGATAACAAACTGACGGTGTTAGTGGCGAGAAATGGCGCGGGTAAAACCAGTGTTTTGGATGCGCTCGCGATTGCTTTGGGGCCATTTCTGACTCGTTTACCGGGTGTCAGCGGTTTGAACCCGAAAGACACCGACTTTCAGCTATTAGCGGATGGCAAGAAGCCTGCCTATATGCGAATCACTGGTCAGTCTTACGATGGGGTTCGTTGGGATAGAACGGAAAAAAGAGATAAAAGCAAAAGCACGGCAAAATTGATCCCTGATGCATTGGGTATTAAAGCCCTGAATGATTATGCGGATTCTTTTATCGATGCGTTTAATCATAATGAGCCTTTTGAGCTGCCCATCTTTGCCTACTATGGCGCTGGCCGTGGCGTATTTGATGTGCCGGCAAGAAAGCGTGGTTTTGGTAAACACTTTTCTCGTTTTGATAGCCTTAAAAAATGCTTAGAGAGCCGAACCAATTTTCGAGGTTTTGTTGAATATTTTTATTCTCTTGAAGAGATAGAAAATAAACAACAAAAGGAGCGTCGTTCCTTTGAGTTTGAAATTCCTGAATTGAAAGCCATTCGTCGGGCCGTGGAAAAGATGATCCCTGATTTTTCCAATCCCCGTGGTGCTTACCCTGCTGGTATCGAGCTGGATTGGTTGCAAGGCGATAGCAAAAAAACACTGAGAATAGAACAGCTGAGCGATGGTTACCGAACAACATTGGCGATGGTAATGGACATCGCGGCTCGTATGGCAGAAGCGAACCCAAGCATGGATGACCCTTTGCAAAGTGAAGGCGTGGTGATGATAGATGAAGTGGATTTGCACCTTCATCCTGGTTGGCAGCAAACCATTCTGTTGGATTTGATGCGTACCTTCCCGAATGTGCAATTTATTGTGTCGACTCACAGTCCTCAGGTTATTTCGTCAGTGAAACCTACAAGCCTACGGGTGATTGACTGGCAAGAAGACAAACCTGTATTGCTGCCCATTGCTTTTTCTGAAGGGGCAGAAGCCCAGCAAGTATTACTAGATGTATTAGGCTTGGATTCCCCTCGTGTTGAGTCTTTAGAGATAGTGAAGACGTTAGAAGCGTATCAACAGCTTGTCGCCAAAGACCAATGGGATTCAGAAGACGCCATTGCTCTGCGCAAGCACCTAGATGAATGGGGCGCAGAGCATGAACCAGAATTAGCTCGTTTGGATATGGATATTCGTATGAAAGAATGGGAGCGCGAACAAGGATGAAAAGGCTGACAAAAGGAATTGAACCAGCAAAACTTAGCCAATTTCGCACTAACCATCCTTCGGGAATATGGGAACAATTTGCTTTGCAAACAGACAGAAAGCAGGCTGTTCAAAAGCAATTGAAAGCAGATCAAGGCGGCTTGTGTGCTTACTGTGAAATTGATTTGCTTGAAAAGAATACAGAAGCGCTGGCGGATTTTCGAGTAGAGCATTTCCACCCAAAATCAACTAGCACGTCTTCTCGAAACTGGCATTTAGATTGGCAAAATTTATTGGGCTGCTGTCACGGTGGCAGCCAACGTCATGTTGTTGATGCGAGCCAGCGTTTTACCAGTCCTGAAAGTTCTTGTGATGTGCCAAAAGGTGAGAAAAACCTAGACGGTATTATTTTGAACCCACTCCACGTTCCTGCGTTTCCTAAACTATTTTCCTGTGACAGATCCACAGGCGCTTTCTCTGTTGACTCAGACGCTTGCGAGCAAGCAGGGGTGGATGAAGCCGTTGCCCAAAATACCATTGATGAGCTGAATCTTGATGCTGAGCGGTTAAGGCGTTTTCGTAAGGCGAGCTTGAATAACCTGAACGCTCAAATGACAAACCTAGTCAGAGAAGGATTGTCTATTGGGGATGCCCGTGAAAAATTGGCCAAAATGATGTTGAGAAAAAATAGCGCTGCTCATTGGCCTAAGTTTTTTACCAGCATACGCAGCTATCTTGGTCATGCCGCAGAAGAGCAACTAAGAGCGATTCAATACACGGGGTAACTGCAAAGAAAGCTCTGTTTTTACGACTAGGTTAAATTGCAAAATAAAAAGGCATCGTGTTGATTTTTCCACGATGCCTTTTTTTGTTTGATGATTTTACTTATTGGGCGGTATAACCCCCATCAATAACGATGGCTTGCCCTGTGACGCCTTTTGCGGATGGGCTGGTGAGAAATAAGCAGTAGTCTGAAATTTCCTTGACGCTGAGTAGGCGTTTTTGTGGCACCAGTGGCCATATAACTTCTTCAAGTACGTTGTCGAGTGGAACATTTCTGCTTTTAGACAATTCTTCCAGTTGGTTTCTAACCAGTGGGGTGTCTACATAACCTGGACAAAGTGCATTCACGGTGACGCCGAATGGGGCGGCTTCTAATGCGGTTACTTTGGTTAGGCCGATAACGCCATGTTTCGCTGAGTTGTATCCCGCTTTGCCAGCAAAGCCGATTAGGCCGTTGATCGATGCCATGTTGATAATTCGCCCATCGCCTTTTTCTTTCATTAGTGGCAAGAGCTTTTTAATGGCAACAAATGGGGCGATCAACATAATATCAATTAGCTTGCGGTACATGTCGGACGGAAACTCTTCAATCGGTGCTATGTATTGGATGCCGGCGTTGTTTATTAAGATATCGATGTGGCCAAATCTTTTTATAGCGTCATCAATGGCGGATATAAACTGGGCTTCGTGGGTGACATCACAAATGAAGAAGTCGCATTGCTCTTGGAATGCTGAAAAGCGTATTTTGGCGTCTTCGATGGCGTGCTGGCTAAAGTCTAAAATAGCGACCTGCATGCCGGCTTCTAGATAAGCGTGGGCTATTTCTAGCCCAATACCGCTGGCTGCGCCTGTGATTAAAACGGTTTTTTTATTCATTTTATTCTCCAAACTTTTATTCTTCAAACAAGAAAGCAATTAAGGTTAGCCGTAGATGACTTTAGGCAACCAAAGAACGAGGTCTGGGAAAATAAAAACCAGAAGTACAGCCAATAGTTGCAATAAAATAAACGGGATAACCCCTTTGTAGATATGCAATGTTGTGACACTAGGGGGTGCAACACCTTTTAAGTAAAACAGAGAGAAACCGACGGGCGGTGTTAAGAAAGATGTTTGCAATGCCAAAGCAAACAGTACTACAAACCACACTAAATTAAAGCCTAGAGCGACAACAACAGGGCCAACCAAAGGCAGCAGTATCAAGCTTATTTCAAGCCAATCTAGGAAGAAACCAGCCACAAATGCGATGAGCAGAATAACAATGATAATTCCGGTTGGAGACAATGGAATACCTTGCAGCAGGCTGCTAATAAACTCATCTCCCCCAAGGGTTCTTAAGACAACAGCAAAAGCGGTGGCACCGAGAAAAATACCAAATACGAATGAAGTAGTGATGGTGGTTTTTCGGCACACGTCTGCGAGCATGGCGAGGTTAAAACGTTTATTTAGAATGGCTAATAACGTCGCTCCCAAGGCGCCCACACCAGCGGCTTCGGTTGGCGAAACAATGCCCATAAAAATAGAGCCTAGAACAGAGAGGATGAGCGCTAACGGTGGAAAAACCGCTTTCATCGTAGACCAGATTAATGCTTTGCTAATAGGGGGTAAGTCTATTGGTGGATGACAAACTTTTGGGTTAAAAATCGCCGTTAGGATGACGTAAACAATATACAAGGTGCCTAATAATAACCCTGGAACGAGCGCCCCCATGAACAAGTTACCAACCGACAGTGATAATTGGTCAGCCATGATGATCAGCATGATACTTGGCGGAATTAAAATACCCAATGTGCCTGACGATGCAACAATACCACTGGCAAAGGATGGCGAATATTTTTGCTCAAGCATGATCGGCATGGACAACATAGCGAGCAATACCACAGAGGCGCCGACAATGCCGGTAGACGCGGCGAATAAGATACCGATTAGGATAACCGCTACGCCGAGCCCGCCGCGGAAGCGTCCAAATAGGTTTACAAAATTGACCATCAGGCGTTCAGCGACACCGGAGCGTTCTAGCATCAGTCCCATAAAAATAAACATGGGCAGGGCGACTAATACCCAGTTGCTCATTTGAGCGTAAATCCGTTGCACTATGGTGCCGTAAATCCGCCAATCGGTCATGTAGTAGGTGTCCCAGTCTAGATACTGAGACGTGACAACGCCGACAACACTGAAAATGATGGCGAGCCCAGCTAAAACCCAAGCAACAGGGAAGCCAGAAAAAATAAGTAAGATAAAGCAGCCAAGCATGGCTATGACTAAAAATTCGTATGTTTCGAACACATTCTTCCCCTAATGATTAGCGTGGTGTGTGGTTATTGGAGGTGGGCGTCTTAGTTAAAAAAGCGACGCATCTCAGCCAGCGAGAAGTGGCGGCTATCATTAATAAACCTAAAGCGATTGGAATGAATGATTTAATAATCCAGCGCATAGGCAGTCCGTCAAAAGATTGGGACACTTCATGCAAGCGATAAGATCTTTCAACAAAGGGCAGAGCATAGCTAAACATCACAATACAAAAGGGGAGCAGTAATAAGGTGATGCCACACACTTCAACCCATGCTCTGGTGCGAAGCGGCCAGTGTTCTGCCAATGCATCGACACGAACATGACCATCATGAATATAACAATAAGAAAGGCCTAGCATAAAACCAACGGCGTATAGGTGCCATTGCAGCTCTTCTAGTGCGACAAAAGTGGTGTTGAATAAATAACGCATGAGCGCGTTACCAACAATTAGCAGCATTAAAATAAGCCATAGCCAAGAGGAATACTGGCCGATTTTTTCAATGCTAGATTCGATGATTTTCGAAATTTTAGTATGAGGTAACTGGTTTAGGCTTGAGTGCGATAGCTTTGCCTCAATTTCTGCCAAATCCAACTCAGTAGTATGATCAGACATACCATTCTCCTTTGATTCCGGATGCTAGCATCCAGTGAAAAACGTCGGCATCATTCGATGCCGACTCACTAAACAGAGTGTCAAATAGAGTTATTTCGTATCCCAATCACGCGGTAAGTAACCTAGCTTTTTCCATGAGCTGTGTTCTTTTTGGAACGCTTTCATAGAGGCATAGATTTCTGCAAATTGAGCGTTGTCTTTAGAATGGCGAGCCATGACTTTGTCGGTGGCTTTTTCGAAAGCTTTTAAGATTTCAGGAGAGTATTGGTGTAATTGAACGCCTTTTTCTTCGAACTTCGCTAATACACCGCCTTGTAAGGCTTCGGATTTTGAAATCGCGAGTGTGTTGGCTGCCATACAGGTTGTTTCGATTAACGATTGGGTTTGCTTGTTAAGCTTTTGCCAGTCGTTGGTGTTGATGTAGAGGAATTGGTTGGTTGAAGGCTGGTGCCAACCTGGAAGGTAGTAATGTTTTGCGACTTGATAGAAGCCAAGTTGCTCATCCACCGTAGGGATAGAGAATTCGGTGCCATCTAGTACGCCAGTTTCTAGCGCTTGGTAGAGTTCGCCGCCTGGGAAGACGTTAATCGACATGCCAAATTCAGACATGATTTCGCCACCCAGTCCTGCGGCACGAAATTTAAGTCCGTTTAGGTCATCAACCGTGTTGATTTCTTTTCGGAACCAACCTGCGGCTTCTGGGCTGATTGTGCCACAAAGAATAGGGTAGACATCATAGGGTTTAAACAGCTTTTTAAGCATCTTGTCGCCACCATGGAAATACATCCATGCGGTAAACTCATTTGATTCAAGGCCAAAAGGTGTCGCGCCAAATAACGCGGCAGCAGGAACTTGTCCCCACTCATACCCCATCCATGAATACCCAGCAGATATATTGCCAGAGCTGACATTATCAAAAATACTTAATGCAGGAACAAGAGAGCCAGGTTCAAAAACCTTAAGGTTTACTTTACCGCCGCTGCTTTCTTTTAGCATTTTAGACACTTCAGGCATGGTATCGCCAAGCGCAACTAAAGAAGAGGAGAAAGCCATAGGGACTTGCCAGCGTATTTTATTGAAGTCAGCGTAGGAAGAGGCTGTAAAGGTTAAACCAGTTAGGCACATTGCTGTTACGAGAGCTTTTTTCATGGTGTTCATCCTATTATTTTTATAGTTTTTATATCGTGCAAGCCAAAGAATCTTCCATATAGGTTAAGGCGTCTTCGGAGCTAATAGGATTACTATCAAAAACAATGCCATAAAAATAAAATCTTTATTTATCATATAGTTATGTTTTATTTGAGATTTTTGTAAAATAAAACAGAATAAACTTCCGAAAACTCGGACGGTTATTAAGAATAAGGCTAGGTATTTATCAAATATAGTCCGGTATGTCGGAAATTGACCGAATAATCGGACGATTATTCGGCTTTTTTGTTGAGTTTTCGTAAAGAAGGTGGCTAGCTTATCCCGTATTTGTCTATTTTTTCATAAAAAGTGGATTTACTAATGCCCAGTTTTTTAGCTGCTTTAGTACGGTTGTCACCACATTCTATTAACGCTGCTTTGATGATCTCTCTTTCTGCTGCATTGAGCTGTTCCTTTAGACTGCCTTCGGCCTGTTTGATCGTAAAGTGAGGTTGGTGTTCTTGGGGCCTTGGTATGATCTGAGATAATTGCACTGGCAATAAGGATAAGGGGATTTTCCTATCATGGCTGGTGTAAAACGCCGCTTCCATAACATTTTCCAGCTCACGAATATTTCCTGGCCAATCATAAGCAAGCATGGCAGTGAGGGCTTGAACGGTGAGTTTAGGCGCGCGTCTTCCAGTACGACGCGACAGCTTTTGTAGAAAGAAATCCGCCAGTTTGGCGATATCGTCGCGTCGCTCTCTGAGTGCTGGGAGGTTAATCGATACGACGTTGATCCGATAGTACAGATCTTCACGAAAATCACCGGAGGCGATCAAGCTTTCTAAAGGGCGATGTGTTGCGGTGATAAGGCGAATATTGAGCGGTGTGGCATGTGTACCGCCGACTGATTCCACTTCTCTGTCTTGTAGTACTCGCAGTAATTTCGCTTGCATGGGTAAGGGTAAGTCGCCGATTTCATCAAGAAATAAGGTGCCGCCATTGGCGAGTTGAAACTTACCTGCTTTGCCGCCTCGTTTAGCGCCAGTAAAAGCCCCTTCTTCATAACCGAATAATTCGCTTTCTAATAGGTTCTCTGGAATAGCGGCGCAATTTACTTTAATAAAAGGAAATTCAGCACGGTCAGAAAGCTGGTGTATTGCGTGGGCGTAAAGTTCTTTGCCAGTGCCTGATTCTCCTCGAATTAACACGGTCACATCGCCTGAAGCGACTTGCTTTACTTTCGCGCTAAGAGATTTCATCACTTGGCTATCGCCAATAACATCGTTGAGCTGAAAGCTGGCTCCAGTCACTGTTTTATTCGATGTAAGCTGCTTTTGGCTGCTAAAGTCTTGTTCTGCTAGTAAGGCTTTGATGTGCGTGTTGATTTGCTTCCATTCGTGGGTGTCGTGAAAAATCACTGTGCCAACGGCGCCGATGACCTCTCCTTGTTCGATAATAGGAAAGCGATTGGCAATCATAGTGCTGCCAAGTATTTTTTGTAGTGACAGGCGCTCTGCTTTCCCGGTCTGAACCGTGATATGCATACGCGTATTTTCAATCACTTCTGTGACTTTTTTGCCTTTAACGTCTTCGGCTTTAACCCCTAGGAAACGTGCGTAGGGGCGATTAATAAAGAAGATTTTTGATTGATGATCGACGATGACAACCCATTCTTCCATCGCATTCAAAATCGATTTATAGGTATTGGCTGCCTGAGTGAGCTTTTCTGTTTTTTTAAACGGCATATCGACTCCGTGCAATGGCGGTTGTAGGCGGCAAGACTCAGCATTTATCTATTGTATGTATATAGGATAACGCGAGTCATGCCGATAAAAAAAGAGCGAGTGGTCCGTTTACGTTGACTGAGAATCCATTGAGCCTTGTGCTGGTATCACGTTTTCAATTGACGAATAAGTATCTATGAGAACGTCTAGCATCGCCGCAGCGACAATAGAAAGACTGGATCTTGGTTTACATAGAACTCCCACTCGGCGGCCAATTTCGGGTTCAACAATAGGGCGACAAAGTAGGTGTTGTTCATAAGCTTGTTGGCGACAGATGACTGGCACAACGGCCACGCCCATGCCTTCACTGACCATTCTGACGACGGTGGTGAGCTGATGAGCATCGAAGGCGACCTTGAGTTCCATGCCCATTTCTTGCAATGAAGTTTCTATCATGGCGCGTACGCTAGAAGGGCGCTGTAAAGTGATGAAGTCGTATTCTAGCAGGGCTTGCCAGGTGATCTTGGTTGCGTTATTGAGCGGATGATGCTCAGGAAAAATAGCGATAAAGTTATCTTCATAGAGCGGATAAAATGCCAAATCTAGTAAGTTGCTTGGCTCAAAACAAATGCCGAGCTCGACCTGATTATTGCCCACCATATCGACGACAATGTCAGACAGCACATCGTCTATGGCAACTTGAATATGCGGGTAGCATTTGTGGTAGTTATGAATGGCTTTTGGCAATAAGGACGCGGCGAAAGAAGGCATGGAGGCGATGGATATTTTCCCTAGTTGAAGCGCAAAGCGTTGCTTCATTTCATCTTCCGCGTTTTCCCATTGGGCCAATATACGTCTAGCAAGGGGCACTAAGGCTTCACCTTCTGGCGTGAGTGACAGGGTGCGTGTTGTTCGGGTTAGCAGTTTACCACCTAGATTCTCTTCTAAGCTTTTTACCGACAAGCTTAGAGCTGGCTGCGATAAATGCAGTTGGTTGGCGGCGCTGGCAAAGCTCATAGCATCTGCAACGGCGAGAAAGGCGCGTACTTGCTTTAAATTCATTTATTTAAAATTCTTATTAATAAATATAAAAATTAAAATTAATTTATTTATCGTCCTGAGTCAAACTGCAGTGACTTAAACTTTTACGCAATACTTTTAAAAAGCACTTTTAAACAATAATAATTAGGAGAAAAGTAATGGCGGGTTTTGACAAAGTAGTTACGTCTTATGAAGACGCCATGGCTGGGCTAGAAGATGGTATGACCGTCTTGGCTGGCGGTTTTGGCTTATGCGGTATCCCTGAAAATCTTATTCAAGAAATCAAACGACGACAAACTCGTGATCTAACCATTGTCTCTAATAACTGTGGTGTCGATGGTTTTGGCTTGGGCGTTTTGCTTGAAGACAAGCAAGTGCGCAAGATGGTTTCTTCCTACGTTGGCGAAAATGCGCTTTTCGAGAAACAGCTTTTAGACGGCGAGTTGGAAGTTGAACTTACTCCCCAAGGCACGCTAGCCGAAAAAATGCGCGCGGGTGGTGCGGGTATTCCTGCCTTTTTTACCGCGACCGGTGTAGGTACGCCAATCGGCGAAGGCAAAGAAGTTCGTGTCTTTAATGGCCGAGAATATCTAATGGAAGAAGCGATTACTGGCGACTTTGCTATTGTCAAAGGCTGGAAAGCGGACCGTTACGGCAATGTTATCTATCGCCATACGGCACAAAATTTTAACCCTCTCGCGGCAACAGCCGGAAAAATTACCGTTGTTGAAGTGGAAGAAATCGTCGAAGTTGGCGAACTTGATCCTGCCCAAATCCACACTCCTGGTATCTATGTTGATCGTGTTATTCAAGGCACGTTTGAAAAACGTATCGAAAAACGTACGGTACGATCTGCAGACTAATTTGCCCTGTCATATTGATGATTAACACTGACAAAAAAATAGACAAATAATAAGAGGCTCAAAGATGGCACTTACAAGAGAACAAATGGCACAGCGTGTCGCCCAAGAGTTACAAGATGGATTTTACGTAAACTTAGGCATTGGTATTCCGACTTTGGTTGCCAACTTCATTCCAGAGGGTATGGAAGTGATGTTGCAATCAGAAAATGGCTTGTTGGGCATGGGGGAGTTTCCAACGGAGGAAACCATCGATGCAGACATGATTAATGCGGGTAAGCAAACCGTTACCGCGGTTAAAGGTGCTTCTATTTTTTCTTCGGCAGAATCTTTCGCGATGATTCGCGGCGGTCATGTAGATCTAACGGTATTGGGTGCTTTCGAAGTAGATGTTAATGGCAATATTGCCTCTTGGATGATTCCTAATAAGCTCATCAAAGGCATGGGCGGCGCAATGGATCTTGTTGCCGGTGCAGACAACATTATTGTCACTATGACCCATGCGTCTAAATCAGGTGAATCAAAACTGTTAACGGATTGTTCCTTACCTTTAACGGGAAAAGGGTGTATTAAGAAGGTCTTAACGGATTTAGCTTGGTTAGAAATCGCAGACGGTGCTTTTATTTTGAAAGAACGCGCACCGGGTGTTTCTATCGAGGAAATCCAAGAGAAAACACAGGGTAAATTGATCGTTCCTGATCATGTACCTGAAATGGTGTTTGCTTAATATAATCTGAGTTAGCGGAGTAAAGACGATGAAAGCAGTAATTGTTGCAGCAGGAAGAACCCCTATAGGCTCATTTCATGGCGGCTTGTCCTCGTTGAGTGCGGTAGAGATAGGTACGCAGTTATTAACGGGTTTATTGGCTAAACAGCCAGCTCTGAAAGACAATATTGATGAAGTTATTCTAGGGCAAGTACTGGCCGCAGGTTGTGGGCAAAATCCAGCGCGTCAAACCGCGATTCATTCAGGATTGGCGAATAGCGTCTCGGCAATGACGATTAATAAAGTGTGTGGGTCTGGTTTAAAAGCCGTTCAACTGGCGGCTCAAGCTATCTTAAATGGCGATGCCAAAATGGTTGTTGCGGGTGGCCAAGAAAGTATGAGTCAGGCTGCTCATGTTTTACCAGAGAGTCGTTCTGGTAAAAAAATGGGCAACTGGGAAATGGTAGATACCATGGTCACAGATGGCCTATGGGATGCGTTTAACGATTATCACATGGGACAAACTGCTGAAAATATCGCGTCACGCTGGAACATTAGTCGTGAAGACCAAGATGCATTTGCCGTACAGTCACAGAAAAAGGCGGGGCAAGCGCAAGCAAAGGGCCGCTTTGTTGAAGAAATTATTCCTGTTGTTATTCCTCAGCGTAAAGGTGATCCCATCATCGTTTCAGAAGATGAGCAGATTAGGCCAAATGCGACTGAAGAAGTACTTGCTAGGTTACGTCCAGCGTTTAGCAAGGGGGGCTCGGTAACCGCGGGTAACTCATCTAGCCTTAACGATGGTGCTGCTATGGTGGTGGTGACGTCGGATGAAGAGGCGAAACGGTTAGGATTAACCGTGCTTGGTGTGATTGAAGCGGCGAGCAGTGCGGGTGTTGATCCTGAGATTATGGGCACAGGCCCAATTGCAGCAACAAGAAAAGTATTGGCTAAAACCGATTGGACACTGGCTGATCTGGACCTTATTGAGGCGAATGAAGCCTTTGCTGTACAGGCTTTGTGCGTTAATCAGGAACTTGGTTTAGACGTTAATAAAGTAAATGTAAACGGTGGCGCTGTTGCCTTGGGTCATCCTATTGGGGCATCAGGTTGTCGGATTCTTGTTACCTTGTTACATGAAATGAAACGTCAGGAGCGTCATAAAGGATTGGCAACGCTCTGTATTGGCGGTGGCATGGGAATCGCCATGTTAGTGTCACGTTAGAACGGTCAGGAAGACAAGACAATAAAGAGCAATATAAGCTTGAAAAAACATAAGCCAGACAACTCATCCAGTTGTCTGGCTTTAACCTAGAATAATTATAATATTAGGACACTCAATGACTAATAACGCAGTAAAACAGACTGCTTTGCAGCGCTTAAGTAAATTTTTCGTTACGCTTCTTCAGCGATACCTTCCTGATCCTTTTATCTTTGCCATTGTGCTAACTCTGGTCGTGTTTGTACTGGTGATGCCAAGTACTGACCAAGGGCCAATGCAAGTGGTAAATGCTTGGGCTGGTGGGTTTTGGAAACTGCTTAGTTTCTCTATGCAGATGGCGATGGTGGTGGTAACCGGTCACGCGATGGCCAGTGCGCCTGCTTTTAAACGTAAATTAGCCATGTTGGCAGGTGTGGCGAAAACACCGGGTCAAGCCATCATCTTGGTGACAGTGATCAGTGCGATTGCATGTTGGATCAACTGGGGCTTTGGCTTGGTTGTCGGTGCTATTTTTGCGCGCGAATTGGCGTCAAGAGTAAAAGGTGTTGATTACCGTTTGTTGATCGCCTCCGCGTACAGTGGCTTTTTGTTTTGGCATGCTGGTTTGTCTGGCTCGATTCCATTGGCGATTGCGGGTGGTGCGAATATCAGCACAGTGACAAATGGTGCGGTAACGTCGCCAATCCCAACCTCTGAAACTATCTTTTCGCCAATGAATCTAACGATCCTTGCTGTCATGCTGGTCGCGATTCCTTTGTTAAACCGACTCATGCACCCATCTCCTCAAGACACCATCACGATTGATGCGTCCTTGCTTGAAGATGAAAAAGTGGAAGCGCCTAAAACAGGTGATATGACACCAGCAGAGCGATTGGAAAATAGCCGTATATTGTCTCTTTTGTTAGGGGCAATGGGCTTTGCATATATCATTTATTATTTCATTAATAATGGCTTTGCATTGAACTTAAACATCGTGAACTTTACCTTTTTGTTCACGGCGATTTTGCTTCATGGCACACCAAAAAGTTTGTTGAGTTCTGTCTCACAAGGTGCGCGTAACTGTTCTGGTATTCTTCTTCAATTCCCATTTTACGCAGGTATCATGGGCATGATGACAGCTACTGGTGACGGTGGTGCGTCATTGGCTGGCGTGATCTCGCAATGGTTTGTGTCTATTTCCAATGAAACGACGTTCCCATTATTTACTTTCCTAAGTGCCGGTATTGTTAACTTTTTCGTTCCTTCTGGTGGTGGTCAGTGGGCGGTTCAAGCCCCTGTCATGATGCCAGCAGGCGCGGCGTTGGGTGTTGATGCTGCGAAAACCGCCATGGCAATTGCTTGGGGGGATGCTTGGACCAACATGATTCAACCTTTCTGGGCATTACCGGCGTTGGCGATTGCAGGTCTGGGTGCAAAAGATGTAATGGGTTACTGCATCATGGCTTTGATTGGCTCTGGCGTGATTATCTCACTAGGTTTCTTGATCTTTTAAGGTGCTGGTTTTAATTTGCTAGTTTTAAGCGCGTTGAATAGAGGTTTTTTTACCTTTGTTCTAGCAGGCTTAATAGCCATTTATGGCTTGTTTACTACTAGGTCACGTTTCGATATTACTATTGGGACGTGGCCTTTTTGTTTTTGTGACGTACTGTCTCGTATGGCTCAATGTCGATTTTCTGTTTATAAAATCATTAATATTCATCATTTTAGTCCTTATTAGTCGTAAAAAGGATTCAAAATGACGAAGTATTTACTGTCCGAAAAGTACCGTTAAATAAGCGCCCTTCAACTATAGACGACCGGTCTATTGTTGCTTTACTATTATAACCAATGAGACAGAAGAGGGGAGGCGAGGCGGTCATTTTTTGACGTTACTTTAGCCATATAATCGACGGTTACGTTTTGCTTATTCAGCGAGATATAGTCCAAGGTGATGCAGTGCGTTAATCTGTTTTTATTACACTCCTCTATTCTAGTGCCGTAGGCGGAAATATAACGATCCGCTTTCATATTGAAACCAAAGGATACTGATACATGAAAAATTTCAATTTTCAAAATCCAACACGAATTCTATTTGGTAAAGGTCGCATTGCTGACCTGAATGATCAGATACCTAGTGATGCTAAAGTAATGATCCTATTTGGCGGAGGCAGCGCTGAACGTAGTGGTGTTTTAGGACAAATTCGTGAAGCACTTGCTGGACGTACATTGGTTGAGTTTGGCGGAATTGAACCAAACCCACGTTATGCCACTGCATTGAAAGCCGTTGATATGATCAATGAAAACAACGTGGACTTTTTGCTTGCTGTTGGTGGTGGGTCAGTAATCGACGCGACTAAATTTATCGCGGCAGCAACAAAATACGAAGGTGATGCTTGGGAAATCCTGACATCATACGGCTCGGTCATTAAGGAAGCTATGCCATTTGGTTCAGTGCTTACGCTACCTGCTACGGGTTCTGAAATGAACTCTGGTGGTGTCATTACTAACCCTGAGAAAGAAGCAAAGCTACCGTTTAATAGTTCGCATTGTTTCCCTGTTTTCTCAGTATTAGATCCAGAGATTACTTATACTTTACCGCCTCGCCAAGTCGCTAATGGTGTCGTAGATGCTTTTGTTCATACTATGGAGCAGTATTTGACTTATCCATCTGCTGCGTATGTTCAAGATGGTTTTGCCGAGACTTTATTGCGCACGTTAATAGAGCTTGGACCTAAGGCGCTTGAGACGCCTAAAGATTACGATATCCGCTCGAATCTAATGTGGACAGCTACGCTGGCTCTTAATGGTTTAATTGGTGCAGGTGTTCCTCAAGATTGGGCAAGTCACATGATTGGGCATGAAATTACAGCGCTTAATGATACCGACCATGCGCGTACGTTAGCGGTTGTATTGCCATCGTTGATGAATGACCAGCGTGATAGAAAACGTGAAAAATTACTGCAATATGCGGCCAATGTTTGGAACATTCGTGATGGCTCTGAGGATGCTCGAATTGATGCGGTGATTGATTCAACTCGTCGTTTCTTTGAGCAGATGGGCATTAAAACGCATTTGAGTGATTACGCCATTGGAGCGCCTGAAATTGATCATATTGTTAACGCTTTAAAAGAGCATGGCATGACAACACTGGGTGAGCACGATGCGATTACCCCAGAAGATGCTCGTCGCATACTAAACGCTGCGTTATAGGAGAAAGTTAATATGAAACAAACTGATACAGTAAATCGTAAATTGGTATTGGCACAACGCCCTAAAGGTGAGCCAACTAAAGATACGTTGAAGCTTGTTGAAGAAGCGATTCCTACCGCCGCTGATAATCAGATGCTGTTACGCACTGAGTATCTATCGCTTGATCCTTATATGCGAGGCCGTATGAGCGATGCTCCATCCTATGCCGCACCAGTAGAAATTGGTGATGCAATGGTCGGTGGTACGGTCGCTCAGGTGGTTACTTCTAATGTTGAAGGTTTTGCACCAGGAGACTGGGTGCTTAGCTACAATGGCTGGCAGGACTACGCTTTGTCAGATGGTACTGGCGTAACAAATCTTGGCGAATCACCTGAACATCCATCTTGGGCACTCGGTATTTTAGGTATGCCAGGCTTTACTGCTTGGGCTGGTCTAATACAGATTGGTGCCCCAAAACCAGGTGAGACGATTGCTGTTGCTGCTGCGACGGGACCAGTCGGCGCTACGGTTGGCCAAATTGGTAAACTATTAGGCTGTCGCGTTGTTGGTATCGCTGGTGGGGATGAAAAATGCACGTATGCCGTTGAAGAGCTAGGCTTTGATGCCTGCCTTAACCATAAGGCGGATAACTTTCAGGAGCAGCTTACTAACGCGTGTCCAGAAGGAATCGATGTGTACTTCGAAAGCGTTGGTGGCAAGGTTCTTGATGCGGTAATGCCTCTATTGAACTCGAATGCACGCGTGCCTGTTTGTGGGTTAGTGTCGCAATACAATGCAACAGAGTTGCCAGAAGGACCAGATCGCATGAACTGGTTGATGGGGCAAATCTTGCGTAAGAAAATCAAGGTGCAAGGTTTTATTATCTTTGATGATTTTGGACACCTTTATCCTGATTTTGCTAAAGAGATGAGTGTTTGGGTTGAAGGTAATAAAATCAGCTACAAAGAAGAAATGATTGATGGTTTAGAGAATGCGCCAGAAGCCTTTGTTGGCCTTCTTAAAGGTGAAAACTTCGGTAAACGAGTGATTCGCGTCGGCCATCATTGATATAAAAAATAGACGAATTCAGATAGTTCTAGCCTCTAGCGGTGTGAGCATTTTGATGACGTTTATAGCCCGCTCTTAAAATAGATAGAGCAAAGGGTGAAACATAAAAAAGCCAATTCGATGACGAATCGAATTGGCTTTTTCAATAAAACAATTTTAATAAAACAATGTCTGTTAACGTTGCGGCAGCCCCAGTAATCCCCGTGTTGCGTCTAGCGCAGATACTAGCGGATTACGGTCTCGTGTGATTTTTGCGAGTAAACTGGCTCCCAACCACAGTTGATAGAGCGTCATAGCCAGTGTCTTTGCATTCAAATTAGCCGCTAGCGATCCGTCAGCAATGCCATCTTCAATAGCTTGAGCAAGCCGTTCAATGACTTGATTAGTTGATTGTTGTAAAACGGTACGCATAGGTTCAGATAAATCACTAACCTCGGCAGCCAGTTTGACGGCTAAGCATTTTCCTTTTGGGTCACAGGACGATTGTGTTTCTAGCCAGGCTTCCCAGTAACCCATTAAGCGCTCAGCACCAGACAGATTTGGCTGAGATAATTGCTCCTCTAGAGAAAGGTAATAAATCGAGAAGTAATTCTTGAGCAGCTCTTCGCCAAAGATCTCTTTGGAGCCGAAATAATGATAAAAAGACCCTTTAGGAACACCGGATGCCTTTAGAATTTCATTTAATCCGACGGCACTAAAACCTTTGCCGCTGATGATTTCTTGTGCGGTTTCGAGGATGTGGTTACGCATGTCGTTCGTTTTTACTTTTGGTTTCATCTGTAAATTTTATGCCGGAATAGACCAGTTGTCTATAAACCTATTTAATTTGATTGAAAGCGTAAGTCACGTTAATGAAATGAATAATTAGACCAGTCGTATATGATTGATTTCATCGCGCGATTAGCCTACTTTAACAGGCCATTAGTCTAATTATTTTTGCTTCTTCTCACCTTGTTAAAACATCGGAGTTAAACGTATGATCATCGTTCACCATTTAAACAACTCGCGCTCACAACGTATCCTCTGGCTACTGGAAGAGTTAGGTCTTGAATACAGTATCAAACATTATGAGCGTGATTCTGTTACTAACCTAGCGCCGCCAGAACTTTTTCATGTTCATCCATTAGGCAAATCGCCAGTGATTGAAGACAAGGGAATGATCATTCATGAATCTGGTGCGATTATTGATTATCTTGTCCGAAAATATTCAACCAACCAACTGAATCCTATTTTAGAAAGCCAAGAGTATGAGGAATATGTGCAGTGGCTTCACTATGCTGAAGGCTCGGCAATGCTTCCGCTTCTATTGAAAATCTACGTTGGTCCACTTGGCGATGGTGGCTTACCGTTAGAGCCACGAATTAATAGTGAACTGGATAATCATTTAGATTTTATTGAAGCGTCGTTACAAGGGAAAAGTTACTTGGTAGATGATCAATTCAGTGCGGCAGATGTTCAAATGAGCTTCGTTGGAGAGCTTGCCGTCTCTTTTGGCTTGTGCGAGCAACGCCCACACATAGTTGCTTGGGTAAAACGCCTTCAGGCTCGTCCAGCTTATCAAGCAGCCCTTAAAAAAGGCGGCCCCTATCGCTTGGCTGACTAGTCTTAAATATGCTGAGGCAGGTATAGATTAAATGGGCCTTATGGCTATCTTTGAAATAATAAATGCTAGGCCGTTTCTCCAGATTGAGAAACGGCCTTTTTTGTTTTTATAAAAAACGCTAAAGGTAAACAAAAAAAGATAATGTCACTGTCTCTCTCATTTATTTACATTCAGTAGACTCCTTTTGGAGACTATTCATTTAATAAAAATAAAAGGAATGAAAAATGAAAAAACTTATATCAATTGGATTGCTTGCGGCTATTTTTTCAGCTGGTCCTGTTATGGCGTCTGGTGAAAAAATTGGCTTATTGATGTCTGATTTACGCCTTGAACGTTGGCAAAAAGACCGCGACCTATTTACTCACGCCGCAGAAGCATTAGGGGCAAAAGTCTATACCCAATCTGCGAATGGGGATGCCACTACTCAGATTTCTCAAATTGAGAACATGATTTCTCGTGGAGTGGATGTCTTGGTTATCGTTCCGGAAAATGGTGAAGTATTAGGTAATGTGCTAACCGAAGCTAAAGACGCTGGCATCAAGGTATTAGCGTATGACCGCTTGATTAAGTTTGCAGACATTGATCTTTATGTGTCGTTCGATAATGTCCGTGTAGGTGAAATGCAAGCGGAAGCCTTATTAAAACGAGTCCCTAAAGGTAACTACTTTTTATTGGGCGGTGCGCCAACAGACAACAACGCAAAGATGTTTCGAGAAGGGCAAATGAAAGTTCTGAAACCAGCAATCGATCGTGGTGATATTAAGGTAGTTGGTGACCAGTGGGCAACGGGGTGGTCTGCCGAAGCCGCTCTCAATATGATGGAAAATGCCTTAACTGCTAATAATAATAAAATTGATGCCGTCGTAGCGTCTAATGACTCTACTGCCGGCGGGGCCATTCAGGCGCTTAATGCCCAAGGATTGGCCGGTAAAGTGGTTATTTCTGGCCAAGATGCCGATCTTGCTGCGATACGTCGTATTGTTGCAGGGACTCAAACCATGACGGTTTATAAACCTATCTCTAAGCTGGCAACAACCAGTGCTGAGCTTGCTGTGAAGTTGGCTCGTGGCGAAAAAATCACGACAAATGGCTCAGTCAATAACGGCAAAAAAGACGTACCAGCAGTATTACTAACACCCATTGCCGTTTCTAAAAACAATATAGACAGCACGGTTATCGCTGATGGCTTCCATTCTCATAAAGACGTTTATAACCCTTAAATTATTCATGATATAGCGCTCATATGGGCGCTTTTGCTTTTCATAGAGGTGTATATATGAAGCAACCCCTATTAGATATGCGTGATATCGTGAAAAGTTTTTCCGGTGTGCGTGCGTTAAATGGTGTCAGCATAACGCTCCGTGATGGGGAGGTGTTGTCGCTTTGTGGTGAGAATGGTTCGGGCAAATCAACCTTGATGAAGGTGCTAAGTGGGGTTTGGCCATACGGCACTTATGAGGGAGAAATTTACTTCCAAGGAAAGCAAGTTAAGGCTAATGGTATTCGAGATACGGAAGCATTAGGTATTGTGATTATTCATCAGGAATTGGCGCTCGTTAAAGAGCTTTCTGTGATGGAGAATATTTTTTTGGGTAATGAATTAGGCTCTTATGCCAGTCTTGATGATGAACGAATGCATCGTCGAACACAGGAGCTATTGGCACAAGTAAAGCTCAATATATCCCCAGATACCTTGATTCGAGAACTGGGTGTTGGGCAGCAGCAATTGGTAGAGATAGCGAAGGCACTAAATAAAGACGTTAAGCTGCTGATACTGGATGAGCCTACATCGTCTTTGACCAATAACGAGATTGAAATTTTACTTCGTATTGTAGATGGGTTGAAGCAACAAGGTATTGCTTGTGTCTATATTTCTCATAAGTTAGACGAGGTACTTGCCTTATCTGATTGGGTAGCAGTGATTCGTGATGGAGACCACATAGCGACCAAAGCCGCTGTTGATCTGACTCAAAATGACATTATTAGCATGATGGTTGGTCGCCAATTAGATGAACTCTTTCCTAGAGAGCCGCACGATATTGGTGATGTGATTTTGCAAGTGAATCATGCCAGTGCGATTCAAGCGGGTGCTTCTCGACCTCAAGTTGATGACGTGAGTTTTTCTCTACATAAAGGCGAAATTCTTGGTATTGCTGGTTTAATTGGCTCAGGTAGAACTGAATTAATGCAGTGCCTGTTTGGATGCTACGACGGCCAATATCAAGTCAGCATTGAGCTGGAAGGGCGCAGTCATTCGATTCGTTCGCAGCGCGCAGCATTAAAAGCAGGTATCGCCATGGTGCCAGAAGACCGTAAACGTCATGGCATTGTCCCTATCATGGGAGTAGGGCGAAACATCACTTTATCTATTCTTGATAATTACAGTACGGGGTTGGGGGCGATTGATGAAGCCAAAGAATCTCATGACATCAATGATTCGATAGCTCGGCTAAAAGTCAAAACAGCAACCTCTGATTTAGCGATAAAGAATCTCAGTGGAGGGAATCAACAAAAAGCCATTATTGCGCGATGCCTGTTAACTAAACCAAAAATACTTATTTTAGATGAACCGACTCGAGGTATCGATGTGGGGGCTAAGTATGAAATCTACAAACTGATGTTTGCGCTTGTGAAGGAAGGTGTCTCTATCATTATGGTGTCATCAGAACTTCCTGAAGTAATCGGTATTAGTGATCGAGTGTTAGTTATGCACGAAGGTCGGCTTAAAGGGGAGTTTGGCTATGAAGGGCTGACTCAGGAAAAAATTATGAATTGTGCCATTAAAGAAGCCGTACTTGCTTAGAGGAATATTCAACATGTTTAAAATAATAAAAACCAGTCAACTCCAACTTTTGGCGATGTTAACGGCGATGTTTCTGATCGTCGTGTTCTTTTCTTTTGCGACAGATGGCGCGTTTATTTCACCACGTAATGTCTCTAATTTATTTCGCCAAACGGCCATCGTTGGCGTATTAGCCATTGGTATGGTGTTTGTCATTATTAGCGCTGAAATTGATTTATCTGTTGGTTCTATGATGGGGCTATTAGGTGGTATTGCCGCTATTTTAGATGTTTGGTTTCACTTTCCTATTATGTTAACGATCTTGATTACCATAGGAGCTGGTTTGGTCCTTGGTTTGTTTAACGGCTGGTGGGTGGCTTATCAAAAAGTCCCTTCGTTTATAGTTACCTTAGCCGGGATGTTGGCTTTTCGTGGCATTTTAGTTGGACTAACGGATGGTGTTACGGTCGCACCAACGTCCAGTTCAATGGGGGTTATTGGTCAAAGTTACGTACCTTCTGGATGGGGCATTAGCATTGTTTTGTTGTTATGCCTCGGCTTGATAGCCAAGGTCTTTCGTCGTCACCAAGCCCAAAAAAAGCACGAAGTGGTCAATCAATCTCCTAAGTTTGAATATCTGAAAGCCTTTATATCCGTGGTCGTTTTATTGGTTTTATTAGCGTTATTGGAAGGATATCGAGGTATTCCTACCCCTATCTTAATCATGGGTGTGTTGATTCTGATCGCGACTTACGTAGCTAAGCGAACGGCTTTTGGGCGTCGGGTGTACGCCATTGGCGGAAATATTGAAGCCACAAGAATGTCAGGTGTCAACGTAGAGCTGAACAAAATGTTTGTGTTTGGTTTTAACGGCATGATGGTGGCGGTGGCCGCATTGATTTTAACATCACGCTTAGGTGCTGGATCGCCAGCCGCCGGTAATATGGCAGAACTGGATGCCATTGCTGCTTGTGTTATTGGTGGTACCAGTTTGGCTGGGGGCGTAGGAACTGTGTTTGGTGCCATTATGGGGGCCTTGATCATGTCGAGTCTAGATAACGGTATGAGTATGTTAGATGTGCCGACGTTTTGGCAGCTGATTGTAAAAGGAGCCATTTTGCTATTGGCAGTCTGGCTGGATGTCAAAACAAAAAAATCCCAGTAATACGAGTATTCATCTCACGGGGAGCGTTGCATTCAGCGCGGACAGTCTAGGCTTAATAAAAAGGAAGTCGTATGTATTTAGGTATTGATCTCGGCACATCAGGTGTAAAAGTTATTCTAATGACCGAAGACGGAAAAGTGATGGCTAGCCAAACATCCCCTTTGTCTGTATCTAGGCCGTATCCACTTTGGTCTGAACAAGATCCTGAGAACTGGTGGCAAGCTACAGATAAAGCCATGCTTGCGCTTGGCGCCGAACACGATTTGCGCGGCGTTAAGTCGATTGGTTTATCTGGACAAATGCATGGAGCGACCTTATTAGATGCTAAAAACCGCGTCTTAAGGCCTGCTATATTGTGGAATGATGGACGTTCATTTGAGGCTTGCCAGCAATTACAAAGACAGTGTCCTGAAGTACAGGCAATAACTGGAAATTTGGTGATGCCTGGTTTTACGGCACCGAAACTATTGTGGATAAAAGAGTACGAACCTGAGATATACAACCAAATTGCGAAGGTTTTATTACCTAAAGATTTTCTCAGGTTGCGTATGACAAATGAATTTGCAACCGATGTTTCGGATGCGTCAGGCACCCTATGGCTTGATATGGAGGAGCGGGCTTGGAGTGAGCGCATGTTACAGGCGACGGGGTTGACCACAGAGCAGATGCCGAAGGTCTACGAAGGCTGTGAAGTTAGCGGTGTTTTAAGTGCCGAGGTAGCACAGCGTTGGTCTATGCCTTGTGTTCCCGTGGCCGCAGGCGGCGGTGACAACGCGGCAGGTGCGGTTGGCATGGGGGTGATTCATAAAGAACACACTATGTTGTCACTGGGTACCTCTGGGGTGATTTTTTCTGTCAGCGATGGTTTTACCGCAAACCCAGAAGTTGCGTTACACAGTTTTGGGCATGCGCTGCCCAATACTTGGCATACTATGTCGGTGATTTTAAGTGCCGCTAGTTGTGTGGATTGGGTGGTGCGACTGACCGGATTTAGTAGTGTAGCAGCCGCTTTTCAGGCCGTGGAAAATCAATATCAAAAAGGCAAGCGGATTAGTCATTATAGTAGCGTGCAATTCTTACCTTATCTGAGTGGTGAAAGAACGCCCCATAATGATCCTAATGCAAAAGGTGTCTTTTATGGTTTGTCTCACGATACTCAATCAGTCGATTTAGTTTCTGCGGTATTAGAGGGCGTTTCATTTGCCTTGTTGGATGGACTTGATGCGGTAAAATCGGTGCAACAGATTAGCAGCAGTATTGATGTAATCGGCGGCGGTGCTCGCAGTGAATACTGGTTGCAATTGTTAGCCAATATATTTGGGGTGACGATGGATTATCGAGAGGGTGGTGAAGTGGGTCCCTCATTGGGTGCCGCACGTCTTGCTGCTATCGCAGTGAACTCTCAAACTCGGTTAGAGGAAATCTGTTTTAAACCCAAGATAATCACTCGATTTGAACCAAATTTCAATGACGCTGATTATTATCAAGAGAAGCGTCAGCAATTTCAGTCCTTGTATGAACGCGTACAAGGTTTGTAATTATGTCCATGGGGCGTGATGGTATTAGGTCATTGCCTAAACGCCCAATCATTAGTTAATGATCATTTCTATTTTACGAATTTTCACAGATATCTTTCTTTTTTTTCGATCTCTCATAATCTCAATAAAATACAAGTGTATGATAAATATCTATCACGGCTATCAATAATAATAAGAGATGAATGTGTATGTTTGAAAAACGCTATCGGCTTAATCTCGTCTTTAATGCTAATAAAATTTACGACCGTCAGGTGGTAGAAGGAATTGGTGAGTATTTACAAGCCGCTCAATGTGATTGGGATGTATATTTTGAAGATGACTTCCGCTCTCGAGTTGACGGTTTAGCACACTGGAAAGGTGACGGTATCATTGCTGACTTTGATAACCCAGATGTGGAAGCTTTACTCAAGGATTCCACCATTCCTACCGTAGCAGTTGGTGGTTCATACCAACAAAAAAAAGACTATCCCCGTTTACCGTATGTCGCGACCGATAATGCGGCATTAGTTAAGCTTGCCTATGATCATCTCAAACAAAAAGGCTTTACTGAATTTGCTTTCTACGGTGTTCCAAGTACACGTTACAGTCGTTGGGCGATTGAAAGAGAGCGCGCTTTTATTGAGCAAGTTAGCTCAGATGGATATTACCCCAATGTAAACCTTGGTTTATGTACTAGCGCTGAATTATGGGAAACGGCTCAGAACAATTTAGAAAATTGGTTAGATAACCTACCCAAACCGATTGGGATTGTGGCAGTAACCGATTCGCGAGCAAGGCACTTATTACAAGCGTGCGATCACCTCAATATCATGGTGCCTGAAGAGGTCGCGATTATTGGAATTGATAATGAAAGTATGGCGCGTTATCTCAATCGAACGGCACTTTCATCAGTAGAGCAGGGTAGTAAAGCGATGGGCTATGCAGCGGCTAAAATGCTGCATCGTATGTTGCTTGGGTATGCGGTGGATGAATCGCTAGTGGTGGTGGATCCCGTTGGTGTGACGGCTAGACAATCTTCTGATTATCGGGCGTTGAATGATCCGTACGTGATTCAAGCCATGCATTTTATTCGCCATAACGCATGTCGTGGAGTGAAAGTTGCACAAGTGGTGGATTATGTGGGCTTGTCACGCACTAACTTAGAAACACGATTTGTCGAAGAGATTGGCTGCTCTATGCACGAACAGCTTCATATGACAAAATTTTATCGGGCTTGTGAATTAGTCACCTCAACCGATTTACCATTTGATGAAATATCAAGAACCTGCGGCTACCCATCAGTCCAGTATATGTATACCGTTATGCGTAAGAATCTTGGTATGACTCCTAGGGAATATCGTATATCGTCTCGTTTAGGCAAATCTAGCATAGAGGGCATTAGTCAGTCATAAGAAATTTTTTAAGAGTGAATACTTTATAATTTTGTTAGCTTTCTTGGATTGCTCCTGGTTCTACTTTAAATGGACCTGCTGGAGAGTCACTGACTGCTATACCAATTTGGAAAAGGTCGTTATAGTTTTTTACTGGAAAATAGAGTCACTATGATTTTCAATATATAAATCATAGTGACTTCTTTAAGTTTAAAGACAGAATGATGGTTACTTATTTAGAAGTATTTCGTTGTTTTAATTAACGATAAATATACCCATTAACCATGTTTTCTAATAGCTCTTGTCGTCCAGAGACGGGTTGTGGGTTGATGTCGTTGTTGGCGGCATATTGTGCCAAGTCTTGTAATGAGTGTTTTCCAGTTAAGATATCTTGTCCAAGAGGTTGATTCCATTGAGCATAACGTTGCTCAATCAGCATAGTCAGTTGGTCGTCTTCAATCATTTTTACCGCACGTTCTAATGATAATGCAAGTGTGTCCATGGCACCGATGTGGGCATGGAACATGTCTTCAAGATCGGTAGATTGACGACGAAGTTTGGTGTCAAACATATAACCACCTGTTTTAAAACCACCTGATTTTAGAATCTCGTAAGTGACTAACGTGTATTCTTCGACGCTGCTTGGGAACTGGTCCGTATCCCAGCCTAATTGGGCATCGCCTTGGTTGGCGTCAACAGAGCCTAAAATACCTAATGAACAAGCTGTGGCGATTTCATGATGAAAGCTGTGACCTGCTAAGGTCGCGTGGTTAGCCTCGATATTGACTTTGATTTCATTCTCTAAGCCAAACTCTTTTAAGAAACCATAGACCGTAGCGGTGTCATAGTCGTATTGGTGTTTAGTAGGTTCGGCTGGTTTAGGTTCAATCAAGAGAGTGCCTTCGAAACCTATTTTGTATTTATGTTCGACTACCATTTGCATGAAGCGACCAAGTTGTGCTCGTTCACGTTTTAGGTCCGTATTAAGCAGAGTTTCATAACCTTCACGACCGCCCCAGAGCACATAGTTTTCACCTTTTAGTCTCTTGGTTGCATTCATTGCGTGAAATACTTGTGTTGCAGCGTAAGCGAAGACTTCTGGGTTAGGGTTTGATGCTGCGCCAGACATATAACGAGCATTGGAAAAAGCGTTTGCAGTGCCCCACAGTAGTTTCATCCCTGTTTCTTCTTGCTTTGCTTCTAATACATCGACCATTTCAGAGAAGTTACGGATGTACTCTTTTATGGAGTTGCCTTCGGGGCTAACGTCAACGTCATGAAAACTATAATAAGAGATGCCAAGCTTAGTGAAGAACTCAAAAGCAGCGTCCGTTTTCATTTTTGCAGCTGCCATTTCATCCATAGGTCGGTGCCATACTCGGTCAAAGGTATTACCACCAAAAACGTCACTACCCTGCCAGCAGAAGTTGTGCCAGTAGCAGGCAGCCATACGTAGATGTTCGGCCATGGTTTTACCCATGAGCACTTTATTGGCATCGTAATGCTTAAAAGCAAAAGGATTAGTAGAGTGACTGCCTTCATACTTTACGAATGGAACATTTTTAAAAAACTGGTTCATAGTTAACTCCTAACATCTTATTGTTTTAATGATGTCCTTATCTTTGATGTTTTTAGTTACACCAGCAATTACGAAATTTCTTCGTTCAGTTATTGATTTTCCATATAGAGATAAAGTGAAGAGTATTTTTAGGTGGATTCTGAAAGCGGTACTTATGAAAAAAACAGCGCGGTCCTGATGGATAGCGCTGTTGATAAAGTCAATGAGACTGATTTTTAGCGTTTTCTTAATAGTGGGGAGACGATTAACTCACCATTTTATGAGGGTCGATGACAAATTTCTTCGCGGCACCACCATCGAAATCGGCATAGCCTTGGGGTGCTTGATCTAATGAGATCATTTGCACGTTAACCGCTTTGGCTATCTCAATTTTATCGAACAAGATCGCTTGCATTAATTGGCGATGGTATTTCATCACAGGGCATTGGCCTGTATGAAGGGAGTGAGATTTTGCCCAACCAAGACCAAAGCGCATGCTGAGGCTACCTTGCTGTGCGGCGAGGTCACTGGCGCCAGGATCTTCTGTGACGTAGAGTCCAGGAATACCAATTTGCCCGCCTGCACGTGTGATTTGCATTGCAGAGTTGAGTACCACAGCAGGAGATTCTTGGTGGTGATTACAGCCGCAAGCATGGGCTTCAAAACCGACACAATCAACAAATGAATCGACTTCGCGATCACCTATAATGGCTTCAATTTTGTCTTGCATGTCGCCTTCTTCTTTCAGGTCGATGGTTTCGCAACCGAAAGAGCGAGCTTGATTTAGCCTGTCTTCTACCATATCGCCGACGATAATACAGGCGGCACCCAGTAATTTTGCAGAAGCGGCGGCGGCTAAACCAACCGGACCTGCCCCCGCAATATAAACAGTTGATCCTGGTCCAACGCCGGCGGTAATGCAGCCATGGAAACCGGTCGGAAGAATATCGGATAGCAGCGTCAGATCTTGGATTTTCTCGCGGGCTTGATCCGCATCAGGGAATTTTAATAAGTTGAAATCTGCGTAGGGCACCATGACGTAATCGGCTTGTCCACCGACCCAGCCACCCATATCCACATAGCCGTAAGCAGCGCCGGGGCGGGCAGGGTTAACATTTAAGCAAATACCAGTATTGCCTTCCTTGCATTGTCGACAGCGACCACAGGCAATATTAAAAGGCACAGAGACAAGATCTCCAACATGGATAAACTCAACATCTCGGCCACACTCAATGACTTCGCCGGTGATTTCATGACCTAGCACTAAGCCATTGGGCGCGGTTGTTCGGCCACGAACCATATGTTGGTCACTACCACAAATGTTGGTCGTAACCACTTTAAGAATAACGCCGTGATCACAGCGGCGTTTACCGATAGAGAGTTCTGGAAAGGGGATGGCTTCTACTTTGACGGTACCGTTGCCTTGATAGACAACACCACGGTTTGCATGGTTATTCATATCGACATCCTGTGCTTGTTTTTATTAAGGATTGTATGCGTATGCATCATCGACAGAATAGGCTTCTCAAGCGGATTGACATTGACCAAAAGCGACATTGACGGTACTAATTTAACCGATTTTACTTGTCGATTCCCATAGGGATTTGTGTCCAATCAATGTCCTGAATTCCTTTGCTGCAGTCTTTTAGTCTTGTTTCTTGTCGTGAGGTTAAGGCCGCTAAATTTTCCTCTTTAAACCAAGCCGTTATGTAGCTGCATTGATCCTTACTGGTGAAGTCCGCGTATTGCCATGCTTCTGTTGTGCCATTAAAAGAGCGTCTATTAGGTGGTCCCATGATTTTAGAGACTTCAGCTTTGCCCATGCCGACGTGCAGTGTGAGTGCTTTTTGATTGATTAAGCTACAGCTTGTTATTAGTGTGGCTAGTATAAAGGTAAGGATCAATCGCATGTGGTCTCCAGAGTGAGAGGGGAAGTAAGAAATCATGCCATAACATTGTAGTGTTATCGCGCTTGGCTGGGCTTCTCAGACAATGATACATCATAGAGAATGTTGATAATTGTAACCAGATGGTTTACCTGTGTTTTACGCATAATAACTCGGCTATAGTTAGAAAACTGAAAATGATTTACAAAATTTCTATCTGGTGACAATGAAGAGGGTGCAGGATGACGTGGAAGTTCTCAGGTTCGATTTATAACCGCTGGGCACTTGTAACTTTGTTGTGTGGATTATGCATTACTATTTTTGTCACGATTCAGGTAAATACAAACAATCAGTTACGTATTAATAAAGCGGTCCAATTAGCCTCTGATCAGACAATTAAAACGATTAAAGAGCGCATCTCACTCTATCAATATGGTCTTCGTGGCGCTCGTGGCGCGATTTTAACGGCAGGAGAAGATAACCTTTCACGGCGTATTTTTATGCGCTATAGCTTGAGCCGTAATACCGATGATGAATTTCCTGGAGCACGAGGCTTTGGTTTTATTCGTCTTGTTAAACAAGCTGATATTAAAAAATTCGTGAATGACGCACGACAAGACGGTTGGTTACATTTTTCCATAAAAGAGTTGGCGCCCCATTCTGGAGATCGTTACGTTATTCAATATATTGAACCACTGGCTCGAAACTTACAGGCTATTGGTTTGGATATTGCGTCAGAAAAAAATCGTAGAATAGCCGCTAAAAATGCGCTGGAAACAGGTAAGGTTCAGTTAACTGGCCCCATTACCTTGGTTCAGGCGTCGGGTAGTCCGCTTCAATCCTTTTTAATTTTAATGCCTATCTATGACAGTGGTGCTGTGCCAGATACATTGGAAAAACGTAAAGCAAGAGCCTATGGCTGGAGTTATGCTCCATTATTAATGCAAGAAGTAATGGTGAATTTAGGGCTAGACAATACTCGTGTTCATGTTGATTTGTATGATGTGACTGACCCGAGTGATCCTGAGCGATTTTTTGATAGCCATGCCAACTTCTCTAGTCACACTCATGGGCACACTCATGGGCTATATGTACACACAAAAAGCTTCGCTATTTACGGCCGTATTTGGGAAAGTCATTTTTCCATTTACCCCGCTTTTATTCAAGATCTTGGCCTACCGTCGTCTCGAAATGTTTTTATTATTGGGGTGCTTATTAGTTTTCTTAGTGCCACTTTATTGGGAGTTATTCGTGTTAGCAGACGACATCACCAAGAAGTTATTGCTCAACAAGAAAAAATGGCGGCGATTGTAGAAGGTTCATCTGACGGCATTATAGGAACAACCTTAGACGGCATCATCACGAGCTGGAACAAGGGAGCAGAGAAAATATTTGGTTATAGAAGAAGAGATGTTCTTGGTGATTCTTTTTATCGTTTATTAGTGCCGGATGAGCTTTACGATCATGAAAAACAACTTTTTGAGCGGATTAAACGCGGTGAAGAGTTAGGGCATTTTGACACGATTAGGAAAAATAAAGCGGGTGAAGAGATTCCTGTTTCTGTGTCTATTTCTCCTATTTATTCGGCTAACGGCTCTGTCATAGGCACGTCTAAATCGGTACGCGATATCTCATTGCAAAAAGCGGCTGAAGCCAAAATCCACGAACTTAATTCGACACTTGAAAACCAAGTGAGAGAGCGAACTGAAGCGCTTCAAACATTAAACCTTGTGTTAAACGACGTACTTAATGCTTCTTCTGAAATTGCCATTATCGCCACCGATATTCATGGCACGATAACTTTGTTTAACTCTGGTGCTCAGCGAATGCTGAAGTATTCTGATAAAGAGGTGATTGGCCTACTGACGCAATTAGCCTTTCATTTACCGGAGGAAGTTGATGAGGTTAGAAAAGCGCTGTCTGCTCAATCTGGCATCGCTATAAAACCAGGCTTATCCACACTGTTCTATCCTGCATTGCATAATGAGTCAGATAGCCGAGAGTGGACGTATATCGATAAGCAAGGTCATTATCTCGATGTGTCTGTCGTGATGACCCCTATGCATGATAACAGCGGGGAGATTATTGGCTTTTTAAATATGGCCATTGATATCACAGAGCAAAAGAAATCCAATGCTGAAATTATTTCGGTGCGAGATCAATTATTGATGGCGGCCAATGTGGCTCAACTGGGGATTTGGACATGGCATGTTCAGACAGATGAGCTGGACTGGAATGACATGATGTTTCAAATATATCAGAAGCCCATTACCTTGAGAGAAAAGGGCTTAATGTACCAACATTGGGTGGAGTGCCTTCACCCTGACGATAAAGTCGCTTTTGACGTTGCACTGCAAGAGGCGCTTAACAATGGCGGAGAATTTGATCAAATGTTCCGTATTGTGTTGCCTAATAATAATGTTCGCTATATTCAAGCTAGAGCTTATGTCGAGCAAGACAGACAAGGTCGTGCTGTAAGCCTAACGGGTATTAATCGAGACATCACTCAAGAACATGAACTAGAAACCTGGTTAAGACGCGCAAAAGAAGACGCTGAAGCTGCCAGCGTAGCAAAATCAGAATTTTTGGCGAATATGAGCCATGAGATTCGTACGCCAATGAATGCGGTGTTGGGGATGTTAGCGTTAGTGCAGCGTACTTCTCTGAATATTAAACAAGAGGATTACATCGTCAAAGCTCATACCGCCGCAACATCCTTGCTGGGTTTGATAAATGATATTTTGGATTATTCAAAAGTAGACGTTGGCAAGCTTGAAATCGAGCATGCCCCTTTTGAAATAGCACAAGTAATTTCTGAGCTAGACGTATTGTTATCAGGTCTTGTAAAAGGGGATAAAGTAACGCTGCATTATGACGTTGATCCTGATATTCCCGCTTTGTTGATCGGTGATCATTTACGTCTGTTACAAGTGCTGACTAATTTGTCGAGTAATGCGTTGAAGTTCACGATGGAAGGGCAAGTAGATATCGCGATTACGCAAATATCACGCAGTGCTCACGCTGTCTATTTGCAGTTTAGTGTGAAAGATACTGGAATTGGCATAGATATAAGCCAAAGAGAGCATATTTTCGAGGTGTTTTCTCAGGCCGAGTCATCGACTGCTCGTCGTTTTGGTGGCTCTGGTTTAGGGCTTGTTATTTCTCGTCGTTTGGTTCGATTGATGGGAGGCGACCTAATAGTAGACAGTGAATTGGGAGAAGGTAGCCGTTTCTATTTTGCATTAGAGCTGTCTATAGCAGATCAAAATGAAATACGTATTAACGCAGAGCATCTTGCTGAAAAAGCCTCACAGGTTGCTTTTAAAAAATTACAAAACTTAAATCTGCTGGTGGTTGAAGATAATGCCTTTAATCGACAAGTTGCAGAAGAACTGTTGCAGGCTGAAGGCGCTACAGTCACCTTGGCAGAAGGTGGTCAAGAGGGGGTTGTCGCCGTATTAGAAGCAGAACCTTCTGCCTTTGATTTGGTGTTAATGGACATGCAAATGCCCAATGTAGATGGTTTAGAAGCCACGCGACGGATACGACAAGATCATCGTTTTTCTCGCTTGCCGATTATTGCGATGACGGCAAACGTTTCCAAAGCAGACCAACAAGCTTGTTTGCAAGCTGGAATGAACGATCACATTAGTAAGCCACTGGATATCGATGTGATGGTTAGTACGATTTGTCGGCATGTAGGGCGCTCACAGACAGACTTTTTAGAGCTTAGCGCTCAAGATGAAGAGACGCTACCGAACATGAATCAAGCTGAGCGGGTGGAGGGATATGCGTCTATCATGGCTCGTTTTGCTGATAATCTAGACCTTTATAAAAGTCTAACGAACAGTTTTCTGCAAGAATCTGAAGGGCTAATAAGCGCCCTTGAACAAGGCATTAATAATAACGATAAAAAGTCAGTGCAAGAAAGCTTACACACCTTAAAAGGTTCGACTGGCACCATGGGGTTGAGTGCATTATCGGAGCAAATTTCTGGTGTTGAAACGCAATTGAAGCAAACAGAAGAGGTGAGAGGCGTGTTGGTAAATATCGACGTTCGCTTTTATCGTGAGCAGCTCAAAATGGACCTTGAGTATATTTTGCGAGATTTGGATAACCATGCTTAAACTGTTTTTTTAAACAGCGTACTAAAGCTAAGCGGCGTACCAAGCGAACTGGTATTTGATACTTTAAAATAGTGTTAAAAGCACCTTTAATGTCGATGAAAGTGCTTAGTATCGGTTTACGCTAGATTTTTTTTGACAATCTGAACAACATTTTTTAAGGCTAATACGCTGAAACTTCCAAGCATGATGGCCAAGGCGCCTAGATGTAGTGCCTCATCTAAAATAAGATTTTCCATATTTTTCTCCTAAAGGTGTTGTAGTGCAAGTGTCGTACACTAAACCATGTGAATGGATTTTAATACACATTGTTTACACTATTCGCATCAATAAGGATTAGTTTACTTTGATATATGTGAAAAAATTATTAGCGAAATGGCGGGGCTTTAAGTATTTCGGGTAAGTGCAGAATGAGATAATCTAAAAAAACTCGTGTAGCAGGGTTCATACCTTTTCTTTTAGAAAAGACAGCATGAATAATTTGAGCCTTGGTGGTCCATTCTGGTAGAACTTGTATTAAATCCCCTTTTTCTATGCTGATTGTTGCCAGTGGGCTAGGGACCAAACCTAAGCCAATTCCTTGTAAAGCAGACTCTAATTGAATCCAACGGTTAAGGCAGAATAACCTTGGGTGATGTTTTACAATACAGCTACTGCCTTCTGGACTAAATAATTCCCACTTATGCTCACCATCTATACGTTCTAACTCGTCACTGAGTGTCGGTAACCGTGATAATTGGCTTGGGTGGGTCGGCATACCGTACTGCTCAATAAAGCTCGGGCTAGCCACTAGAATCATTTTGCTCGCGGCCAGCGGTCTTGCAACAAGGCCCGGCTCGCTATCAAGGGATTTCTTAGAACGAAGGGCAATGTCAATGCGCTCTTCGATGACTTGAACATTCCGATCTGTCGCATCTAAAGACACGGAGATTTTTGGGTATTGCCTCATGAAATCAGGCAGCAGTAATGACAAGTGGTGTTGAGCTAATACCGTAGGACAACTCACGCGTACTATGCCTGACGGCACGGACCTTAGGAGGGCAACCGAATCGTAAGCAGACTGACCTTCTGCGACCATATTAATCGCGCCTTCATAGAGTTGGCGCCCAGCTTCGGTAAGAGAGAATTGGCGACTGTTGCGCTGAATTAATTGCACCCCCACTTTTTCTTCAAGCTGAGCCACACGCCGACTTAACAGTGATTTAGTGATTCCAGAAGTTCGCTCGGCCGCTGTAAAACCGCCGTTTTCTGCGGTTAGGTAAAAATAGTAGATGTCATTAAAATCCATGTTCTTACCGATGTACGTTATGAGTGATGAGGGGAATTAATTGAGTCGCTTTTGAATAAACATAACAACAAAACCAATAATGCCAACAAAGAAGAGCAAAGTGAAATAATCAATGCCAGCCAATAAGATAGATTGCTGTTTGACTAATCCTTGAATCCAACCAAGAGCCATCTTATTTGCTGAAACACTACTCACATGTTGCGCATACTGAGTAGCGACTTGAGCTAATGCTTTTTGATAAATCGGATTACTGTTTGTGATATGAGTATTGAGCTCATTATAGTGCACAGTAGTACGCCATTGTAAGGCAATACTAGAGAGGGCTATCCCCATGGATTGGGCTATTTGAGAGACCATGTTTTTAAATTGTTGAGCATGCGAAAACGCAGTATCGTCATGTTCCAGTTCGCTAAAGGATTTAGCGGCGGCGGTACCTTGGAGAAATACACTAAAAAAACCATACACTATGATGGCAGGAAGAATATAGGTTTGCATATCGGTGCTAGGGCTTAAGCGGGACATTAAGAAGCCATACAGACCAATACAAAAAAAGCCTAGCATGAAAAATTTCTTACCATCTGGCCGCTTAGGAAATATTTTCATATGAATCCATAAGCCAAGGATCATAGAAGTAAGCCCTAAAGCGTACCAATTACCGATTGTCTCCCAGCCAAAGCCAAGACCTTTTTGTAATATTTGTGGTAAAAAATAGCTGTTGGATCCCATTATTAAATAACAGGTAAAAAATACTAATATACCGGTACGATATCGTTTGCTGCCAAAAATTTGTTTGATTGAAAGCAGAGGTGTTTTATGGTGATTTTTGACCATGCTACGAAGAAAGTAATAAAAACTAGTTAGTCCCAATAGCAATATCACGCTAATTAAAATGGAATTACTATAAAAATCATAGGTTCCAGAGCGTAGAGCATAGAGGGTTAAAAAAGACCCTGTTGCTAATGCCATTAGAACGTAGGGATGTGATTGAGAGCGTATTTCATCTTTTGATGGAATACCCGGCAAGCAAAATGCCGCCGTGATAGCCACTAAAACACAGAAAATCATTAGAATAATAAAGATGTCATTCCACGACGCATTGATGAAGAGTTGAGCGGCTAAAAAGGGCGCTAATGAGATGCTGATGGTCAAGCCATACGCATAGGTTTTTATGCCCTTAAAGCGTATAGGACCTACTGGTAATAGCGTAATAAGAATTCGAGCGCCAGCCATAAACGCAGCACCACCAAACCCCATTACCACGTGACCAATTAAAAATTGATTAAAATTACGGCTAAGATAGCAAATGAAGCAGCCAATAAAAAATATGAGCAGAGAGGAATGTATGTAATTTCGCCACCCCATACGTTCAACTAACCAGCGTTGTTTCGAGATGGTTACTACCGCTACCGCCGCATAAGCGGCAGTAGACAAGCTGTATTCTTGTGGTGAAACGCCAAGCTCTCCCATTAGCGGAGAGGCAGCAAAAGCGATCATTCCAACGTTTAAGAAATTAACCAACATCAATAGGAAAATCGTCGCCAGCATTAACCATTCATGAGACGGCGCAGGCACGTACTTGTGTTGAGCGAGACGTTTTATCATAGCTTAGTTGTTGTCTTTGATGATCTTCTGAATGATGGTATTTACTTCGGTATCGTTATGGTCAAAAACATCAGTACGCCATGGTTGAGCATCACCAGAAAGTGCGCTCAGAGTAGGCTCACCAGCATTATGGGTATTAACGTTTACCGTCATGGAAAGACCAGGACGCAATGGATGTTGTGCCAGTTCTTTCTCATTAAGCACTATCCTGACAGGAACACGTTGTACTACCTTGATCCAGTTCCCCGTCGCATTAGACGCAGGAAGTAGTGAAAACGCACTGCCGGTTCCAGCTTCGATGCCTTTCACTTTACCGTGATAGACAACACTTGAGCCATATACATCAGATTTGAGTGTAACGTCTTGTCCTGCTCGGATATCGCCAATTTGGGTTTCTTTAAAGTTGGCCGTTACCCAAACCCCTTTTAATGGAACAACGGACATTAATGTACTGCCAGCGCTAACATGTTGACCAACTTGAATGCTACGTTGAGCAATATAACCATCAACGGGTGATAGGATTTCGGTTCTGTGCAGTGTTAACCAAGCGGTTCTCAGAGCAGATTCCGCTTTCAAAACATTAGGATGGGTTAGCACTGTGGTATTATCGACTTGAGTTTTACCTGCTTCATATGCCTTTAATGCAACTTGGTAAGATGCCTCAGCACTGATGAGGGTACTTTTATAGTGGCTAAGGTCCTCAGTAGAAATAAGATTATCTTTGCGTAATTGAATGCGTCTATTGTAATCTCTTTGTGCTTTGTCTAACGCAATTTTAGCCACATCGGTATTGGCTTTTTCTTCATCTAGTGTCGCAAATTCATTACGAACAGCACGGATAGTACTGGCTAAATTCGCTTGGGATTCTTGCAGCGCTAATTGAGCGTCTAGCGGATTGATTTTGACTAAAACATCTGATTGATGAACCAAGTGGGTATTGTCTGCCATAATGTCGGTGACGGTACCCGAGACCTGAGACATAACGCTAACAATGTTACCTGCAACATAGGCATCTTCAGTGGTTTCATGAAATTGTCCGACTTTAGACCACCAAATATAAAAGCTTGCACAAGCAATAATGGCGACAAATACGATGGCTATCAGGGTGTATTTCTTTTTAATACTGTGTTTTTCAGTGTCAGTCATGTGTTCTTTTTGCTCGCGAATATCAATCTTAGGGAGGCATTAACGCGGCAAGAGTAAAAGGATTATCAGGGAAGGGCAATCTTAAAAAATGAGATGTAGAGTCTCATTTTTAGGATGATTTTTATTTCTGTTTATTCCTTATTTCTTACAAAAAAATACCGTTAAAACAATCATTTTCAATGATAAATGGTCATAAATGACAAAAATTAAGAATAAGAATAAATAGAGAATGTGTTGTTTATGAAACGATGTAGTGTTCCATTTGCAATGGAGTACTGGGATTTTAGTCATCTACATCATGACTGAGAAGGGTGCTTAGTCAACTTTCAATCATTCTTTTCAAGTCGCTAAGGGTTCGTTTGGCTCTAGTCTCATTTTGATTAACGACCACTAAGAAAGTACTGTGTGTTATTTCTAGAGCACATACTAGATAGAGCAAAGAAACAGAATTATGATGCTTTACTATGGATAATGACTATTTTATTAGGGGTTACCTTATCAATATGGCAGAATAGCGGCCTACGCTGTGAGCCTTCTATTAAACAAGCGAATAGTGGGCGACATACTGCCAAGCAGCTTGGTATAAATCAGACCGTTGTAATCGAAAGCTAGCATCACTACCCCCTCATTGTTATAACGGCGATATTTTTATTTAAAGTACGTTTCTATTGAATGTGCCTGCGTTTTAATCGGAGTATTTGCCGCACATGATTCGGCCTCTATTAGTCCTTAGATTACTGACAATGCCTTGTTTATGGATGGGATTGGTGCAGTTGGTGTTTGGTGAATTGTCTTTTATGTTATTTAAAGACAATGTCGCGAGCAACTTCGCAACCCCAGCCTCGATCACATTGGGTGTTTCTCTTGTTATTCTTATTGGTTTTAAAAAATACCCTTTGCCTTCCGTTTCCTCTCGTGAAGCCATGCTGTTTGCCAGCTTAACGTGGCTGGCGGTGGGTGTGCTCGGTGCGATTCCAATCATTACGATTACACATATCTCTTTTACGGATGGTGTTTTTGAGTCCATCAGTGCCCTAACGACGACGGGAGCCACGGTATTATCCGGTCTTGATGCAATGCCGCACACTTTTCTAATGTATCGTCAGTTTTTACAGTGGATGGGCGGCTTGGGGGTGGTGATTTTCGTTGTTGCTATTTTACCCATGTTAAACATTGGAGGAATGCGGCTTCTAAAAGCCGAAACCCCAGGGCCTATTAAAGATGAAAAACTGTCCCCCCGAGTAGCAAGCACAACGCATTACTTATGGTTAGTATATCTCACCATTACTGCGCTTTGTGCTGTGTGTTATTACCTTGCAGGAATGTCGGTTTTTGATGCCATTGGTCACAGTTTTTCGACGGTATCTACGGGAGGTTTCTCGACCCATGATGCCAGCATGGGCTATTTTCACAGCACCTTATTACTTTGGATTTGTAATGTTTTTATGTTGCTGGGAGCGACCAACTTCGCGCTGCATTACCGTGTCTATTTAGCAAAAAATATAAAGTTGTATTGGCGTGACGAAGAGATGCGAGGCTTTTTGTTAATCGTTTTTGTTATTGCGTCTCTACTGGCTTTTTACCTTTATCAACAAGGCTCAGTAAAAACGATCGGTGGCGCTTTTACTGAATCCTTTTTCCATATTATCTCGTTCATTACCAGCACTGGATTTGCGGCAACAGACTTAAGTACTTGGCCAGCGGTAACAACTATTATATTAATCTTTGTTGGTTATATTGGCGGTTGTGCAGGTTCGACGGCAGGTGGTAATAAAGTGATACGTAACATTATTTCACTGAAGTCTGTTGGCTTAGAAATAAAGCGTCTTGTTCACCCAAGCGGCGTGTTCGCGATGAAATTTCAGGGTCGCACTATCAATGCCGACGTACGTCAATCTGTTATGGGGTTTATGTGTCTTGCCGCCCTGACGACGATTGTTTTTACGATATTATTGATGGCAACGGGTCTGAGTTTCACTGCAGCACTGAGTGCGACAGCGGCTTGTTTGAATGTATTAGGGCCAGGTTTTGCAGAATTAGGCAGTAGCTTTGCGCCACTTAGTGATACTGGTACTTGGTTAATGAGTTTCGCGATGATTTTAGGGCGTTTAGAGTATTTCACCGTATTAGTGCTATTTTTTCCAATACTGTGGCGTCATTAAACCGTACTGGCTGATTATGTAAAGACGGATGGACAATCATAAAAAAAGGGGAAGCGATCATGTCGACTTCCCCTTTTATGTTGAAATGCTACTGGTTAATTTGAGACAGCCGCTATGGTATTTGCTGGTTCTTGGTACGGTTCAAGCTCAATCGCGATGCTTTTCGAAGTTGGTGTGTAGCTAAATTCACCATGACTGTTTAGTGGAACCAGAGGGTTCGTTTCAGGATAGTACGCAGCAATATTACCGGCTGGGATACTATAAGGGACGAGTTTAAATCCACTTACTTTGCGCTCTATACCATCATCCCAAAGAGATCTTAATGTAACACTGTCGCCTTCTTGATAGCCAAGGCGCTCGATGTCTGCTGGGTTGATAAACAACACATCACGTTCACCTTTGATGCCTCTGTAACGGTCATTCATCCCATAGATGGTTGTGTTGTATTGGTCGTGCGAGCGTAGAGTCTGCAAGATCAATGTCGTATCGCTTGCTAAGTCCTGAGCTTTTTTCGGTAATACAGAGTCTGGCAACGCATGAGCGTGAATAATCGCTTTACCGGAAGGGGTCTTCCAGTTGAGCTCTCTTGCACTGTTGCCTAAATAGAATCCACCATCCTGTTCAATGCGCTGATTAAAGTCTTTAAAACCTGGAATCACGGCTTCAATATGTTTTCGAATCAGGCCGTAGTCATCAGCCAATTCTTGCCAGTTCAAAGGGAAATTACCCAGTACAGCTTGGGCCATACCTGCAATAATTGCTGGTTCTGAGCGTTGTTCAGAGCTTAATGGTTCAAGTACTCCACCAGATGCATGCACCATGCTAAACGAATCTTCTACGGTAACTCGTTGAATCCCCTTGGCTTGTTTATCGATGTCTGTACGGCCAAGGCAAGGCAAGATTAAAGCATTTTTACCAATGGTTAGATGAGAGCGGTTTAGCTTTGTACTGATTTGTACAATCAGTTCACAACCTTTTAGTGCGTCTTTTGTTGCATTGGTATCTGGTGTTGCTGCCGCGAAATTGCCTCCTAAGGCGATAAAAACGCGAACTTTGTTTTCTTGAATTGCTTGAATTGTTTGTACTACATTCAGGCCATGTTCCTGTGGCGGCTGGAAGCCAAAGTGCGCTTCCATTGCTTCTAAAAAAGCTTTAGAAGGGGCTTCGTTAATGCCCATGGTGCGGTCACCTTGAACATTACTGTGGCCACGAACAGGGCAAGCGCCAGCCCCAAGTTTGCCGATATTGCCACGAAGGGCGAGTAAATTAACAATTTCATGAATAATGGCGACAGAATGATGGTGTTGAGTGATTCCCATGGCCCAAGTGCAGATGACGCTATTGGCCTCGGCATAAACCTTGGCGCTATGGTAAATCTCTTCTTTGGTTAGTCCTGATTGCGCAATAATCGCGTCCCATGGTGTTTTTTCCACTTCAGCAAGATACTCATCCATACCTTGAGTGTGTTGCTCAATAAACGCATGATCAAAGACTGCTTTGCCTTCTTTTTGTGCGGCCTTTTCCATTTCAATCAAGACCTTGACCATGCCTCGAACAACGGCCATATCACCACCAATTTTAGGGCAATAATAGCCAGTATTGAGTGGTTTTGAGCCATTCGTCAGCATCTCGATAGGATGCTGTGGGTGCTGAAAACGTTCTAGCCCTCTTTCACGAAGCGTATTAAAACTTAATAGTTGTGCGCCACGTTCTACTACTTCACGTAATGTTTCGAGCATTCTAGGGTGATTTGTGCCGGGGTTTTGGCCAAACACGAACACGGCATCAGCGTGTTCAAAATCATCCATTTCAACCGTTCCTTTGCCGGTACCAATACTGCTGGTTAAAGCGTAGCCACTGGCTTCGTGGCACATGTTTGAGCAATCAGGGAAGTTGTTAGTACCATAGGCGCGCGCAAATAGCTGATAGATAAAGGCGGCTTCATTGCTCGCTCGTCCTGATGTATAAAAAGCGACTTGATTCGGATCGTCTTGCGCTTTTAATGTCTGCGCTATTTGAGTGAAGGCTTGGTCCCATGAAATCGCTTCGTAATGGTCTGTTTGCGCGTTATAGCGCATTGGTTCTGTCAGACGACCTTGGTATTCCAAGAAGTAGTTACTTTGTGTGTTAAGCCAGCTGACGCTGTGGTCTTTAAAAAAGTTGGCATCGAAACGACGCGACGTCGCTTCCCAGTTGACGGCTTTAGCGCCGTTTTCACAAAAGCGAATTTTGGCAGAGTCGTGTTTATCGCCCCAAGCACAACCTGGGCAATCAAAGCCATTGGGCTGATTGGTCTTGAGCATTGTGAATACATTGCGTACGGCGTTGTCACTTTGAAGCCAAGATTTAGTCGTGCTTTTCAGTGCACCCCAACCGCCGGCTGGTCCTTTATAGGGGGTGTAAAAATCATTTTTAGACATGATTAGCTACCTTTGAGTTATTGAAGGAAGGCGCAAAAACTCTAGGGGCGTCTTTCTTTGGCAAATGGATTAATATCAAGCCATATTGACGTGCTAGCTTGACCGCTAAAGTGCTTGGAGACGCTAGGTGAATCAAGCAAGATAAACCCGAACGAACGGCTTTTTGTATTAACTCTGTACTGCACCGACTGGACATAACCACGCTGTGGTTATGCAGGTCAATATTGTGTTGTAAGGCATAGCCTAGCACTTTATCCAGTGCGTTATGCCGTCCAATGTCTTCCATCGCAATAATGGCCTCACCTTGTGGCGATATCAATAAAGCGGCATGAATAGCGCCACTGACTTTACCAATTGTTTGGTAATCAAAAAAGGTGTCTTTTAGTGTTCGTAATATGGCTTCTGGCAAAATTTGACTTGGTGATAATAGCTTCAGAGAAGGCAGTGCCAGCTCTAAGGATTCGACACCGCATAGTCCACATCCGCTTGCACCGAGTCTAGCCAATCGACTCTTTTTAAAGTAAGTAAAACGTCGTTGACTAATGACCATGTTGATATTGAAGCCGCTAATATCAGCATGGTTTGTGTTTGTTTCTTCAATCGTAATATCACGAACATCATTCGCCCCCTCAATGACCCCTTCACTGAGGGCAAAACCAAAAGCAAAGGCATCAAGAGACGTTGGCGTTACCATCATTACCGCGTGCGTGATGTCGTTAATGCTGATCGCGAGAGGGACTTCCTCAACCAGCATCACAGCCTCATGAGACGCTTCATTACTGCGTGAAAAATAGCAGGTTTGAATGCTGGTGTTTGAAAAACTGGTCATGGGGCTCGCTTTTTTAATTACGGATGATGTTGACTACTTTAAATAATACGTAGCCCAGAAGATGGCGTCTATCTAGTTTATGCGTTTGCACGATATCTGTCGTTTTACTGGTGTCAGTACGTCGTTATATAGAGTATTAGAGGGCATTTTTAAACCATGATATCTAGTGATTTATTGGCCATAAAAAGTGTTTTATAGGTTTTTATCTATTGTAATAAAATTCATAAAGTGAAAAGTTAGTAGTTATATCCTATTAGAATTTTGTCCTTTATTGATGATCTTTTTCAGGTTGATCAGTAATTGTTCACAAAAAAAGCAGCTATTTTAAATAGTCGAAAATTTAATGCTTATTTATGACCTTTTCTTTACATCGTTATGGGGCTTCCTATAATCTTACGGCTAACTGCTTCATTAAATAGTCTTTTTTAGTGAGTATTAACTTAATGCCACTTGGAAGGGGTATTGTGGGCAGTTTTATCTTGAGTACTGGCTAGATTTTTATTAAGGGAATTATTATGAAAAAGCTTCTATTGACTGCGTTACTTGCTAGCGTTTCTGTTTCTTCTTTTGCAGCGTCTTACGGACCTGCTGGTTGTGGTTTGGGTACTGCTGTAATCTTTAAAGACGCAAACGAGTGGTACGAACATGTTATGGCTGCAACAACGAATATGTCTTCTGGTAACCAAACATTTGGTATGACATCAGGCACTTTAGGCTGTGAAGATGCTAATGGCCCATTGGCTGGCGGCGTAGCAATGTTCCTAAACGATAACCTAGAACCATTGGCTATCGACATGGCTAAAGGTAACGGCGAAACTCTAGGTGCTTTGGCTGACCTTATGGGCGTTAAAGGTGCTGATAAAGCTGTCTTTAATGAACAAATGCAAGCGCATTTCGACACTGTTTTTGCAGATGCACAAGCAAATCCAACAACAGCTTATAACGGCATCATGTCTGTTATGGCTAGTTCTAAGCAGTTATCTAAATACTTAGGTTAATACCTACTTAATCTTTACCAAATGAGGGCATAATGTATGCCCTCATTTTCTGTAGGTAGCTTTTATTTTTATGCGCTTTTTTATCTTTCTACTGTTTTCCACGTTATCGTCTTCTTTATTTGCAGCCACTGCTTTACCTTTGTCTGATGCTGAAATTACCTCGCTTGCGGCACAAAAAGAATGGCGCGATTTACTTCATTATCATCGCGTTGGTGCCATTAAAGGTACTGGCAGCCAGATAGATGACCCTAAGTTTTTTTTAGCAACAAACGGAAATAAAGATCCTAGCGCAGAGCTTAAAGCAACGCTGGTTGGTTTTTTACAGGGGCCTTCACTTACTGACGCCAATCAAGCAGCACAATGTCGTTTTCCTGCGCGTTTCTTTTGGCTTAAAAAACAACGCCCCGATTTGCCATTACAAGAAATTAAGTGCCCAGATTTTGATCCATGGTTTGCTCAAATCGATGGTGAGAGTGTTTATTTAATTTTCCCCGCAGCTTTTTTGAACAGTCCGTCATCAATGTACGGGCATACCTTGTTTCGGGTGAAGAAAAAAGGCAACAATGCGCCATTATTGGACTATGCCGTTAACTACGCAGCGAACGCTGATCCAGATGATAATCAACTAGTATTCAGCTATAAAGGGCTGACCGGCGGCTATCCAGGCGTTGTTTCAGTGATGCCTTACTATCAAAAAGTAAAAGAATATAATTTTTTAGAAAGCCGTGATATTTGGGAATATAAACTGGATTTAACCCCCTTCGAGGTGAATCAATTTATTCGTCATGTATGGGAAATGCAAAATACCTACATGTCTTATTATTTCTTTTCTGAGAACTGCTCATATCAGTTATTAACCTTGCTGGATGCCAGTAGTCCGCGTTTAGACCTTGCGGATGATTTTACGGTTTGGGCGATTCCTGCTGATACGATTCGAGTCCTTAAAAAAGCAAAAATGATAGATGACGCCAGCTATCGACCTTCTTTATTAAATAGAATGTCAAATATGCTGAATCAAATGGGCGATGAGCAAGTTAACGTTGCTAAAGATTTAGTGGATAACGAGACATTAAATCTTACTAAATTAGAAACTTACAGTCCGCAGGATCAAGCGCAGATTCTAGAAGTGGCCTATGAATACAGTCGTTATTTGGTTGCGCGTGAGAAAATTATTTCAAATTATTTGAAGCAGCGCTCTATTAAGTTACTTTCATTACGCAGTAAGCGTCAAAGTGGTGAAGTATTTACGCCCGTTAAGCCACCAGAGTTACGTGATGATCAAGGTCATAAAACTCAGCGTTTAGCGTTATCTGTAGGTTCTAGAGAAAGTTCCGCGTATTCAACCTTAGAGTATCGACCTTCCTATCACGGTTTATTAGACCCTCAAGGCGGCTATTTAAAAGGTGCTGAATTATCCATGTTCAGTGGTAGTTTGCGCTGGGACCAAGCTAAATCTGTTGAAGTCGATACTTTCTCGTTTATTAATATACGTTCTTTATCCCCTAAAAATGCGCTTGTGACGCCAAAATCTTGGCAAATAAACGCGTCACTATTACGTGATTACACTATTGATGATGAATTAGTGTTTCGCTTAAAAGGTGGGGCTGGCGTCACGCAGCAATTTGGTCAAAGTATGTTTGCTGTGTTGCTTAACGGCAGCGCATCAGCGGAAGAAAACTATCAAGATGGTTATCGGCTAGAAGTAGGGCCTGAATTAAGATGGCTTTGGTATGGTGAGAGAAATAATTTCCAATTAGATTTTGAATACCTTGCCGATATTAATCTTCATAACGCTGAACGTCGGACCGTTAATGCTGTTTGGGCGCATCAATTAGCACCAGATTGGCAGGTTCGCTTAAGCACCTCTCATTCGTGGTACGAAGCAAAAAGTTGGAATGATACGTCCGTTCAGTTGCTGCACTATTTTTAAACCTTGAGTTGTTTAAAAATAGCTTTTGGTCTTTTATTGATCAGAGAGATTTATTTAACGGCGAGAATGACGTATTCTCGCCAGTTATTTTAGTATCTTGAGCTGTTTCGGTATAGAAAGTGCAAATTGCGATTAAATCGGTTTGATTTAGTAGTACATCAAGCGTAACTAATGGTACTAACTGTTTTCCCTTCAAAAAGGGTTAAGTGTTTGTTAACCGATTCACTAAGTTTTCATGGCGCTTTAGGCGTTTAAAGGGTTCCGTCAGAACCACATTATTCTGTTTTAATGAGTTTTTTATATGTCTTTTCAAAATCGCCTTTCGCGTTTGACTCCATCTGGACCAAAAGCTTGGTTAGTTCTTATATTGAGTGTGTTTGTTATTTTTATGTTGGTTTATCGAGGATTAGTGGCTCCGAGCCCGGACCCAGAGACCTATGTGTTGCCCAACGATAAATTAGATAAAGCAGGGATTAGTGTGCAACAACCAGCTCCTGCAAAAGCCGATGCAGATGGCCTTCTACTTTCTACTGATCCTCTGCAAAATGTTGGCACCGCCGCTCCTGCACCGCAAACGATCGATCATATTATTAAACCAGGTGAAACCCTTGAAGGGATATTTAATCGCCTTGGGCTTTCTCGTAGTGATATGTATTCGATCTTAGAAGCCGATGAAGAATATTTAGTGTTAGATCCTATTTTGCCAGGTGATACTCTGATCTTTGAGCTTGATAAGGAAGGGAAGTTAAAAAGTCTTTCGCGACGTATTAACCCCAGCAAAAGTATTTCTTTTGTTCGTCATGATGGTGGTGGCTTTAGTTACCAAGAAAATACCTTACCAATCAATTACACACAAGAAGCATTGCATGGTGTCATTGCTGGCAGTTTTTACCAGTCCGCCAAAAAGCTAGGCTTGTCAGATGCGAATATTGTTATAATCAACGATTTGTTTAAAACACGTATCAATTTTAGAAAGGACCTTCGGGCTGGCGATGATTTTGATGTTGTTGTAAAGAATGGTGATGTTAATGGTGAGTCCGTGGGCAGATCAGAGCTAGAGGCGATACAGCTGGTAGTAAAAGGGGAAACATACAGCGCCTTTTTACACACGGATGGACGCTTTTATGATCAAAAGGGTAATGGTCTCACACCAGCATTAATGCGTTGGCCGACTAAAATTCATTATCGTATTAGTTCGCCATTTAATCCTCATCGTCGTCATCCTATAACAGGACGTTTGTCCCCACATAATGGTACTGATATGGCGGCGCCTAGTGGCACCAAGGTGTTAGCGACCGGTGACGGTGTGGTAACTCGTGTCGCTTATCAAAAATACGCAGGTAATTACCTTGATATTGATAATTTAGGTCCCTATAGCACGCGCTTTTTGCACTTGAGCAAATCGCTAGTTAAGAAAGGTCAGCATGTAAAGCGCGGACAAGTTATTGCTTTATCTGGCAATACTGGACGAACGACTGGTGCTCATTTGCATTATGAACTGCACATTAATGGTAAGCCGGTTAATCCAATGACGACGGATATTCCAACCTTGCAGGAAATTCCAAACTCTAAGATGCATGCGTTTAAAGAGCATGTAGAGCAATGGAGAGCGATGATGAATAATACGCCTTATTAACCTTTGATCATCTTGGTGAAATAAAGCGGCCCTTTTGAAGGGCCGCTTTTTTTGTTTGCATTATAGATAAAAAAGGATTATAAAATGTTATAACATAACGTATTAAGGAGATATCTATGCGCAATAACATTCATCCTAACTATCGTACTGTTGCTTTTCATGACACGCGAATTGACCAATATTTTTTAATAGGTTCAACGGTAAAAACAGAGCAAACCATCGAGCGTGATGGCAAAGAGTACCCTTATATGGCCATTGACGTATCTAGTGCATCGCACCCTTTCTATACGGGTGAGCAAAGAACGCATGATGGTGAAGGGCGTATTGCTCAGTTTAGACGTCGCTATCGCAGCAATAAATAAGCAACTTAGCTCAGTAATAAAAAATGGCCCGCAGTGTGAGATGCGGGCCATTATTATCTCTTAGGGCTTGTTACCATCGCTTTTAGCGACGGATAAGCGAATCATAAGTAACTCAGCGTTACGCTGAAAGAGAGCGGATGACAGATTGGTCTTTTTGCATGCTGCCTTGTGTTTCAAGACGAATATGCCAGCTAAACGCTTCTTCTAGTAAATGAGGCGTGTGTCCACCTCGCTGACAAGCCCGTTCAAAGTAATCTAGCATGGCGGCACGATAATCAGGATGTACACAGTATTTGATGATTTGTACGGCCCGTTCCCGTGGTGCTAAACCGCGTAAATCTGCATAGCCTTGTTCAGTCACTAAAATATCCACATCGTGCTCAGTGTGATCAACATGGCTTACCATAGGAACAACACTGGATATCGCGCCATTTTTGGCAATGGATTTGGTGACGAATACAGAAATATTCGCATTACGAGCAAAGTCCCCCGACCCTCCAATACCGTTCATCATTTTAGTACCACATACATGTGTTGAATTTACGTTTCCGTAAATATCAAATTCCAGTGCTGTGTTTATTGAAATGATGCCTAAGCGACGCACTATCTCTGGGTGATTTGAGATTTCTTGGGGGCGTAAAATCAGTTTGTCTCTGTATTTATCCAAGTTATTGAACACTTGGGCGTTACAACGCTCAGAAAGAATGATTGAACAGCCTGATGCAAAATTAAGTTTTCCCGCATCAATCAGATCAAAGGTTGAGTCCTGCAATACCTCAGAGTACATGGTGAGGTCTTTAAAATCAGACTCTAAAAGCCCCATCATTACCGCATTTGCAATATTGCCTATGCCGGCTTGAAGTGGGCCTAAATTAGAAGGTAAGCGTTCTTGCTCTACTTCTTGCTCAAAAAAGTTTACCAAGTGATGTGCAATGGCAGCGGTTTCCTCATCAGGATCGGTGACGGTGGAAAATGAGTCGCTTTGATTGGTAAAAACAATGCCCACAATTTTCGCCGGATCGATGGGTATTGCTGTGCTGCCGATACGATCATCTACTTTGGTTAATGGAATTGGTTGTCTAACGGGTCGGTACGATGGAATATAAATGTCATGCAAGCCTTCAAGTTTAGGGCTGTGCAGCATATTGATTTCAACAATGACTTGTTTAGCAAAAATAGAAAAACTTGCTGAGTTACCTACTGACGTTGTAGGCACTATGTGGCCTTCTTCAGTAATGGCAACAGCTTCAATGACGGCGATGTCTGGCATGGTCAATTGGTGATTGCGCAGTAGCTCAACCGTTTCTGATAAATGCTGATCAATAAACATGACATCGCCATTGTTAATGGCTTTTCGTAGTGTGCTATCTACCTGAAAAGGCATGCGGCGAGCTAAAGCGCCAGACTCAGTAAGCAGTTTATCTAAGTCATTACCTAATGATGCACCAGTCATTAGGTTGATTTTCATAGGATTATTTTTGACTCTTTCTGCCAAGGCTCTGGGCACCGCTTTTGCCTCTCCGGCGCGGGTGAAGCCACTCATACCGACGGTCATGCCATCTTTAATGAATTCACTGGCTTGCTCTGCTGACATTATTTTTTGGTGTAGTCCGGTGTGTCGAATTCGATCTAACTGCATGGTTAACTCTTTTTTAGTTTTGTTATTAGGTTGTAAAACTCACCTACGAGCAATGAAAGCGACGAGGTTAAAACAGGATCAGGCTGTGTTTTTTTATGAAGAATTTTACGATTTGCTTATTCTAAGCTTTTATTCGAGCATCGTAATTTAGACCTAAGTCTCATTTTATAAATCGAGTAAAATGTGCCACGGATAAAGGGTGGAGTAATTTAACACCCATTGAGGCAAAGAAATGTGACAAAAAAGAGGGGTAATGACCTACCTATTTGGCAGGCCATTTTTAATTCAAAGGTTATTCGGCGGCGCTGTGTTTACGAGCGCGAACATCCGATTGGGCACTGCGGTAAAATTTGCCCTGAGGTTTGGATTTAGCTTTGATGCCATCATCTGTTTCTTCAGAGCGCAGTAATAGAAAGTTAGCCACTCGTTGCTCGTCTAGGCGGTCTTGCTTGACTGCTTTGGCGATTGCGCAGCCGGGTTCACCTTGGTGTTGGCAATCACTAAAACGACAATCTTCAGCCAGCGACAAAATGTCGGCAAAACTTTCGATTTTACCCGCGCCGTATTGAGCAACTTGTAATTCTCTTAAGCCAATAGTGTCCAGTAAAATGGCACCTTTTGGAGTCGGCTGTAGCGTATCAGAGGTGCCGATTTTAGGCAGTGAAGTGCCATCGTTCTGCATTAAGGTATTGATCAGAGAGGATTTTCCTGCACCTTGTGCGCCTAACAAGGCAATCGTCTTGCCTTTTTTAAGCCAAGGAGACAAACAGTTCATGCTGTCTGGGTCTAGGGTGTTGACGGTTTCGACAATCAAGATAGGATCTAAACGTTCTACTTGAGCACGTTTTTCTTGTGGGTCTTCACAAGTATCTGCTTTCGTCAGTATTACCACAGCATCAGCTTGTGCTTCATGGGCTAGACCAAGGTAACGTTTGATAAGTGGCAGATTAAAGTTTTCATCCAGAGCACAAACGATAAACACCGTATCGATGTTTGCCGCGATATTATCGAACACAGACGCGCGATCTAAACGACGTATAAATAGATGATCAGCATCGGTAATAACCCAATCACCCACTGTCATTTCAGGCATCTCAGATTCCTCTGATAAGCTAAATAAACCTGATTCGTCAATGAGCTCGTAGGTGTTGTCTTGATGGGAACAAATACGTGCAATGCGGTTAGATTCTAAGTCATCCAATGACAACTGTTGTTGAAAATAAGGCTGCCAGCCTAAATCCAATAAAGTGAACGTGGAGTCCATTGATATTACCCTATGCGTAAAACGCTATTATTAAGTAAGGAGCAAAGCACCCTGACTAGTTTACTGAGCAAGGTTGTCTTAGTTTGCTCTGGTCTAGAAAAGGGTCTAACAAAACACGCGAAATGTCCGAACGATGACATAACGACTTTTGCGAGATTAGCACAGAGAGGGGGAGGGTCAAATCATTATATTGCTTCGTAAAATGCTTTTTTTTATGAATCATTAAAACCACTTCTCAAAGTTCAAAATAGGGATGAAAAATGGTCTTAATAATGAGTGTCTAGTGCCTGTTAACGACGGCTATGAGGGTGCTGGCGTCTCATTCTATTTAGGCACTTGCTGGGTGATGCAATGGATATTGCCGCCACCTAACAAAATCTCTCTGGCCGGCACACCAATTAATCGCTGCTGTGGAAAAGCCGCGGCAAGAATCTGCTGTGCTTGAGGGTCTGTTTTGGTGTCCAGCAATGGGAAAATCACACATTGATTACTGATCAAAAAATTGGCGTAAGACGCCGCCAAACGATCGCCTGCGTGACGCTCCATGGTGTCGGTTTGCTGTATGCCTTGGCTTTCTGTCGCACTCATATAGAGCGGACCAGGTAACGGCAGCTTAATGATCTCAATCGTCCGGCCTTTAGCATCGGTTGTTTCGCTTAATACCTTATAAGCGGCACGGCTAATGGCGTATTGCGGGTCGTTTTTGTCGTCACACCAAGTGAGCGCGACAACCCCAGGGCGGATTACGTGCAAAATATTGTCAATGTGGCCGTTGGTTTCGTCGTTAAATAAGCCGTCTTTTAACCAGATGACTTTTTCAATATTGACGTAATCGGCCAATAAGGCTTCGATGTCTTGTTTGCTCAAATCTGGATTACGACTTGGGTGTAACAAGCACTCTTCTGTGGTGTATAAGGTGCCTTCGCCATCACAATGGATGGAGCCACCTTCTAGAAACAGCGGTGCTTGGTAATAGTCGTCACCCGTAATGGTGGCCATGTTGATAGCCATGGCGTCGTCTAGGTCCCAAGGGGAATACAAACCATCGACGTCACCCCCCCACGCATTGAACTGCCAGCTTACTGCGCGGCGCTCGCCCTTATTGTTGACCACGTATGTGGCACCAATATCACGCATCCAGCAATCGTTATAAGGCCGCTCAAGTACGCGAATGTCTTCATTAAGAGATTGGCGAGCGATGTCATAATGGCTGGCTAATACCACCACAGTGACGGCAGTAGATTGCGCGATAGCGGTGGCGACCGCCACAAAGGCTTGTTGAGCAGGTTTGCCGGATTCACGCCAATTGTCCCCTCGTATTGGCCAAGCAAGCCATACTTGCTCTTGTGGCTCGTGCTCGCCAGGCATACGAAAGCCATCGTGTTTTGGTGTGGTGTCCAGCTTAGTGCTCATGGTCAGTCCTTATGATTTAGCCGGTGTTGTGCCATCTAGCGTTTGGATTGTCTCGTAATGAGTCGGACGACGATCACGATACAAACCCCATGCTTGACGTTGGAATTCCAAATGGTCTAAGTCGAATTCATGCACCAGCACGCCTTCGGTGGTGCGATCCGCTTCGGCCACTTTGGCACCGGTATCGTCGGTAATAAAGGACGAGCCGTAGAAGGTCAAAGATAAATCACGGAACTTCGCCGTCTCAGTACCAATGCGGTTAGAAGCAATCACAGGCGTTTGGTTTGCGGCCGCATGGCCTTGCATCACGCGTTGCCAATGAGGCTGACTGTCTAATTGCGGTTGGCTTGGTTCGCTGCCAATGGCGGTAGGGAAGAAGAGAATCTCTGCGCCTTTGAGTGCCATGCTGCGAGCGGTTTCTGGAAACCATTGGTCCCAACAAATGCCCACGCCGATTTTGGCATAACGTGTTTCCCATACTTTAAAGCCAGTATCGCCAGGGCTAAAGTAGTACTTTTCTAGGTAGCCATCGCTGTCTGGAATGTGCGTTTTGCGGTAGGTGCCCATTAGGCTACCGTCGGCATCGATCATGGCCACTGTGTTGTAACGTACGTTGCCGGCTTTTTCGAACCAGCTAAACGGTAAAACTACTTCAAGTTCTTTAGCCAGTGCCGAAAAACGTTTGAAGGCACTGTTGTTTTCCAAGGTAGTGGCTAAGGCGTGAAAAGACTCGCTGATCTCGATGCAGAAGTAAGGGGTTTCGAACAATTCTTGCAGCAAAATAATTTGCGCGCCTTGTTCTGCGGCTTGTCTTACTAAGCGTTCTGCCGTGTCTAGGTTCTCTTCAATGTTCCAAGAACACGCCATTTGGGTGGCGGCAACCGTTACTTTTCTCATAGCATCTGTCTCTTTAGTCGATGATGTTAGTGGCTGACATCTAGTCGATGATGTGTGGTTAATTATCTATAGTCGATACGCCAGTAGGGCATGCTTTTGTGACGATAGTATAACAATACGCTAGTTGTACGCTGAATTGGGTTATGATGGAAATGTGATATTTTGTTTTCTATATGAGAGATTTCGATAACCTATGGATATAGACATTAGTCAGCTGCGTTTACTCGTGGTATTAGAGCGTGAGCGTAGCTTATCGCGAGCAGCCAAAGCCTTGCATTTGAGTCAGTCTGCAGCGAGTCATGTGTTGGCAAAGTTGCGTACGCGTTTTGATGACCCACTGTTTATTAAGACCAAAATGGGCATGGAACCCACTCCGACGGCGTTGGCGCTGATCCCAGATGTGCGCAAAGGGCTGAGTGCACTGGATTTGGCGTTTAATAAAGTGAAGCCTTTTAACCCGCGCACGGAAGCTAAAACCTTTTACATTGGCGCGGTCGATTATTTTGAGTTTTATGCTTTGCCGCAATTAGCCAGTCGTTTACAAGACGAAGCGCCTAATATTCGAATCGCCATTGATATATTGCCGGAAAATCTGCGCATGGATCGAGTAGAAGAAGGGCGCTTAGATCTGTTTTTAGGGGTAGACGACTTGCAGTCTGTGCCACGTTATTACCATCGCCAGCATTGGTTGACAGACCAATACGTGGGCATTGTGCGTGAAGGGCACCGCTTATCTGACCAGCTTAGCTTGCACGCTTTTTTGGCCACGCCACACATTCATTTGCCGTTGGTGAATTCGGGGGCAGACCCAATTGATCAATGGTTGTTGGATCAGCATCAATCAAGACAGATTTCGATGATAGTGCAGAGTTATGCCATTGGTGGCATGGTCACCGCAAAATCAGACAATATCATGTGTGTACCAGCGAACATTGCCAAAGAATTGACGACTATGTTGCCAGTGAAAACAGTGCAACTGCCAGAAGGCGTGCCGGAATTGTCTTTGAGTATTTTTTCCCATCAACTTTACGATAGCCAAGAAAGCATCCAGTGGTTGATCAAGAAGATCCAACAATGCGCGCCATGATGGCGCTGGCTTCACTCAAGATAATGTAAAACGCTCGCTGGTTTCTCCAAGAGAATCGTGCTTTCTTCCTTTATAAATTTTTCTAACGCAATGCTGACAAAAACAATGATTATGAGAAGCGTTCTTGTTATCATGTGTGAAGATCGAAACCGCAATTCTATTATTGCGTCAAATCGTACTTGGTTTAATTAGGGATTTGCAGTTCTTATATTTAATGATGAGGCGGGTTTTTTATCTACTCCCCCTTACTTAACCTACTATGGCTGGATGATATCAATGAAGTTGATCGGTGTTTTTTTTCTTTCCCTGTTTTGTGTTCTGACAACAATGAAAGTCTGGGCAGCAGAAAGTGGCTCTCAAAATAGTACGCAAAAAGACGAGCATGGTTTCAGCCAACAGATACAGGATCCTCGTTATACCAAACTACCGACTTACCTGATTGAAATGAAAGATGGTGTGTTAATCCCTTCAGAACTTGTTGTTCCTGCTAAAACAAAATTTCGTCTCGTGGTAAAAAATGAAGGCAGTAAGCCTGCGGAATTTGAAAGCAACCAACTGCGCCAAGAGAAAGTGTTGTTTATGGGGGCTAATACCAGCTTGGTCATTACGCCATTAGACGTAGGCACTTACGATTACTACGATGACTTTGCTCCAACAGCGCGCGGTAAAATCACCGTTAAGGCGCAGGAGTAATCCACCATGGGACAAATTATTTTTGTTGTTTGTCGTGAAAGTGTCGAAGCCCTTTTGGTCATTGGTATTCTTTACGCCTGGATGAATGGTCGACCTAACGCTAAACAAGGGAAACTTTGGTTGTTAGCTGGGATATTGGGTGGTTTTGCTCTTGCTGGATTGCTAACACTGACCTTGATTGGTGTGACCGATATTTTAGGCGGTGCCGGTCGCGATTGGTTCGAAATCGGGATGCTAACATTTGCCAGTGCATTGATTGTACAGATGGTCATGTGGATGCGAGCCCACGGTCGCACAATGAAAAAAGACCTAGAAGAAGGCTTAGAAGACAGCACTCAATCCTCCAATTGGTGGGGCGTGTTTTTCCTAGCGATGATCGCTGTGGGTCGAGAAGGCTCTGAAACCGTAATGTTCCTTTATGGATCATTGTTACAGCTTGATTCATTTGGCTCCTACGTGGACTTCTTTGTCGCCGCGGCCATTGGTCTGGCATTGGCAATGGTGTTGTTTTTCTTGCTGCAAATTGGCGGCAAATACATTTCTTGGAAATGGTTCTTTCGAGTTACAGAAACCATGTTGTTGTTTTTGGGCTCGGCATTGTTTTTAACCGCGGCAGGAAAATTGCTCGGTGGTCCATTGGCCGCGACAGACTTGCCTGCTTGGATGTACAGCACAGTGTGGGACGTGTCCGGTGTATTGAGTGACAGCTCTGTTTTTGGCGGTTTGCTGGCGTCTCTTTTTGGTTATCGATCACAGCCCATTGGTTGGGATCTGGTCATGCTGGGTACTTACTGGGTGTTGGTGTTATTGATGCTTAAATGGCAACTGAATGGACGAATTCAACACGCACAAAGATTGAATGCTGCAGTAGAAGCGCACTAAGCAATGAATGATCGGGATTGCCTTAATTCGTTAGGGTAATCCCATGAGAGATTAAAAAAAAACACATTAGGAGTAAATAAAAGTGAGAATGATTCTAAATACCCTTATCGTAGGTGCTACGCTTAGTTTTTCTTTACCAAGTATGGCGACTGTTTCTCAGAGCGCACAGCGTGCCACCTTGAATACCTACGCGACTATTGCGACGGCGAATTACCAAGATACCGTTGAGGGTGCAAAAGCGCTTAAAGTAGCCATTGATGCCTTTGCTAAAAAACCAACAGCGGTTACGCTTCAAGCGGCAAAAGACGCTTGGTTGGCTTCTCGTGAGAGCTACGGCACGACTGAAATTTTCCGTCTGTCTAATGGTCCTATCGATGCTGAAGATGGCTGGGTAGCTGAAGCTTACGGCGGTTTGGAAGGACAAATCAACGCGTGGCCGTTGGATGAAAACCTAATCGATTACACGGAAGATGCCAACTACAAACGCACCAGTGGCAATATTATTGATACAAAAGGTGTCTTTACTCCAGGCGGCGAAGACGCAGAGCCAGTTAATGTGGCCAAAATCACCCCTGAAGTGCTCACTGAATTAAACGAAAATGGTGGCGATGCCAACGTTGCGAGTGGTTACCACGCGATTGAATTTTTGTTGTGGGGACAAGACCAAGATTACAACAATATGATCGAAGATAAGATCACTCACGGTGCCATGACTGCCGGTCAGCGTCCATTGTCTGATTTCACCACAGATAAATTGAAGCAGCGTCGTCTAGACTACCTAAGAGCAGCTACAGACAAGTTGGTTTACGACCTAGCGAAAGTGTCTAGTGCGTGGAATACCAAAGTGATTGGCAATAGCGGCCTTTACCGTGCCGCTTTACTGGATCAATTATCTGGCGCTAATCAAGACAAAAACCTTTCAACAGCGACATCACTAAAACAAATTTTCTCAGCAATGGGCGTGTTCTCAAAATCCGAATTGGCGAACGAACGTATCGCTGTTGCGGTATTAACGCCAAGTGAAGAAGACGAGCATTCTTGTTTCTCTGATAACACTCACCGTGATATTGCTTTGAACTACCAAGGCATTAAAAACGTCTTGCTAGGCGAGTACAAAGGCAAAAAAGTAGGTCCTGCTTTCTTTGATAACCTACCAAGCGAAGAGCAAGCTAAGATCAAGGCATTGATGACAGACATCGAAATGCGCATTGCTAAAATCAATACATTGGCAACGACGACCATGCATTTTGATTACCAGATTCACCCAGAAAACGAAGCCAGCGTACAAAACATTGTTACCTTGAAAAACGAACTTCGTCGCTTAGGTGATCAAATGGTAAATGTTGCTAAAACTTATGGCATTTCTTTGACGACGAACGATGTAACAGACGCTGAAGAAACTCAGATCTAAGTCGCCATTAAGATCGTATTTTAAGCGCTAAATAAGTAATGAACTAACAGGAGCGCGTTGCCTTAATAAAATTCGTTAGGGCGGCGTGTCTCATTGTTTAATCTGTGCAAGTGAAGTAAATAGTGATCTATGAAAAGTAACGGTCGATGCGTCGCGAAAAGGATTTTTCGAGGCGCTTTTGTGTTTCTGATATGGCCTAGTTTGGTTCACAGCGCCGCGCTTGACGTGTCAGGTACGGTTCATAGTGAGTTGTTTACCAATTCAAAAGGTAATAAGCCTTTTTCGCAGCCGCGTAAAATGACGGACGCTGAATACGATCAGTTTATTCTTGGTCGCTCTTTTTTCTCTATTCCTTGGGTCGAAGCTCCCAGTGCGACGACAGCACGTGATGGCTTGGGTCCTCATTTTAATGCTAATACTTGTACCAGTTGCCATGTGGACAGCGGGGGCGCACCGACCCTAAGCAAAGACGGTCAGCCGTTGCGCTCTCTGGTCTTTAAGCTGACTCAACCGAGTAAACACGGGTTACGTTGGCAATTAAATAATATAGATGCCCCTGCCCATGACAGTGTTCCAGATCCTGTCTACGGGGTGCAAGTTGCCATTAATGGCAATGGTAAGGTAATGCCAGAAGCGCGCACTAGGCTGCACATCGAGTCGGTGCCTTTTACCTATCCAGATGGGCAAGCGCTCACGTTATCTAGATTTGACCCTTACTTGGATCAACTGGCCTATGGCCCGTTAGCCGATGAAACAGTGATTTCTTTGCGTCAGCCACCTGCCTTAGTTGGTTTAGGATTGCTTGAAGCGGTGCCTGAGAGTGAGATTTTGGCTTGGGCGGACCCGGATGACCGCAATGGCGATGGCATCAGTGGACGGCCAAATTGGCTAAATCCACCAAAACAAACACAAAAAGTGCTGGGGCGCTTTAATTGGAAGGCGTCGGAAGCTAGTATTGCCAACCAATCTGCCAATGCGGCGGCCCATGACCTTGGTTTGACGAACCCTGCGTACCCTCAAGAGTTGTGTCAGCCCGCGCAGTTAGATTGTCTCGCGGCGCCTCGTGGGCGGCAATCACCCCATGGTCTTTTGGATCTTCCTGAGTTTCGCTTGCAAGCCATTGCATCGTACATTCGTGGCCATAAAGTGCCGCAGCCGGTCGCTTTGGATGCGCAAGCGCTGGAAGGACAAAAGGTGTTTCATGAGGCTGGTTGCGGTGGCTGTCACCGGTCAACATTAACCACGGCAAAAGGGCAGATGTTCCACCCTTATAGTGATCTGCTGCTGCATGATATGGGCGCTGCGCTAAAAGATGGGCGGCCAGAGTTTTTGGCCAGCGAACGGGAGTATCGTACGGCACCGTTGTGGGGAATAGGAGGACGCGTTCGCGCCGGCGAGCGTTTTTTGCATGATGCACGGGCGGCCACACCGGAAGAGGCCATTCTCTGGCATGGTGGGGAAGCACAAACCGCCAAATCGACATTTATTGAACTGGCTCGCGCTCAACGTGCGGCCTTGCTACATTTTCTGGAGCAACTATGAAAGCTTTTACTGGTCTGTCACTCATGCTAGTGCTGAGTGCGCCTGCGTTAAGTCAGGCGGCTGAACAAGACCCTTATGCGGTTATTTATGACACGGTTATTCAGGCAAACGCAAACCATGCAGTGACCTATTGTGGAGAGCTAAAACAAACCTTAGACAGCCCATCGCTTGACCAGCGTCATCAGGCTTTTACGCAACTGGCAGAAGGGTGGGGGCGTGTACAGGCGAGCTATATTCTGGGCGCTTACGACATGGCTGCGATGGATTACCCCTTGATGGTCGATTATTTCCATATGGGCAAAGAAGACATTCATGAAAGCCTTGGGCGTATCATGAAGAGTGATCTGGCGCCGTCTAAAGCCCTGTATAAAAACTCTTATAAAACCTTGGGTGCATTGGACGATGTGATGTTCAGCGGACCTTGGACAGAGCGTCGTAAAGCAATGGCGGAGGTCATTAGCTCGAACGTATGCAAACGATTGACTCAAGTGCGAGATGGCTACCAAACGCATCGTGCCGATTTTCTAGAAGACCATGATAAAGCCTTGTCTTTATTGGTGAACGCAGAAATCGAGAATATTTATAAAACCCGCGATTGGCGTATTGCGCAAATCAGTGGTTTGACTAAGGATACGCTGGGTAAACCAAAACCAGAGAATCAGCAGTACCCTTATAGTAAAGCGTCTTGGGTCTTTATTGGGGCGATTTTAGAGACCAATAAACAGCTTCTCGCGGACGACCAGCAACCCAATGTGGCGACCATAGTCTATGCGAAACACGGTGAAGAAGGCTTGGCAGCGGTGCAAGAAGCGCTGAATGCTTCTTTGTTGGCGTATCAAGGAGCACCAGCGGAACACAACTACAACACCGGCGACATGATCCCTTTGTTCCAAGGTTTGTTGGATTTGCAAAAAGCCTTTTACCGCCAATTGGTTGGCAGTATTGGTGTGACGGCCACACTGATCGATGCAGATGGCGATTAGTTCACCGTTAGACGCTTTTTTACACGGCAGTGAACGGGTATTTTGGGGCTATTTATTAGTCAGCGCCGTCATTGCTTTGGTGTGGTACCTGAGACAGGGCAAGTCCTTGTCTTTGGCGCACCTGAAGCGTTATTGGTGGAGTGCCGATGCGACACTGGATTATCGCTTTTTCTTGATTAACTGGTTGATCAAGACACTGCTTATTTTACCGGTTTTATTGTCGGGGCAGACTGTCGCGTTATGGACGATAAGCGCCTTTAATGCGGTGGCTGAACCATTGTTTTTGCCTTGGTACTATCGCGATATTGTGCTGCTTTATACACTGAGTCTGTTTGTGCTCGAAGATTTGAGCCGCTACGCCTTGCATCGCTGGATGCACAGCAACCCTTGGTTATGGAAGATTCATCAGGTTCATCATAGTGCTGAATCGCTTAATCCGTTGACCTTTTATCGCTTGCATCCGCTGGAAAATATCCTCTTTGCACTGCGCCATGCGGTGGTCGCAGGAGCGGTGACAGGGGTGTTTATTTTTTGCTTTGGTGCGCGGGTAAACCTGTATACCGTACTGGGCGGCAACTTGTTTATTGTGAGTTTGTTTGCCTTCACAGGAAACCTGCGCCATAGCCATATTCGTTTAAGCTATGGACGTTGGTTAGAGCGCGTACTAATTTCGCCAGCGCAGCATCAGGTACATCATCAAAGACGCCATATGCGCCACAACTTTGGCAGTGCCTTGGCTATCTGGGATGGATTGTTTGGCACGCTTAAGACGTCTAAAGGCATCCCCGATGATGGCAGCTTTGGTTTAGGTGACGGTGAGAGGCAATATTTTGACAGTGTTGGAAAACTCTTAGTGCAGCCATTTTTTAGAATTTATTCACGTATTCGACGGACATTAAAATGATCAAGATTTTTGCTTTTCTTTTTTCCGTATCACTGATTAGTAGCCAGGTCGAGGCAGCAGAAGGCCTCTCTGAAGCACAATTAGGGCAGGTGCTGTTTTTTGATCCTGTCTTCTCTGTGAACGGCACCATGTCATGTGCGACCTGTCATGTACCTGAGCAAGGTTTTATGGATCATCGTCTTAATCGTGGCTCGGGTTTTGTCTCGTTGGGGGATGATGGGCATGCTCTGGGATCCCGCAATACGCCGATGGCGGCTTACGCGAGCACCTCACCCGACTTTCATTTTGATGAAGCACTAAAAGAGTTCGTTGGAGGACAGTTTTGGGATGGCCGTGCCACTACCTTGGCTGATCAGGCGCTTGGGCCACCATTGAATCCTGTCGAGATGGGTTTGTCTAATGAGCAACAGGTTGTTGAAAAGATTCAAAAAACCCCACTTTATCAAGCCACCTTTACGCGTCTTTATGGGGCGGATGTGTTTGCCAATAAACCGTTAAAAGAGGGCGCTGTAGCGCCAGCGTATGCGGCTTTTGGTAAGGCGCTTCAAGCCTTTGAAAGCACGGCTGCGTTTAGCAGTTACGACAGCAAATACGACCGTTTCTTGAAAGGGGAGTATCAGTTAACGGTATTGGAAGACTTAGGGCGAACGCTCTTTTTCTCTAACAATAACGTCAATTGCAACAGCTGCCATCGCTTAAAAGCAGAAGACAGCGAGAAAGAGCCTTTCACCAATCATCAATATCGCAATATTGGCGTGCCTGCTAACACGAATTTGTTGGCGTTAGGGCATTTGAAAGTGGATTTCATCGATCACGGTTTATTGGAAAACCCTGCGGTAACTGATCCAAAATACGACGGAAAATTTAAGAACCCATCGTTGCGGAATGTGGCCGTAACCGCCCCTTATATGCACAACGGCGTATTCAAAAATTTACGCACCGTGGTGGAATTCTACGATCATTATAATAATCCAAAGCGTTCGATTAATCCGGAAACCGGTAAGCCATGGCGCGCCCCAGAAGTGCCCGCTACGGTCGATAAAGAAGATTTAAAAGCACATGCGTTAACTGAGCGTAAAATCGATGCCTTGGTCGCCTTCATGAAAACGCTAACGGATAAGCGTTACGAACCGTTGCTTAAATAGCCATAATGAATAATATAGAAAAATAAGCTGTCTCTAAACAGGGGGCGGTATTTTTTAAGGGAAGTTTCATGAAAATAGGTATTCTTGCGACGGGCACAACATCGGATTTACTGTTGCCGACTTATGGTTCTTACAGCGATATGTTTGTTGCTTTATTAAAAGAACAAGACTCGGCATTTGATTGTGAGGTGTTTGATGTACGCGAAAATATCTTTCCAAGTTCTAGCGATCAGTGTGATGCGTGGTTGATCACGGGGTCACCGTCGAATGTGGATGAGTCACTGCCTTGGATGCTAAAGCTGAATGATTTTATTCGTGACGCTGATGCGAAGAAGCAGCCCCTGATTGGCATTTGTTTTGGGCACCAAATCATTGCGGATGCATTGGGTGGTGAAGTGGCTCGTTTTGATGGGGGTTGGGGTGTTGGCATTCATCGTTATCAACACATTGGGGAGGACAGTGCTGTACCTGCTAATGTAGCCTCTTTTGCTATTTGTGCTATGCATCAATATCAGGTGACGGTAAAGCCAGAGAGAGCTCGGGTGTTTGCCCAATCTGATTTTTGTGAAAATGCTGGGCTTCTTTATGATAACCATATTTTAACCCTGCAGGGTCATCCAGAGTTTAGTAAAGCTTATGAAGTGGCTCTAATTGAATCTCATAAATCCAATCCGGTTCCAGCCGATATTTCGGAGCAAGGTTTAGCAAGTGTAGACAAAGAGACTCTGGATTCGTCCGATGTTATGAAATGGATTACTGATTTCATCACGGCAGCGCACCAAGTACGAACCGCTTAATCTGCGGGTAAATAGTTTTGTCATTAAAGCCCTTTTATATGAAGGGCTTTTTATTGTCTTGTATTTAGTACCTTGTACTTTTAGCACCTTGTCTTTTAGTACCTTCAAGTTGTCACCGCTGTTATTTCCCTTCTGCTTGGTGTTTTGATTGCTTGGTTAGATGGTTTACAAGGAAACGATCACATTATTTGCGTCTTTACATATCCCAGACGGAAATGATTACTTGATTGGATTGTAAGTTTTTCTTATTTGGCTTTGAAAAAAAGTTATAAAAAATACTATAAATTATAAAAAATCTATATTAATCAATGTATTAAGTTTTTATTTTAGAGTTGGCACAGCCTTCGCAATATAGATAGGGAACACAATGTAAACGAGAAAAATAACGTAGGGAGAATATTATGCTGTTCTGGACAGTCATGTTTTTAATCATCGCATTAATAGCGGGTGTACTGGGTTTTACTGGTGTTGCAGGCGCAGCGGCAGGGATCGCTAAAATTATTTTTTTCATTTTCATTGTTTTACTGCTTATTTCTTTGGTCTCAAATGCCATTCGTGGCAAATCACCGAGAAAGTAATCTAAACTAAACGGAGGTTATTTTAATGAATATTAAACGTGTACTACTACAAAGTGCTTTAGTCATGGTTGTTGCGGGTTCTTTAGCAGCATGTAGCGATGATTCGACGGACAGTACTGGTAAGAAAGTAGATGATGCTATGTCTAAAACTGGTACGAAAGTTGAGCAAACAATGGATAAAGCGGGCGATGCAATGGATGACGCTGGCGATAAGATTTCCAATAAAGCATCCGATGCAAGTGATGCAATGTCAGACACGGCAACTGATGCTGGAAATGCCATTGAAGATGCATGTGAGAAAGCAAAAGAAGGTGTTAACGCAGACGACACTGATTGCTAGTCGTTTGATAGATCCATCCTGCTCAGAAAGATTGAGCAGGATGGATGATGTTTTGGTTAGGTAATAGTGGTTTTAAAATTTGAGTGATGTTTTAGTGGGATGATCAGGAGACATGACTGTGTTTCAGCCGCGGTATTATTTCTATCTAACAGTGGTACTCGCATTAATGGCGACATTCACTTCTAATGTCTATTTTAAGCTGGCGTTGGGGTGGTTTGCGCTGTCCTATTTTGCTGTTAGTTTGGCCTATTTACTTAATAATCCGACGATTTTTCGAAAGCGATCAGATGGTACTGTGCCTTTTTATATACGCTGGATTTTTCTGCCCTTTCTTTGGGTCACGCAGCTGTATAACACATGGCAACGACGTCATGATTCTGTGCCAGCATTGCAAAAAATAGACGAAGGTCTTTACCTTGCCCGTCGTTTATTTCCTTCTGATATACATGATCTAAAAAGCGAAAACATTGGCGCTATTCTTGATGTTACGGCTGAATTCACTTCACTGAATTGGACCTCGACTCAACAAAATGTCGACTATTTGAATGTCCCTATTCTTGATCACTCATTCCCTTCTAATATACAAATTTATAAAGCATTAAATTGGATTCATACGCACCGCAAAACAGGTCGCTCTGTGGTGATTCATTGTGCGCTAGGTCGAGGGCGATCGGTGTTCATGATGGCCGCGTATATGTTAAGTCAAAATGCGAAAGCAACACCTGATGAAGTAATGCAAAAAATACATGCCATCCGTCAAACCGCCCGCCTAAATAAACGCCAATTTAAAGCCTTAAAGCGAGTGTATGAAAATGCGTTATTAACCGTACGAAACACGGCTTGGCTAATTGCTAATCCGGTTGCGGGGAAACGCCAGTGGGACGATGAAAAGGCCTATATTCTCCGCTATCTTGCTCCTTATTATGATGTGACGGTAACAATGACGTCACCTGATGAAAATGGCACAGCCTGCGCAAAAAAGGCGCTTAAGGTCTCTCCAGACCTAGTTATTGCGTGCGGTGGTGATGGCACGGTTACTGAGGTAGCAACGGCCTTAATAGGAACTGATATTAAGCTAGGTATTATTCCATTTGGGACGGCCAACTCCTTAAGTCATGTGTTATTTGGTTCCTCATCTAAAATCGCTCCAATTGAAACGGCCTGTATCAACTTGATTGAAGGCTGCGAACAAAAAATCGACACAGCACAATGCAATGATGAAACGATGTTATTAATGATAGGAGTTGGCTTTGAACAACAGATGATTGAAAAGGCTGATCGTGAAAAGAAAAACTCCAGTGGACAAATAGCCTATTTACAAGGGTTACGAGATGCGATCAGTCAAAATGAAGTATATGAATTTAGCGTAACGCTAGATGATGACGTCGCTTTTGTTGTTAAAACGCCGAGCTTAACGGTCGCGAATGCCGCGCCTATAACGACCTTGTTAGCACAAGGCAGTGGAATACCAAATATTACTGATGGAGAGCTAGATCTGACTTGGCTGGACCCTGACCGTATTCAAGTTTTGAATCTAGCTGAGTTGGCTTTACTGGGGTTAGGGAGTGACCATCGTGAGAATATGTCTGACGGTACGACTAACAATACTACTTCAGGTATTTTTCACCGATCGGCGCGCAAAGTAAGGGTAGATATTAGTAGTGTGGGTAGATACGTGATTGATGGTGAAGTAAGAGAGGCCGATACCCTTGATATTATGCTTAAGCCTAAATCGCTTAATGTCATTGTGCCAGAATCCGCTCTAAATAATGCTTTAGAAGAAGACGCTGGCACAATGGAGGCAGAAAGGCTTGATGATTAATCAGTGGTATTGTCGTATTTGTCCAGTTTGTTGTAGAGCGTTTTAACACTAATACCCAATTGTTGTGCTGTGTCTGTTTTATTGCCAGCGTTTTCTTTTAGGGTTTCTGTGATCGCTATTTTTTCGATGTCATCAAGGCGCATACCAACAGGTACTTTGTTCTGATCATTGCCTTGTAACTCATCGCCGAGACTATTGATGATCAAGTGTTCGGGCTCTATGACTTCATTGGCAAGTATGTAGGCGCGCTCAATTGTGTGTTTTAGTTCACGAACATTGCCGGGCCAAGAATAGGTTTGGATTTTTTCTAGGCTGCTTTTCGATAGACTTTTCTGGGTTTTATCTTCTGCATTTCGGTAGGCCAAGAAATGCTGCGCTAAGCCGTAAGCATCGCCATCTCTATCTCGCAATGGTGGTACCGTAATTGGAAATTGAGCGAGGCGAAAATATAAATCTTCTCGAAAAGTTTCCTCTTTAATTGCGTCACCTAGAGAACGGTTAGTGGCAGCAATAATACGCGCGTCAGCTATTTTAACCGTTTGTCCGCCGACAGGTTTGTACTCACCACTTTCTAGCACACGGAGGAGTTTTACTTGATGTTCATAAGGCATTTCGGTGATTTCATCAAGAAATAAGGTGCCTCCTTTGGCTTGTTCAAAAACACCGTCATGGTCTTTGTAAGCACCGGTGAAGGAGCCTTTTACATGCCCGAACAGCTCACTGTCGATAAGTTCTGGACTTAGTGCTCCACAGTTTATCGCAATGAAAGGGGCTTCGGAGCGATCACTAAAAATATGCAGTGTATTGGCAACCAGCTCTTTGCCTGAACCACTTTCGCCAATAATAAAGGCGTTGGTGTTGGTCGCGGCAACTTTACGGATAGTTCGATAGAGAGAGTGCATCGCCACCGATGAGCCGACCAAATGGCCGAATTGATCCAGATGGCTAGTATTGTTTGATGATAATGACTTTATGTCGCTGAGCTCTAAAAAAGCCTCCTCTAAAGAGGATTCGATTAATGCATTATTAAAGGGCGCACGATAATGAAACCCCGCTCCTTTATGCATTAAATCGTCTAATAACGAATCTGGTTCTCCTTGGCTGAAGAAGAGAAATTCAATGCTTGATAAAAGATCGTTCTCTTGCAAAGCAAGGAATGAGCTCTTCTCTGAATTATCAACTTCGATTAGGGCGATTTGGCAGTGAGAATTTGTTAATTGTTCCAGCCAGCACTCATTTTGATTGCTTATCGTTAGCTCAAATTGTCGAACGCTTGGTAGAGACAATAGGGTAGAGGCCAATGATGGATCACGAGTGTGCATAAACAGCTTTGGTGATGACATATTCCTCTCCTTAATAATCGCGTCTTGTCATGAGTTATCCTGTAAAGGTGACAAGAGGGCTTGTAAATTCTTCCGATGATAGACGGATCGAAACGTTAGATCGCTGCGGTGGCACTATAAAATCATAGGTTTGCTGAGTTGGCATAGTCTTTGTAAGAGACTTTTCAGTAAACAGATTCGTTTTATAGGTTTTTTACACAATACATGCTTTTTTATGAGGAGATAAATCATGAAAAGTAATAAGAAGGCTAATGCTCAGACTTATTGTGATTCAGACACACTGCTCATTTGTGACATCCTCTCAATTAGTTTCGATGGCAGTGTCGCAAATACACACCTCTATCAGCGGGCGATGAATACGACAGAGAAACATGTCTTTCTGCAAATTTCTGCACAATATAAGAGCCTTTCCGATAGTTTGTTACAAGGAATGGCACCACTACTTAAAGACAGTGGGACGATGAATTTAGAAGCGGGGTATATTGCAAAAGCCTATTTGACCGCGCTTAAATCATCTGACAAAAATGCCCCTAATAGAGTTATGAGCGTGAATCGACAAGCATTAAAGCGAATCAAAAAAATGGTAAATAGCATGAAAAATCGTCTGTTTGCTAATTGGATTAGTAAACATCTTGCTTGGATCCAAATCACATTAGACTATGTTCAACACCGACGAGCGCAAGCCGTTAGTCGTTCGGCTTGTGCTTAGCGTTGCGTTCTTACCGCTTAATTAACGGTTGCCTTCCACCATACGATAATCCAATGAGCCCGCAATGGATCCACCGTTTTCTGGTGTGTCTACTTTAAAGGAGGCTTGGCTCTTATTTATACTCGGGTCAATGACACTAACGACTTTATGATTCACTAATAATTGATAGTTTTCTGAATAAGTAATGCGAAGATCTTCAGAGTGTAGAGCGTCAAACAACAAGCTGTCTTTTAGGCGAATAGTACGGCTTTCGCCTCGTACCCATTGCCCAATTACTGGCTGTGTTTTAAAGCTTGAATTAGGCAGTGTTACATTTGCTTTAGAAACGAAAATTTGAATAACATCGCCTGGTAGTCCTGATTTTTTACGACGATCTAGGCGCGTATCAACGGCATTAAGCAGAGTATCCACTTTACTATTGTAAGATTGTAGGTTGTTAATAGCGTCCGTGACAGCGAGTTGTGTAGTCAGGTCGTTTTTGTTAATCGACGGCATGCTTGGTGCAGAACCAGAGCGCGCATTTAATTCTGAGTATTGTGACTTTGCTAATGTGATCTGCTTGTCTAGCTTGCTTACTAACACATTAGAAATACTGGTTTTAACAGAAGAAGATGTTGTTTCTTGCTGAGTTTTTGGTGATTTTTGTTGTGTTTGTTCGGTTTCTGGTTGTGTTGGTTTATGTAAAATAGGTAAAGAACAGGCACTGATGAAAAGCGGCAAAAGATAAACGCCTACACGAAATAACAACATTGAATAATCCTAAGATTAGAGTTGGACATAATAGTCACTAGTATGCGGCATGGATCCTATGATGTCGAGATCTTGAGCTCAACATGAGCGAGTCCAATTCCATTAAAATGAATGTAAAACGATGGGTTAAGAGACTAAGTCTTACCTATTAAAGAGTAGGCGTGTTTTAGAAGGTTAAATTTGGGCGAAAGATGCTTTCTTAGTGCCATGTTTAGAAAGCATCTTTTTGTGGTTTTAAGCGTGGTTTTTTGTGAGTGATCTCTTATTTCTCAGCTTGGTTCCAGAGAATGCACTCATCGAGTGTTACACCCTTACCACCAAAGATATCTAGTGCACTGCCAATGGTTAAATCCACATTACCATTAGATAACTCATTAACGCGCTTTAAGTCATTCAGCGAACGGGCACCACCGGCGTAGGTTACTGCCACAGGGCAACCTTGAGCGAGTAAACTGACAAGATCTTCATCAATCCCGCCTTGTAGGCCTTCTACGTCGGCAGCATGAATCAAAAATTCATCGCAGTGGTCAGCAAGTTCAATAAGGTTATCCATATTGATCTGTGTGGATGTCACTGTTTGCCAGCGATCTGTTGCTATATACCAACCATCTTTAGTGCGACGGCAGCTAAGGTCGAGAACTAAGCGATCAGTACCAGTTTCGCGTTTGATTTTATCCAGTCTATCCCAAGAGAACTCGCCATTCTCAAATAAATAGGAAGTGACAATAACATGAGATGCGCCTGCTTTAAGGTAGCTTTCTGCGTTATGAGTATTTACACCGCCGCCAAACTGTAAGCCATTAGGATAAGTTCTTAGTGCGCTCATTACTTCATCGTGATTGCCTTTTCCTAACGCAATAACATGGCCGCCAGTTAGGTTATGTTCACGGTATATTGCTGCATAATGAGCAGCATCATAATCACTGATAAAGTTCTCTTTGGCGCCTTTGTCATTTAAGCTGCCACCGACGATTTGCTTTACTTTGCCTTGGTGTAAATCGATACAAGGACGGAACTGAGTCACAAAAAACTCCCTAATTAATCTGAGACAAGAGACGGATTGTAACTGATAATTTATCTTGAAACGATGGATCAAAGCAAAGGACTCTCAAGACTGTTATAATCTGGGCTAGATTAGGCTGATGAGTATTCAAATTACCCCAATGTTAAAAATTTCTATTGCTGTTTCCATACCTGATAATGAGATGGAATTGACCGCGATCCGCGCCCAAGGTGCAGGAGGACAAAATGTTAATAAAGTGTCGTCTGCGATACACCTTCGATTCAATGTGGCTAATTCCTCATTACCTGCTTTTCATAAGGAGCGTCTTCTTGCTCTGAGCGATAGTCGTTTAACAAAAGAGGGCGACATTGTTATCAAGGCTCAACAGCATAGAACCCAAGAATTAAATCGAGAAGATGCTTTAGTGCGTTTGAAAGAGTTGATTTTAGATGCGATTAAAGTTCAAAAAGCACGTCGAGCAACGCAGCCTTCGCGTTCTTCACAAAAGAAGCGAGTCGACAAGAAAAAGCAAAAGGGTAAAATTAAAAGCCTACGCAAGAGTAATTGGGATTGAAGAAGCAAGGCGCTTAGCGTTGTGAATAGCGCGTTACTTCAATGCAAGATAACTAATTCGTGGCATACACTTTTTGCGGGTATTCTTTTAATAATTGGCTAATTAGTCCGCCTAATACCTCAAGACCCTTTTCAATTTTATCTTCAGGGATTGCCGCAAATCCTAAGCGAATGTAATTTTGTGGCGAAGACGGCTGGGCAAAGAGACTGTCTCCAGATTCTACTAAGATGCTGTAGTTAGATGCGAAGCGAACTAGGTCAGCACTTTTTAGCGGTTTTGGTAATTTAATCCAAAAGCAAAAACTGCCTTGAGTTTCTGTAACCTGACATTGTTTTAGATGCTTTTTGAGCCCTTCTGACATTAAATTCCATTTTGTCTCATAAAGGATTTTCATGCGTCGCAAATGACTATCATAATACCCTTGGCTGATAAAGAGAGCGGCAACCGTCTGGTTATTGGCGGGCGGATGGCGATATTGCAAACGACGTAACTCTCTTAGTTCTTTGATTAATCCTGCATCGGCAACGAGATACCCTAATCTTAGTCCTGGAGATAGGGACTTAGACAAACTGCCGGCATAAATCACACGACCTTCTGTGTCCATACTTTTTAGAGAAGGAAGTGGTCGCTCATGGAAGTTCACTTCACTTTCGTAATCATCTTCCACAATAATGAAATCGTCTTTGGACGCTTGTGCTAATAGTTCGATGCGTCTTTCTAGTGGCATGGTTACCGTGGTTGGATACTGATGACTAGGTGTGACGCATACATAATGACAGTCACTTAACTGAGGGCCAGTGACGACACCTTTATCATCCAGCTCTAGAAAAGTGAGTTTGGAGCGTGCAGCATTAAAAATATGCCTTTGATCTGGATAACCTGGGTCTTCTAAACCAACTAGGGTGTCTTCATTGGTTAATAATCCAGCTAATAAAGAGAAGGAGTTTTGAGTTCCCATGGTGAGAAGTATTTGATCCGCATTAGCGGTAATGCCGCGCTTGGGCAAAATGTTTTGACGAATTTGACTGATTAGCTCTTTTGAGTCCACATCGACATAGTCTTCTATCCATTCATGTACATTGCCTCTGCTTTGAGCAATGCGAGTACATTCTCGCCACTGATAAAGAGGGAAGTGTGTTGGCTCAATTTGGCCATAAATGAAAGGATAAGAATACGTAATCCAGTTTTTATCTTTATGCAAAGTGTTAAAAGAGGAAGGGGTTTTCTTAACCCTCTCGCTCCAATTTAGATCGCTATTCTGTGTTTTTTGTGGCGCTTGCACTGTTTCGGGGAGTGTATTCTCAGAGAGTTCTGGGTTTACAAAGTAGCCACTGCGTTCTTTTGATATCAAAAATCGTTCATCAACTAAGCCTTCATACACCAGCATAACGGTATTTCGCGATACGCCTAAAAGCTGAGCCATCTTGCGGCTAGAGGGTAGATGAGACTCGCCAAAGTAATCTTTTTTAATTAAATCAACGAGTTTTTCCCTGATCTGCTGCTGGAAGCTTCTTCCTGATTGAAATTCCACATTAATTAAGCAGTCAGTCATTGTGTTTACCTTTTCTAGTTACGACTTTGTTTGTTAATGCTATTTAATATTTCATGCAAAAATCGAGCCAAAAAAACTAGTTTTTCCTACTGGACCATCTATTTTAGAGATTGGCCCTATGGCTTTGTTGAACAGCCAAGTAACGTGTTTGCAAAGGGTTTAATCAGGCTGGTCTCAGATCTCTAGATCTGGAGCGAATGTGAGGAATAGAAAATGAATACACTAGACATTCGAGATGTATCGGTTGTTTACCCCGCCTCTCAAGGTGGGGAAGCAGTGACAGCATTGTCCGATATTAATTTGACAATTGAACAAGGTGATTTGGTTGTTGCGCTGGGTGCTTCAGGGTGCGGTAAGACTACCTTGCTGAGTTTGATTGCGGGTTTTATTGCTCCAAGTAAAGGCTATTTAACACTGGGTGATAGTTCAATCAAAGGATATCCGAGGGTGGCTTGTGGTTTGGACCTTGGGGATGAGGTTATGGGGCCTGGTGCAGATCGTGGTGTCGTGTTTCAAAAGCATGCCTTACTGCCATGGCTAGATGTCATGGGTAACACGGAATTTGGCCTTAAGTTACAAGGAGTAGGAAAAGAAGAGCGTCGTAAAAAAGCCGCAGAATATCTTAAATTAGTCGGCTTAGAAGATTTTCATCATCATCGTGTGTATCAGCTTTCTGGTGGTATGCAGCAGCGTGTAGGTATTGCCAGAGCATTGGCGAATAACCCTGAAATGTTACTGCTTGATGAGCCATTAGGTGCTTTGGATGCCCTAACGCGAGAGTCCCTTCAAGAACTTTTATTAGATGTGTGGCAAGAAACAAACAAGATGATGTTTTTTATCACACACAGTGTGGATGAAGCACTGTTACTGGCTACTCGTCTTATCGTTATGTCTCCACGACCTGGACGTATTACCCATCAATTTGATCTGACTTTTAATAGAGAATTTCTGGAATGTCGTGATGCCCGAAAAGTGAAATCTAGTGAGGCATTTATCAAAACAAGAGAGCAAATTTTGTCGATTATTCACGGCGATGAAACGGATGGAAAAGGGGCTTAATATGAATACTGAATCTACCAAAGTCGTTGCTACGTCGACATTAAAACCCACACAAAGTAATAGTAGAACAGAGCATTTAGCCGTCAAAGAATTCACCCCTTTGGTTCAAAAGCTGATTGCTTATGTAAAACTAAAAATTAGCAAACCATCAATAAAGAGCGGTGAATTTTACGGCGCGCCAGGAGCGGGTGATAGCCGACTTATCTCAGTGTTTTCAACCATATTATTTATCTCTATTTGGGCGTTTGTGACTGAAATGGGTTTCATCGACCCTTTGTTTTTGCCATCACCGGTGGATGTGTTTGAGAAGTTTTTAGACATTGCTAACAATGGCTTTGCTGGCGCAACCTTGGTTCAGCATTTGTCTGCCAGTTTGACACGTATCTTTGGTGCATTTTTCTTTGCTTGTTTAATTGGTATCCCATTAGGGATCTTGATTGGCTGTAGCTATATTTTACGCGGTATTTTCGATCCTCTCATTGAGTTCTATCGCCCATTACCACCGTTGGCGTATTTGCCTTTGATCATCATTTGGTTAGGCATTGATGAGGGTAGTAAGGTAACTCTTATTTTCTTAGCCATGTTAGCACCCATTATTTTAAGCGCGCGTGCTGGCGTGACATCGGTGCGCATCGAGCAAATACAAGTCGCTTATTCGATGGGGGCTAGTCGCTGGCAGGTGATTACTCAAGTTATTGCAAAAGGTGCTTTACCAGATATTTTAACCGGTATGCGTATTGCCATTGGCTTTGGTTGGACCACTTTGGTCGCCGCGGAAATGGTCGCCGCTCAGCGAGGCATAGGTTTTATGGTGCTCAATGCGTCTGAATTCTTACGGACGGATGTCGTCATAGCAGGGATTATTGTTATCGGTGTGATTGCTTACTGTTTTGATTTGCTTATGCGTTATCTAGAGAAAAAACTCGTTCCATGGAAAGGACAAAATTAAAACTGGAACTCATTAAAATACTTAAATATCACTTAAGGAATAACTATGAAATTTATTAAAAAAATAGGGTTACTGGTTGGCGCGATGGCGATTTCGTTCAGCGCGATGTCAGAAGAAATTAGCATTGGTTATCAAGGTATCTTTAATCCTTATAAGCAGGTTATTGATCAAAAAATGCTTGAGAAACAACTAGGTGTAACCATCAAATGGCGCCGCTTTGATTCGGGTGCAAAAGCCATGACAGCACTAGCGTCTGGTAGTTTGGACATCACTACAGCGGGTTCTAGTCCTATTGCAGCCGCGGTTAGTAATGGTGTGCATGCTGAGCTTTTTTGGATACTAGAGAATATTGGTGATGCTGAAGCTATGGTGGTTCGCGATGGTTCAAACATCGTAAAACCTTCAGATCTAAAAGGTAAAACCATTGCAGTACCTTTTGTTTCAACCACACACTTTCATACAATGTTTGCTTTAGAGCAGTTTGGAATTAAGCCAAGCGAAGTAAAATTACTAAATATGCAACCCAGTGCGATTGCCGCTGCTTGGCGTCGAGGTGACATTGATGCAGCCTTCATTTGGGATCCAGTTCTTGGACAAATCAAAAAAAGCGGCCATGTGCTGATTACCTCTAAGACTTTGAGCTCTTGGGGCAAGCCAACATTTGATGGGCTTGTTGCGAACAAGAAATTTGCAGGAACACATAAAAAATTCTTAGTGGATTTTGTTAAAATTCTAGCGTCCGTTGATAAAGAATATAATGACAACAAAGACAGCTTTACTGTTAATAGCCCAATGGCTAAATCTATCAGTAAAGTAACTGGTGGCGATTTGAGTACAGTGCCTGGTGTTATGGCGTTGTATGAATACCCAACACTGAAAGAGCAAGCCTCTTGTACATGGTTAGGTTGTGGTGATAAAAGTGGCGCTGTTGCTTCACTTAAAGCTACATCAAAATTTCTGCTTGATCAGAAAAAAATCAGTGGTTTAAAAGACAACTATGCAGAATTTGTTAATTCTGAATATGTGGAAGCTGCATTGAAATAAACGCATGTGACCCAGTGTTTTCTAAAAAGCCAATGCTATAGGCAATATAGCATTGGCTTTTCTGTGTCTGCGTCTATACCTATAACCTTCTTGTAAGTGATTATTTCAAATTTAGGTAAGACACTAAATAGCCGAGTATTTGAACGTCACATAGCGCTGAGCGTTTTAACAAACCCAACGACAGCAACAATAACCATCAGTGGCAGTGAAATAGCTTTGAAAGAAGCGGGTGGTTTTTTATTAAAAAAGAACTGACCAATTTTGACGCCAATAAGCGTTGGAATAAGCAGAGAGGCCAAATAAAGATAAACGTCATCATTTGAAGGCTGGCTTAGTGCTAAACCAATCAATGCGGCGAATTCACTTGCGATAAAGAAGAGGATCATAGTCGCGCGTTGGCTGCGTACATCTAATGGACTAGAAAGAATGTAGTACAGAACCATAGGGCCACCGATAGAAGCGCTTGACGTACCGGCTCCGGATGCGACACCGGTAATAAATTTTTTCGCGAAAGAATCATTTTGTGAAGCTTTCACTTTTTTTATTAATAATAGAACCAAGACTAAAACAAAGGAGCAAATGAAAAGCTTTAGCCAAGTAGCAGGAAGGAAATAGAGTAATAGTAATCCAATAGGAATACCTACTATAGAGCCTGTGACGAGGGCCTTGAAGGTACTAAAATGAGCGTGTTTTACCGCCTCCCTTATTAGGGTAATGCTACAAATGAAATCCAAAGCTAAAACGATAGGAACGCTTTTGACGGGGTCTAAAAATAGATTCAAGCCAACCACAGCGATCACTGCAAAACCAAAGCCTGAATAACCTCTGATAATGCCAGCGAAAAACACGATAGGAATCAAATAGGCTAAATTTTCCATACTAATAGGCTCTCAAAAATCAAATAGTGAGAGAGTATCGCAGCTCTTTCTGCTTTCTCACTAGAGCCAGTTAGCACTCTACATAGCGCCAGCCTCTAGTTTATATAAACTGGCTCTATTGATTACCTTTGTTGGTTCTAAAGCCTACGTCAAGCATGGTCTAAGCTGGATTTATTGATTTTTTTGATAAACCAAATTTACGGAGAAGCCTATGTCTGTCGTTGATAATGAAACCATAGAACGAGATCGCAAGCATGTGTGGCACCACCTTAGTCAACATAGTGTACTGACATCACAAGACCCTATGATAATGGTCAAAGGTGAAGGCTCTCGTGTATGGGATATTAAAGGCAATTCTTATCTAGATGCTTCTGCTGGTGGCGTGTGGTGTGTGAATGTAGGCTATGGACGAACCTCTATTGGGGATGCGATTCGTGATCAGGTCTGTAAAATAAATTTCTTTGCCAGTACCGCAGGAACCATTCCTGGGGCTATATTTGCTGAAAAATTGATCAGTAAAATGCCCGGTATGAGCCGTGTTTATTATGCTAGCTCAGGTTCTGAAGCGAATGAAAAAGCGTTTAAAATTGTGCGTCAAATATCTCACAAAAAATATGGCGGTAAAAAATACAAAATTCTATATCGCGAGCGAGATTATCATGGTTCAACCATTGCAACGTTAAGCGCAACAGGCCAAGAAGAACGACGTGATCAATATGGACCTTTTGTGCCTGGGTTTGTTGAGTTTCCTCATTGCTGTGAGTATCGGAGCCAATTTGGTGACGTAGATAACTATGGTGAGCTTGCTGCACTTGAATTAGAAAAAGCGATTCTGCGTGAAGGGGCTGATACCGTTGGTGCTGTGATTTTAGAGCCTATTACTGCGGGTGGTGGCGTGATTACACCACCAGAAGGTTATTGGCCAAAAATCATGGAAATCTGTAAAAAATACAATGTACTTTTGCATATTGATGAAGTTGTTTGTGGTCTGGGTCGAACAGGTGAGTGGTTTGGTTATCAACATTACGGCATAAAGCCTGACATAGTGACCTTGGCGAAAGGCGTCGCCTCAAGCTATGCAGCCATATCGTGTACGGTTACCACAGAAGCTGTGTTTAATGAGTTTCTTGGTGAAAGCAGCGATAAAGATGTCTATTTTAGGGACATTAGCACTTACGCCGGTTGTACTGGTGGTCCTGCTGCCGCGATTGAAAATATGCGCATTATTGAAGACGAAGATTTGGTAACGAACAGTGCTGTAATGGGAAAATACCTTCTTGAGGGTTTAGTTCGTCTAAAAGAGAAGTTTGACATCATTGGTGATATACGCGGTAAAGGCCTGTTGTTAGGGATTGAATTAGTCAGTGATCGACAAGCAAAAACACCAGTACTTGAGCAAGTGGCCGCGAAGGTTGCCGGTATGTGTATGCAAAAAGGTCTTATCATCGGAAGAACAAATCGTTCTTTTGAAAAGTTTAACAACACGCTTTGTTTGTGCCCAGTATTGACTCTAAACCAAACGGAAGCTGATTTTATTTTGTCTACATTAGACGCTGTTTTTACTGAACTACCTGCTTAAAAAACACAGTTAAACGAGGTGCGATGTTCCCCCCACATCGTGCCTTTTTTTTATGCTTAAAATGTCTCTTACCTTTTCCACCTTACTTTTCCTTCTTTACCCATAGCCTTTAGCCGGTGCAATTCGCTTGCTCAGTATTTACAGTTTTCTTCACCGTTTCACCATAACCTTCATCGTTTCACCATAAGTTATTCTGAATTATCTAAGTGAACCGCGATCGGTTTTTGTTATCGCCCAAAGAAGTGCTCTAAGGTATTTTTTAAGCGTGCTAAGCAGGATATTACTTGTCGCTTTAGCACTGTAACAAAGAGTCCATAAGCGATATTGGTCTTGAATTTTTGTGAAATAAAGAGAATGAAAGAGACAGTAAGTTGTTATGTAGTTCGGTCAACTTAGTGTAATCAAGTGTATGGAAGCTATAAGTTAAGTTTAATTATGAAATTTTGTTTAATTTTATTTAGTGTTATTTTGTTGATTTTTTGTGAAATTGTTTACTTGTTGTTTATTTGTGTAAACTTAAAATAGATTATGTAACCATTTGTTTTAATATGGTTTTTTCTTGAATTCTGTCCGTTTGTTTAGTTTTTATTGGTTTTATTTATGTGATTAATTTTTTTTTATTGTTTTTTTATAAATTACAAATATCTATTTCTGAATGTTCTAAACAAATAGAAACGTACTAAACAGATTTTTATTATCTAGGATTCATCACGTGTTAGCGAGATGGCTAAAAGGAATTAACAGTAATGAAAAAACGAATTGGTTATTTATTGTTTTTCTGTGCTTTTAATGCATATTGCAGTGATAATGTTAATTTAACTTTATCTGGGTATATTCCTGAGAAGTGCGGGTTTACAGCAGTTAATAATAACTTGATTCTTTCATCTGATGGTTTCGCTAACACTGAGCTAGTGATTGATTGTAATTCTCCTATGCGAGTATCTATGCAATCTATAAATGGTGGTTTACGCCGCCAGCATAGTACAAAAGTAAATGACTATAATGTAAAACTGTCTATTTTAGATGAAAATTACAGTAAAACTGTATCTTCGCAAAATCTTAAAAGAACACAGGCATTTAACGTTAATGACATTTTATTTAAAAGCGTAGCAAAATTACAACTTAAACTGGTTAAGCCTTTAATCTATGCGGGAAATTATCAGGATATTTTACGTATAGAAATGACACCGTCAGCCGTTTCGGGTGGAGTGTGGTAGATCGTTAATTTTTATATACATACATATTAAATAAGGAATATTAAGATGAAAAAGTTAATCATGTTATCAGCAATCGCAGCATTGACTTCAGGCGCAGCACTTGCAGGAACCTTTCAAGTTTCTGGTAGTAACCCTTCTGTTTGTGAAGCAACCACGTCTCTAAATGCAGTAAGTTTTCCAGTATTGCAACAAGGTAAAACTAGTAACATTCCTTTCACTTTGCGTTGTAATGATGCAGATGGCGCGACTGTTTCACTTACTTCTTCAGAAGGTCAATTAGAAACTACAGACGGTCAAGATGGAACAGGTGTTGGTTATTCTGCTAAACTTTCAGCAGCTCCATATAACTTTACCTTGACAGCTCTAAGCGGTGTTAATAATCAAGTAGCAAAACAAAGCCATTCAGGTTCACCTGCATTGGCAGCCGGCGGCGTTGCTGGCAACATTCTTCTAACTGTTCTAACAAATCCAATATATGCTGGTAGTTATAACGATGACTTAATGTTGACTGTTGAAGCTAACTAATATCTAAACGAAAAAGGCAGTATCATACTGCCTTTTTTTATTAGTAAGGATTTATATGCGATTAATTATTCTATTTATTTTTGTTTTTAGCTCTTATTCAGTATTTGCATTTCAAGTGCGTCCTATGGTATCTGATATACAACCAATGGGCAGTAAATCACAAGAAACTATACAGGTATCAAATACCTCAAAAAACCCTTTAACCATAGATGTTGCCGCATATGATTTATTGATAGATAAAAGTGGACAGGAAAAATTAAAAGAAAATGACAATGATTTTTTAATCATCCCTTTAACCAGTGTGATTGCTCCAGGTAAGAGCCAATCAATAATCGTGCGTTATATAGGAGAGCCTTTATTGTCTTCTTCTAAAGCATATCGTATTGCAATCAATCAAGTTCATGTCGATTTAGGAAAAGCACAAGGGTCAGGTATTGGTTTGGCTATGAGCTTTAGAACCTTGCTGAATGTTGTTCCAGATAAGGCAGAAGCAAAATTGGTTATAAAAAATAAGGAACAATTTAAAAAAGGAATTTGGAGTGTTTCTCTAGAAAATAAAGGTAATAAATACATTCGCTTATCAAAAGCGAAATGGACAATAAAGAGTAAAGGCAAAACACTTTCACTAGAAGGAAATGACTTAAGTCGTGCATTGACAGGAAAACTTCTTCTTCCAAATTCAACACGTACGGTTTATATAAAAATACCTTCAGAATTTAATGCTAGTGATAGCAAGTTAGCAGTGGCTATATAATGTTTAAGTTAATTGGGGGGATTTTATTTGCTTTTATTATTTCTGTGGCACCATCTGCGTATGCTATAGAAGTCACCCCAATGGTAGTTACATTTTCACCTCAGGATACTACAAGAACGCCTTTTAGTGTGATTTATAATCAACTACCTCGTGATGTTGCTTTTAATATTCAAGTCTATGATGTTAAATTTGATAAAACTGGTAAATCTAAACCTACCTTGGTTCCTCTAGACAACTCTCCTCTATGGGTGTTTCCTCCTTCATTGTATTTGAAAGCGGGAACAAGTCAGAGAATACAGTTTCGATGGATTGGTAAAACGATGCCAACAGAAGACAAGACCTACCAAGTTAGTTTAATTGAACAGCCTATTGAAAATACATCTACAAATAAAACATCTAAATTAACGATTTTACTTGATGTTAATTTGATTGTTCATCTTAACCAAAATAAATTCAAGCCTGATGTAAAGGTAGAAAAAACGTATTCAAAAAACGGTGATCTTTATGCCACTATTCTTAATAGCGGCCCTGGATCTAGTAGATTAAGTGATTATGACAGTACCATTTTTGAAAATGGTAAAAGATTAAAAAACTTTAAAAAGCAAGAACTAAAATCTCAAGGCTATGATGTTTTCTTTCCACCATATAGTGCTATGGATGTGAAAATTCCATTTTCAAAATCATTAAAGAAAAACAAAAATAATGAGTTGACGTTAAAATTGATGGAATGAAGATGAAAAATATTATATTTCCTGCCATCATTTTTTTTTCCATCATTTTTTTTCCAAGTTTTGTTTTTGCAAAAATAAATCCATTTAATCATAATATCGAGTTGAGTGTTGATACTGAATTAAATAAAGCGGCTATAGGGCAGATGTCATTAGTGGTTAAGCCTGATGATAGTTTATTGCTTAAATGGAGTGAAATTGAACCTAAGCTTGAAAAGCTTCTTTACCCTAAGACATTGGATTTGCTAGAGAAAAAAGTTAAAAATGATCTGATTTCAGAAAAGGATCTAAAAAATTCAGGTTTTGCCGTCGATTTTGATTTGAGTAATTTCAATTTAAAAATATCCGCACCAATAAGCCTAATGCGCCCTCAAGTCTTAAGTTTAAAAGATAGCCAAGATGGCCTGAAAGCTTTAAACCCAACTGAATTTAGTGGTTTTTTAAATCTCTATTCTAGTTACTTTTACCAAAAAGATAACCTTGATGACACAGATGATAAAGATCTGGCGCTTCGTTCAGAAATGGTTATGAATATGAATGGGTGGGTGCTAGAAAATGAGAATGAATATTCGTCAAATACGACAGATGATGGGTCTAGTGTTAAACGTTTAGGAACAAGGTTAATTCATGATCTGCCTTTAAAAGGTGCTCGAATTTCTATTGGCGATAATTATGCATATGGTAGTTATTTTCAATCAAGCAATAGGATACTAGGTGTTTCAATTGCTCATGACTTCTCATTAGTATCAGATAGGACTATTCGTCCAAGTGCTTCCAGAAGTTTTACATTGAGCACACCATCGACGGTTGAGGTTATGGTCGATAATCAAGTTGTCAAAAGACTCAACTTATCTTCAGGGGTGTATTCATTAAATGATATTCCATTGAACGAAGGTACTAATAATATAACATTACGAATCACTGATAATGTAGGTGTCGTCAAATATGTTAAGTTTGGAGTCACAACAGGGTTAGATTTATTCTCAAAAGGGGAGTTGAAATATGAACTTCATGTTGGTGTTCCGGCCGAATTAAACACTAAATTAGTATACGATTATAATGACCCTTTAATAAGCGGTTACCTTAATTATGGTTTAGCACCAGACTGGACTATTGGAGTAAATTCACAAGCAGATCAATATTTACAACAATTTGGTTTTAAAAATATTTATGCCTCTAGTATTGGCCAACTTTCTTTCGAAAATGCTATTAGTTTTAGTGATAAAACAGGGCAGGCTTATCGAGTGGTATACAGTAGTTTCACGGATAACAGTCCTAAGCATAAATCATTTAGTCTTGGTTACGAATATTCAACCCAATTTTTCAGATCGCTCGGGTATCGTCCAGGGTCAGATGATAGTTTTCAGCGAACTGAACATATGCTACAAGCCAATTATTCTTTCTCAAGTACACCTAATTTTCAAACAACGTTGTCTGCAAGTGCATCTAAAATATACGATCAAAATGGATTTAATAACTCTATTGGTGTGAATTTTTCGTATGATACGGACAATGGGCAAGTTCTTTATAATTTTGGTGGACAAGTAAATCAAGACGATGGTAATCCTGATTGGAGTGTTAATTTAGCCGTGACATACAAATTTAATGATACAGAACGACTAAAATTATCACATCAAACTGAACATGACAGAACTCGATTAGAATATACGGACAATGGAGATTTACGTTATGTTGGGGCATACAGTGTAAGAGCGGGAGTTGAGCAAAATGATCAAGACAAAGCTCAGCTTAATTTGAATGCCCAATACAATGCCAATCGATTCTTAGCGAGCGTCGATCAGGAAAGCTACTATGAGCAACTTAATTCTCAATCTGCAACTCATGCAACACGAGTAAGTCTTTCAACTAGCTTAGCTTTTGCAGGAGGGGATTGGGGAATAGGCAAACCAATTTATGATAGTTTTGCTTTGGTAAAAGGTCACCCAAGTTTGGAAGGTAAAAAAATTACACTAGGTCAATTTAATGACCAATATAGAGCAAGTAACGATGCTTTAGATACGATTGTGTTAAGCGATATTCCTTCGTATAACAAGTCAAATGTCGCAGTCGATGTGGCTGACTTAGCTCCAGGGTACGATATTGGTTCAGGCCTTCTTTCTTTTTATCCTTCTTACCATAGTGGCTATGCCATTACGGTAGGATCAGATGCGAATACTTCTATTCTTGCAACCTTATTGGATAAGAAAAATAAACCTATATCCATGCAAGTTGGGACTGCTGTGTGCTCTACAGACAGTGTCAAAAAAGAAAATGTATTCTTTACTAATAAATCAGGTCGGTTTGCTCTTACAGGACTGAAACCCTGTTTATATGATTTCACATTGAAAAACCCTGAAAAATCAAAATTCCAAATTGATGTTGAAAAGGGCCAGCAATTACAAAGAAAAGGAAAAATTTATGTACACTAAAAACATAGGTATTCTTTTAAGTAGCTTGGTGTTTGTTTTTTTATCGCAAGCTGCTCAGGCAGGATGCAATGCGAAAATAAATAATATTAAAAATATTTATGATGATTTCGGAAGTTATCAAGCAGAGCAGCAGAGTGATGCCAAAAAACGTCTTAATATTTCTGTGTCAGATATTAAGAACTGTCAATTGCATCTTCTTATCTCTACAACAAATCTGAATCAATTGAAGGGGCAGTTTCAGGCAGTACCTTATTATATTAAAAGTGATACTCAGCAAAAAATCAGCTCATCGATGACACGTATAAATTTGGTCGGATCGTCTGCTAATGTTGATTTATTAATACCATCAGGCACTCCCGTTAAAGCGGGTGAATACAGTGATACACTTAAAATTAAGCTATATGATGAGAGTAATAAACTATTAGATGAAAGACAATTTGATATTCAAGAGAACATTCAACCTAGTACTAGTCTTTCAATACTTGGATATAATGCCGATTCTAATAGTGTGAATTTAGGTGTGTTAGTCTCAGGTAAGGAATACAACATGTTACCTACTTTGAAGGTGGTTACGAACTCTGATGTTAAATTGAGCGTCAGTTCAGAAAATAAAGGTAAGTTATTACATGAGATTTATAAGAAACAATACTTTATTGATTATCTTTTAAATATAGATGGGAAAAATGTTGATTTGGCTAATGGATACCAAAGGAAATTTTCTTATTCAGGAAGAACCGTTTTTTTATTAAAACTAAAATTACGACTAGAGCAGTTTAATAGACAAGCTGCTGGAGAATATTCAGATACGATAAGGTTTCATGTTAGTCCTCTTAACTATTAATATTTTTTAAGTTATTTTTGCACCAGATTCTTGCTTGTTGTTTATTTTTAACTTCGATTTTTTGATATATTTTATGCAAATGTACGCGAACCGTTGCCTCGCTAATAAATAAGCTGTCTGCCATTGCGCTGCACTCAAGCCCAGAAAAGAGCAAGTTTAATACTTTAAGTTCTTTATGCGTTAAATTATTAGACTTCAATATGGTTTGCTGTTCATTTTCGAGCATCTTACGCATCCAACAATCCGTTACTGCTCTAGGAAACCATAGTTCTCCTCTATCGATTGCTTCAAAGCCTTTTTGGAAAAGTGCTTGATCTGCGCCTTCATAAAATACGCCTTTCAAATTAGGCCAGCCCTTTAATTCTAATGTATCGCTGTCTTTTGGAACGTCAAAAATGACTAAACCTTGATGTTGATGTTCTTGCATGAATTGGTTAATAAATTCATAATTTGTTATACCATTCAATGTCTTATAATTAACCACTAATAAATTATAATGAGTAACGACATAGAGGAGTGGGCTACAATTTCTAGGGCTTAAAAAATCGAATTCTTTGATGGTTGAGTCTACAACAGTCATATATATCTACCTTGAGAATTATCATTTTTATTATGACATAATTGTACGTTTTTTATACATTGAAATACATCTATTTACTAATTTATGGCCGAGTTTTCAATATCTAATCTTATTGATTAATTTTTCTGTAAATAACTAAAGAGTTAATAAAAAATAATAATCGGTTTATTTCTATAAAATTTTCAATGTTAATAGTGACTTATAAAAAAACGCTCCCTATTTGCATAGAGAGCGTCTTTTTTATTCTTTTTTAGTCTATTGAAAGCTTTTTACTTCTTTGCTTTCCAGTCAAATTTTTCAAAAGCACTATCAACGGGGGTTTCTGCTAGATGGTTTGTATAGTTGCTCATTACTTTTTGTGCTAATCCAAGCACAATGTCGAGCATTTGACGGTGAGTGTAGCCAGCGTCAAAGAATCGTGTCATTTCTTCTTGAGTTAACACTCCACGACCACGGGTCATAGAAAGTGTTGTTTCATGCAATACCTGTAATTTTTCCGTTGGCATTGCTTCTTGATTGCGCAGCGCTTCTGTTATTGCAGGGTCAACTTTCATCATATTCGCAATGGCTGTGTGTGCAGGAACACAATAATGACATTCGTGTTCTACATTAATTGTTTGCCAAACAACAGTCAGTTCTTCTGCATTAAACGATGATTCAGAAAAAAGTTTATGAAGGACTTGATAGCCTTCAAGCAGGCCAGGTGCTTCTGCCATAACCGCATGTAAATTGGGTAGGAATCCATTTGCTTTTATAGAGCCTTCAACTAGGGATTTGCTGGCTTCAGGGGCAGTGTCTAGGGTGTGAATAGTAAATTCGCTCATTTTGTATCCTATTTAATGTTGTATGAATTAGTAACTTGTTTTGTCGTGTCGTTTTTCTATAAAACGAATAATAAGTGGTTTTGAACGTTCGTTCAAGTTAAAATTGAACAATCGTTCAAAGATCTAAATGTTGGAAGTCAAAAAATGAGAAAAAATGCCAAGTTTGACCGTGATCAGGTTGTTGATAAAGCCACGAATTTGTATTGGGAAAAAGGCTTTCATGCGACATCAATGCGTAACTTACAAGATGTGATTGATATGCGACCGGGTAGTATTTACGCAACATTTGGCAGTAAAGAAGGTTTATTCAAAGAAGCTTTAATGCGATATACACAACAGGGCGTGACAGCTTTGCACTTATGTCGTAATGAAACTCAATCGCCGCTTGAAGCGCTTAAACGGTTTGTGAAAGAAATTGTTATTGATACGCAAACGGATGCCCCTAATGGCATGTGTATGTTGGCAAAAACGGTGGCGGAATTAACGGATAGCAATAGAGACTTATTAGAAGAAGCAAAGCGTTCGCTCAAAATATTAGAAACAGAATTTGAAAAACTGATTATAGAGGCTCAAGAGCACGGTGAAGTGGCGAAAGATAAAGTCGCAGGGCAGCTCGCTCGTCATCTTCAAATACAAATCTCGGGCTTACGAATTTATGCAAAAACCTATGGAGATGAGGCGCCACTCGATCAGTTGGTTGAAGATATTTTTACCCATTATCCATTTTAGCGATATTTTTTTGCTTCGAATATCAACCGTATATCAACTAGAGCAGACTTTTTAGAACTTATGAAACAACTATTTGACAATTTACCCTAGTGGTTTGATCTAAATCTATAAAATCGTTACCAGAGTAACTCTGTCGCTTTCTCTCTCTTTATCTTGATCTAACGCAATGTTTCAGTCTGCAACCTCACTCATAATTCATGCTTATAGTTAGCTCCAGGGGCTGGAGCGGCGGCGGACGTAAAACAACAAGAGCATTTAAGTGCCTGTGAACGTCTTTTCTGAATCAAGTGAATGGGTTGAAGTCATTATGATCAATGAAACGGTAGTGGACTTATCGAGGTTCCAGTTTGCTCTAACTGCTCTGTACCACTTTTTGTTTATTCCTTTAACACTCGGGTTGTCTTTTATACTTGCAATTATGGAGTCGGTTTACGTTATTACCGGCAAGCAAGTTTATAAAGACATGGTGAAATTTTGGGGTAAGTTATTTGGTATTAACTTTGCCTTGGGTGTATCGACAGGTCTTACCATGGAATTCCAGTTTGGTACGAACTGGGCGTATTTCTCGCATTATGTGGGCGATATCTTTGGTGCGCCATTGGCGATCGAAGGTTTAATGGCCTTCTTCTTAGAATCTACCTTAGTCGGTTTGTTCTTCTTCGGTTGGGAGCGTCTGAGTAAAGTCAAGCATTTGGCGGTTACTTGGTTGGTAGCTTTCGCGTCTAACATGTCGGCGTTATGGATTTTGATTGCCAACGGATGGATGCAAAACCCAGTAGGTTCTCAGTTCAACTACGAAACCATGCGTATGGAGTTGGTGGACTTTAGTGCTTTGTTATTTAACCCAGTGGCTCAGGTGAAATTCGTTCATACTGTGTCAGCGGGTTACTGTACTGGCGCTATGTTCGTATTGGCTATCTCAAGTTACTACCTACTTAAAGGTCGTGATTTGCCATTTGCTCGTCGTTCTTTTGCGATTGCTTCTGCTTTCGGATTAGCCGCGACAATGAGTGTTATTGTGCTAGGCGACGCTTCTGGTTATGAAATAGGGGATGTTCAAAAAGTTAAATTGGCTGCCATCGAGGCAGAATGGGACACACAAAAAGCGCCTGCTGATTTTACTTTGATCGGTTTCCCGAATCAGAAAATAGAAAAAACGGAATACGCGATTAAAATCCCAGGTGCTCTTGGCTTGATTGCAACCCGCTCCTTAGATGAAAAAGTAGAAGGCATCAAGGATCTTAAAGCGCAAAATCGTCAACGTATTATTAACGGTATCTACGCAAACCAGCTACTCAAAAAGTTACGTGATGGTTCAACTGATCCTCAAGTGAAAGCCAACTTTGAAAAAGTGAAGGGTGATTTGGGCTACGGCTTATTAGTTAAAGCCTTCACTAATGACATGGACCACGTGACGGCGAAACAACTTGATCAAGCGGTGAATTACAGTATTCCTAATGTGGCTCCGATCTTTTGGTCATTCCGTGTAATGGTCGGTATGGGCTGCTTAATGTTACTTATCTTTGCCGTTGCTTTTTACCAAAACGCGCGCCGTCGCATTGGTCAAAATCGCTGGTTCCTAAAGGTTATCCTGTTTAGTTTGCCAGTACCTTGGATTGCCTGTGAAGCAGGTTGGATTGTGGCTGAATACGGTCGTCAACCCTGGGCGATTGGTGAAATATTGCCCGTTAACTTGGCTGTATCTGGGCTAACCGCAACAGATCTTTGGATCACTATTATTGGTATTATACTTCTGTATACCGCTTTCTTAATCGCAGAAATGTACCTGATGATTCGCTTCTCCAAACAAGGTCCTTCTAGTTTGCACACCGGTCGTTATGCGCTTGAAAACGAAACGGATCAGATAAAATCTCAGGAGATTTAAAATGGATTATGATGTATTAAAATTAGTTTGGTGGGCTTTAATCGGTGTTCTACTAATAGGCTTTGCTATCACTGATGGTTTTGATATGGGTGTCGGTAGTTTGGTCAATATTATCACTCGTGATGATAGTGAACGCCGTGTCATGATCAACTCCATGGCGCCTCATTGGGATGGTAACCAAGTATGGTTTATCACCGCAGGCGGTGCTTTATTCGCGGCTTGGCCTATCGTCTATGCGACGTCTTTTTCTGGCTTTTATTTAGCCATGATTCTGACATTAGCAGCCATGTGGTTTCGTCCAATTGGTTTCGATTATCGTTCTAAAATAGATTCACCTCGCTGGAAAAGAAACTGGGATTTATGCATTGGTTTTGGTTCTATTGTTCCACCTATTATTTTTGGTGTGGCATTTGGCAACATACTCCAAGGTGTTCCGTTTCAGTTCGATGAGTATTTACGTGTAGATTACACTGGGTCTTTCTTTGCTTTGCTAAACCCATACGCCATTCTTTGTGGGTTAGTTAGCTTGATGATGATTGTTACTCAAGGTGGTTCTTGGTTGCAGATGAAGACAGAAGGCGATTTGCTACTTCGTGTTCGTAAAGCGACGACCATCAGTGCGATTCTAGGTGCGGTGTTATTTGTTCTTGCCGGTGTTTGGTTGGCTTATGGCATTCAAGGGTATGTTATTACCAGCGCCATTGATGGCAATCAAGTGTTGACGCCGCTAATGAAAACCGTCGTTATGCAGCCGGGTGCTTGGTTAGCTAATTACAGTAAGGTGCCGTTATTAATGCTTGCTCCTGTCATTGGTGTACTGGGCTTGTTGGTGGCGGCTTTTGCTAGTCGTATCAATAAAGGTGGCTTAGCGTTCCTAGGTTCCTCATTAGCGATTGCAGGTATTATTGTGACAGCCGGTGGGTCTATGTTCCCATTCCTAATGCCATCGTCTACTTTTCCAAGCATGAGTTTGACTATGTGGGATGCGACTTCTAGCCAGCATACATTGCAGATCATGTTTATTGCAGCGTGTATCTTCGTACCGATTATCTTGTGCTACACAGCGTGGTGTTACTACGTAATGTTTGGCCGTATCAGCAAAGAACATATCGAGAACAACGCACATTCTCTTTATTAAGCTAATTTATTAAGGATGAGGCGCTTTATTAGCGCCTCACGAAGGAGATATTTCTATGTGGTATTTTGCTTGGAGTTTGGGTGTTTTACTGGCCTGCTCATTCGGTATTGTGAATGCAATATGGTTAGAGTTTAGCGGTTACGAAGGCGAAGAGGAGCAAAAGTAAGCGTTATGCCTAAACAAGAGAAAGCGCCAAAACAGCCTCGTCAGGGTCGAGTAAAATCCCCCGAGTTACTTTTTCTTAATGAATGGGCAAGTCGACAATCTAAACGTTATCGTCTTGTTCAATTACTCGGTATTGTTTTTACAGTGTCTTTGGTTGTTCAGGCTTGGTCTCTTGCTAATGTTTTTTCAGACATGGTAATTGAAGGGGCTTTCTCTGTTTCGGTTTTGCTTATTGCTCTATCCGCACTGCTTATTCGCGCGCTGGCCAGTTTTGGCCGCGAGCGATTAAGCGCCAGTGCTAGTCGTAGTATTCGTTATTCATTACGCAAAAAAATACTCTCGCATTTGACTCACCTTGGGCCTTCGCGCTTAAGAATTGATGAAGATGCCGCTTTGTCTACGCGTGTTTACGAACAAGTGGACGCGCTAGACGATTATTTTAGCCGCTATAAACCACAGCTGTTTATGGTGTCGCTTATTCCCTGCGTTATCTTGTTAGCCGTGTTGCCTGTATCCTTTATTGCTTTTGGCGTATTCATGATTACAGCACCCTTGGTGATTGTATTTATGATCTTTGTTGGTCATAAAGCCGCCCAAGCTAACCGTCGTCAGTTTCGTGTGTTGGCGATGTTATCGAACCAGTTTATGGATTTAAACCAAGGCCTTGCTGAATTAAAGCGTCTTGGTCGTACCGGACAAGCCAAACAACGCTTGTCGGACAGTGCCAGTGCTTACCAAAGAACCACCATGGGTGTGTTGCGCTTAGCCTTTTTATCAACTGCGACATTGGAATTGTTTGCGTCACTTTCTATCGCCATGATCGCTTTATATCTAGGGCTGGGGTTATTAGAACAGTTGCCTTGGGATAAAGGGCTTTCTCCTGTTACTTTAACGCAAGCCTTCTTCCTTTTATTATTGGCGCCAGAGTTTTATTTACCGCTTCGTCAGTTAGGCAATGATTATCATGCAAAACAAAAAGCGGAAGCGGCCGCGACGGATTTAATCGAAATTTTCGATACGCCTTTGCATACAACAGCGCAAGCAAAATCAAACACAGAGACTTCTCATTTGTCTGTTGTCAAAACGCACTCCACATCGTTACTTACTTTTCTCAAATTAAGTTGGCAAGAAGGCGGCCGTTCTCGGTTAGCGCCGATCACCAACCATATTAGTGAAGGTGAACGTATTTGGCTGAGTGGTGAATCGGGCGTGGGGAAGTCGAGTTTATTACACTTGCTATTGGGTTTCGAAGAAGGCTACCAAGGGGAGTGTTTTGTTTACGATGACGCATTTTCAGAGCTTGATTTAGCTGCATGGCGTGCCCGATTAGCTTGGTTGCCACAAACGCCAGAATGGATAAATGGCAGTATCCGCCAAAACTTACTATTGGGTATCGAAACACCAACCGAACAAGCATTACAAGAAGCGTTAGTGAAAAGTCAGTGTGATGACTTTGTGAATGCCTTGCCTGAGGGCATTGAAACCAAATTAACAGAGTTAGGTACTGGGCTTTCTGGTGGGCAAATGCAGCGTTTGTCGATTGCTCGTGCCTTACTATCAAAGGCCGATGTATGGCTCTTGGATGAGCCTTGTTCTGGGCTTGATGAAGACACTGCCAGCGCGGTGCTAAACACATTAGATAGAGCATCAAAAGGCAAAACACTATTAGTTGTTAGTCACGACACACACCCTATTAAATGGGCGGACAGACATTGGAATTTAACTCACGGAGCTTTACATGAGCAAAGTATCGAAGCTATCGCTTAGACGTCTTTTATTAGCGAATCCGTGGGGCTTTGCCGTACCTTTGTTTTTAGGGGTGATGGCGAGTATTGCAGGTGTTGCTTTATTGGGAATTTCAGGTTGGTTTTTATCTGCTGCGGGTCTTGCTGGGGTGCTCGGCACTGTTCAAGCCTTTAACTATTTTACACCGGGTGCCTTGGTTCGTTTGATGGCAATTCTACGTACAGCAGGGCGGTACGGCGAACAGGTTATGGCCCATGAACATCTTTTGGGCTTATTAAGAACATTGCGATTGTGGGTATGGGATCAACGCGTCGCGAAAGATGCGGCTAACCTACATCAACAAAGCCGTGGTGATTTATTACAACGTTTAGTCAGCGATTTAGATCAAATTATTCGTTGGCCTTTGGTGGTTATGCTGCCGTGGATCTATGCATTATTGGCGTACGCGAGTGTGTTTATTGTTGCCTACCTTGTTTCTCCACAACTGCTTTGGCCTATGGCAATTGCTGCGACATTGCATTTGATCGTTGTGCCATTTATATGTGGTCGTTACGCGAGTCATAGCGTCCATATTGGACAAATTTTAGGAACCCACCGTCGCGGTCGTTTCGTTAGCCTATTTTCAGCACTAATAACCTTAACCATTCGTGGCCATTGGCAAGCGTATTCAGAGCGTTTGGGCCAATTAGACGAACGTCAGAAAAAAGCCGAAGTTAAAATGCAGCAATCGATCAGCTTTGGTCGTTTGGCATCGTATACGATTACCGTAGGATTACTCCTAAGCTACTTTTATTTTCTCACAGACTATCAAAGCAACACGGGAACATTAGCCTTAAAAACAGGTGTTCACGGAACTTGGTTTGTTGCCTTGATTCTTTGTGTTTTGGCAGTTAATGAGCTGGTTTTACCTTTGGCCCAATCCTTTGTCGCACAAGGGCAATCACAAGTAGGTATCCGCCGCTTAAATCAATTGCAGTCTACCGAGAAGTCTGTATCCGCCACTGAACAACACGCTTTAGCGGCAATCGAAAGTATAGAATTGAAACAGTTTCGTGGGTATCACGCTTCTTCAGGGTTAGGCAATAAGCCTATCTCTATGACGCTGACATCAAACGAGTGCGTTTGGCTACGGGGCAATAGCGGTTGTGGTAAATCGACCTTATTGGCATCACTTGCTGGAGACTGTCTAAATGAAGGGCAAGCGCTTATTAATGGACAATTAATTGATCTGTACGATAACAGTGCCTTTCAGGAAAAAATCAGCTATTTACCACAAGCGTCTTATGTTTTTCAGCAAACATTAGCGGCTAATTTACGCCTCGGCGCGGAAGAGGCAAAGGATGACGTCTTGTGGAAAGTGCTGGATGCCGTCGCGCTAGGTGACTGGGCCCGAACTTTACCTAACGGATTAAACACCTTACTTGGCGCTCAAGGTCGTGATTTATCCGGAGGACAACGCAAGCGTTTAGTGCTCGCGAGATTATTACTAAGAAACACCGAAGTACTATTGCTAGACGAACCCTTCGATGGCCTAGACAGCGACAGCATTAAACAAATTTGCCACTCGCTTCAACATGAATACAAACCAGACATACTCGTACTCGCGAGTCATATCTCCAGCCCCCTCAGTGACAACGCCAGAGTCATCCAACTGTAACCATCCTGTTCTTTTTATTAGGACAGGCATGTTTAAATATGCGCACTTACTGTCAGCTTGTATTTAACTAGGACAGGCATGTTTAAAACCTTGCATTTACTGGTAGTTATTTCGTTAGTATGGTCAAAAAGAGTTTTCATAGAGGGCTGGAGATTGCTGGATAACAGTGAACCCGTTATCATGTGCAGCTATAGTAGGGTGGTTGTTATGCTGCCTTAGTTAACATTTTTAGGATTCTAATGAAAAAGACGTTTGCTTTATCCCACCCGAAGATCTCTTACCAGCGTTTAATTGAGACGGCTAAGCACGATGTAAAAAAATACATCAAGCAAGAGCGCGCTAAAGCCTTACCAGAAGGTGTTGATTTTTGGGGATTTAGTTGCAAGTTTGGCCAAACCGAAGACAAAGCAAGAGCGATTCACGAAGGTGATATTAATACGAATATTAGCTCTGCACAGAGCCAGCATTGGAAATCTTTTTACCTTGAAATTGTTGCAGTGCCAAAGACTCGTACGAAACGTCCAGACGAAGAATAATTCTATTTCAGATAAATAAATTGAGTTTGTTCTAATGGATGAACGAATATTTATACAGAAGAGCCGATAATCATTATGTGATTATCGGCTTTTTTGGGCCAATATAGATGAAAAGATGGTCGTTTTTAATAGAAAATATGAAGTATCTGGAATGGGCGTAGGATGAGTTAAGATTTTTCTTACTGCATCCTTGCAGCGATAGGTTCTTCATGAAAGATAGACAGAGCCTCCGTCCTGGAGGCTTAAGCAAATCCTTTGCTCTCTGTCTAGCTTCAACTTTAGACCCGCTTTTTCATTCACGCAAATTTCAAAGTGTAACAATATGTTGTTTATGTTTTTATCGCAGGCTTTACCAAGACAGGCACGTTAACATTAGGCAGGACAGGCATGTTAAGGCGTTCTAGGTAATTAACATTAGGCAGGACAGGCACGTTAAGGCGTTCTAGGTAATTAAATGAGTTTGTTCTAATAGGTGAGCGAATACTCATACAGAAGAGCCGATAATCATTATGTGACTATCTGTTTTTTATCAATAAAAACGAAAATATGACCGATATGAATAGGGAAAGATGAAGTATCTTGAATAGGATGAGTTAAGATTATTCTTACTGCATCCTTGCAGCGCTAGGTTCTTCATGAAAGATAGACAGAGCCTCCGTCCTGAAGGCTTAAGCAAATCCTTTGCTCTCTGTCTAGATTTAACTCTAGACCCGCTTTTTCGGTTACGCAAATTTCAAAGTGTAACAATATGTTTATTATATTTTCAGCGCAGGCTTTTCTAGGACAGGCATGCTAAAGCGTTCTAGGTAATTAAGTGAGTTTGTTCTAATAGGTGAGCGAATATTTATACAGAAGAGCCGGTAATCATGATGTGTTTATCGGCTTTTTTGGGCCAATATAGACGAAAAGATAGTCTTTTTTAATAGAAAACATTAGGTATCTGGAATGAGCGTAGGATGAGTTAAAATTCTTCTTACCAGCATCCTTGCCGTGCTGGGTTCTTCATGAAAGATAGACAGAGCCTCCGTCCTGAAGGCTTAAGCAAATCCTTTGCTCTCTGTCTAGATATAACTCTAGACCCGCTTTTTTGATTACGCAAATTTCAAAGTGTAACAATATGTTTATTATATTTTCAGCGCAGGCTTTACTAGGACAGGCATGCTAAAGCGTTCTAGGTAATTAAGTGAGTTTGTTCTAATAGGTGAGCGAATATTTATACAGAAGAGCCGGTAATCATGATGTGTTTATCGGCTTTTTTGGGCCAATATAGACGAAAAGATAGTCTTTTTTAATAGAAAATATTAGGTATCTGGAATGAGCGTAGGATGAGTTAAGATTCTTCTTACTGTGACCTTGCCGTGCTGAGGTTCTTCATGAAAGATAGACAGAGCCTCCGTCCTGGAGGCTTAAGCAAATCCTTTGCTCTCTGTCTAGATTTAACTCTAGACTCGCTTTCTCGGTTACGCAAATTTCAAAGTGTAATAATATGTTTCTTATGTTTTATCGCAGGCTTTACTAAGGCAAGCATGCTAAAACGTTCTGGGTAACATTAAGCAGGACTGGCATGCTAAAGCGTTCTAGGTAATTAAGTGAGTTTGTTCTAATAGGTGAGCGAATACCTATACAGAAGAGCCGATAATCATGATGTGATTATCGGCTTTTTTGGGCCAATATAGATGAAAAGATGGTCGTTTTTAATAGAAAATATGAAGTATCTGGAATGGGGCTAGAGCGAGTTAAAATTCTTCTTACTAGCACCCTTGCCGTGCTGGGTTCTTCATGAAAGATAGACAGAGCCTCCGTCCTGGAGGCTTAAGCAAATCCTTTGCTCTCTGTCTAGGTTTAACTCTAGACTCGCTTTCTCGGTTATGCAAATTTCAAAGTGTAACAATATGTTTATTATATTTTTATCACAGGCTTTACTAGGAAAGGCATGTTTAGCATTAAACAGGACAGGCATACTAAAGCGTTCTGGGTGATTAAATGAGTTCGTTTTAAAACATTAAGCAGGAAAGGCACGTTATCAAGTAGCCAATTGCCAATGTTGTTCGTTTGTTTGTTTCGTTTTGCTATTTAAGGCGCGAAAACTTTTCAGACGCACTATTATTTAACAGGACAGGCATGCTAAAACGTTTGTTATATCTAAGGATGTGTCCCTGAAGCTTGAAAAATACTTGCGCCATAGTCGGCTATTCAATGAGAGGTAGTTTATGTTTTTTCGATTGGTTTGTGTGATTGCTGTGTTGTTTTTATCGGGCTGTTCATCTTTGCAGAAAACGCTTGATGTTCATAAGCCTACCGCCTCAGTGACGGGAGTGTCGATTGGTAGTTTATCGACAGATTCAGTGACCTTGTTGTTGGATGTTGATGTGAAAAATCCTAATGTATTTCCATTAAAAACGGCGGGCTTTGATCTTGGGTTGTTGGTGAATGGCAATAATATTGCAAAAGTAAATCAACCAGACTCGAGTTTGTCTCTGCCTGCAAAAGGCAGCAACAGTGTGCGCTTGCCTGTGACCTTAACATTTGATCAATTGCTAAAAAGTGTCAGTGGGTTGAAAGGTCAGAAACAGCTAGATTATGCGGTTGAAGGTGATGTTGCTATTAATTTACCTGTATTGGGCGACTTAAAAATGCCGGTTGAATTTGCTGGGCAATTACCGATACCTCAAAAGCCAGAAGTGGCCTTTAAAGGAGTTAATATGGATTCTATTGGATTGAGTGGCGCTAAATTTAGTGTTGATTTAGAGGTAACCAATCCGAATGATTTTGATGTGAACTTAAGCGACATTAGCTACCAATTAGCATCAAAAGGCACCTCTCTTGGTGGTGGAGAAATTGGCAAACTTGACTTAGGTAAAGGAAAGACACAGTCGTTATCTATCCCACTGACCGTTGGTTTTAGTGATCTGGGTATGAGCTCTTATCGTCTGTTGACCGGCTCTGATCCTGTTAGTGTCGACATTAGTGTGGCGGCAAATGTTGATACGGATATTGCAGGCTGGAAGCCTAGTCCGCTTAAGTTTGAAACTCAGCAAATGTTAAAGCGCTAATGATACTTTTTTCATGATAATTCGTTGTAAAACATGATACTGAACGCCTTTGTTCCAGATTAGGCGTTTGGTATTATTTTAGTGCATGACGAACTTCAAAACACTTTTTTGTGAGATGTAAGATGACTGAATCACCTATTCAAATAATTTGCCCAAGCTGCAATACAAAAAACCGCGTTCCACAATCGAAGCTTAAAGATAAGCCTATTTGTGGGAAGTGCGGACAACCTGTTCTTTCCACAAGCCCTATTGAGGGGAACGGTCATAATTTCAGCCGTTTTGTTACCTACAATGACTTGCCCGTGATTGTAGATTTTTGGGCGTCCTGGTGTGGGCCGTGTAAGCAATTTGCTCCTATCTTTGAATCGCTGGCAGAAGAGATGTCTACTCAGGCGTGCTTTGTTAAATTGGATACTGAAAATAATCAAAGTATCGCTGGTGGCTACAATATTCGTTCGATTCCTACGCTAATGATATTTCATCATGGCAAAGAAATTGCACGCATGTCAGGGGCTTTGCCTAAAGCACAATGCAAGCAATGGATAATGCAAAACTTACCTTCTGTTTAAAGCTGGATTAGGGGGCGAATTAGCAGGACAGAATTAGCAGGACACGCACCTTTAAGGAATTAGCAGGACAGGCACCTCTAAGAGGCAGTCATATTGGGGGTTTAGCGTGTTATTGGCGAAAATGAATTATACTGTATATAATTACAGTGTAATTCTTAGTCAAGAGCGTGATTTATGCCTATACCAAGAAGTCAGCAAGTGAGCTTAGAAAGCACACCTTATTATCACTGTGTTTCCCGCTGCGTACGTCGTGCTTTTCTGTGTGGTGAAGATCCTGTCACCGGGAGCAGTTATGAGCATCGACGTGGCTGGATCGAGAAGCGTTTGTTGTTCTTAGTCAGTGTGTTTAGTATTGATATTTGTGCCTATGCGATTATGAGTAATCATCTTCATGTTGTGCTGCATGTTAATTTAGAGAGTACGCAGCAGTGGTCAACGCGAGATGTTTTAGATAAATGGCATAGGTTGCATAAAGGAACATTGTATACGCAACAATATGTTAAAGGAGAAGCCCTGTCGCCTTTTGCATTGAAACTGGTGGAGGCGTCTGCTGAGTCGTATAGACATAGGCTGATGGACATTAGTTGGTTTATGAAAGAGTTAAATGAGCCGATTGCTCGACATGCGAATGCTGAAGACAAATGTACTGGGCATTTTTGGGAAGGGCGTTTTAAGTCTCAAGCATTGTTGGATGAAGCGGCTTTAATTGCCTGTATGGCGTATGTGGATTTAAACCCAATCCGTGCCAAAGTGAGTGATACACCGGAAGCGTCAGATTTTACGAGTATCAAACAGCGTATCGCTTTTCTTAATAAAAATAGCCAGCCAAAATTTCTATCTCCCTTTGTCGGTAACCCTAGAAAAAACATGCCGAATGGACTTCCTTTCCAACTAAAAGACTATTTAGAATTAGTTGATATGACGGGTAGAGTGATAAACAGTAAGAAAAGAGGGGCGATAGATGTTTCGCTTTTACCTATTTTACAACGGTTGAGTATTTCAGCGGATAATTGGTTTTGCATTGCGACGCAATTCGGTAAAAAGACAGAAAATATTGTGGGTCGCGCCCATTCTATCGCTCGTTATTGCGAATCAAAAAATAGGAAAAGACAGTTTAAACGACAAAATACTCTGCTTTTTGCATAACAGAGTGGATAACAAGAAAGTCATATAGCTAATTTAAGCTGTTGATTTCATTCGTCTTAGATTTACTTCTTCTTCCTCAAATCTCTTAATAAACTCATTTTTCTTGTATAAATCTGATAGGTCATCGTTAACCTGGATTTTACACCTTTGAAGAAGTACGATATCTGTTGTTTCGCGATTTTTAATTATGCTTGTCCTGATTGTTTTTAAGAATGCCTGTCCTAGTTATTTTTCTTAAAAAACACGACATAGGGTCGTGTTTTTTATCTTTTGATTGTGTGTCTTTTAGATGTCAGTTTGGGTGTTAGCCTTTACACAAACATAGACTGAGTTGGTTGAGTTTTTGCCTTGAAATGGGTTGTAGAAAGAAACTAGGTGAGAGTTGACGCTTTCAAATACGGTGCTTAGCAAGGCTTCGAAGTTTGCTTCTGGTGGGTTTTGTGACCACATAGCGAAGACGCCGTTGGGCTTTAGTTGTGCAGCCATGCGCGTTAGGTTTTCAGTAGTATAAAAGCCAGCATTGGCTGGGTTCAGGTATTCGGTTGGAGAGTGGTCGATGTCTAATAAAATAGCGTCGAATTTTTTACCCGCACAGTTACGATCAAATCCGTTGCTTGGATCAGTTGCTAAGTCAAAGAAGCTGCCTAAGATGTAGCGGTTACGTTTGTCTGCATTGAGGATTTTACCGAGTGGAACCAATTCTTTTTGGTGCCAACTGATGACAGTATTAAGCGCGTCGACAACCAATAATTCTGAGATTCGTTCGTCCTTTAATGCTGCAACCGCGGTGTAGCCTAAACCTAAGCCACCTACGACGACGCTTAAGTTATCGCCTTTGACTTGCTCTAGTCCCAGTGTCGATAAAGCTTCTTCTGCCTCGACGAACATGCTCGACATAAGAAACTCTTCGCCCAATTTTACTTCATAGATGTCACGGTCGCCAAAAGCAGGAATTTGTCGTCTGCGCAGGGAAATTTCACCTAAAGGGGAATCTTGGCTATCAAGTTCTTCGAACAATGGAGGCATGGCATAGGGTCCTAAAATGATGATTTGACTGGCATTATACTGATTACGTAGAAGGAAAAGTAATTCATTGATACGGACTGAGTGCTTTACCGTATTTAACTAGGTTCTAACGGTGCCTGTCCTGATTAAATTCTAACAGTGCCTGTCCTAGTTAAATTGTAGTTAACGGTGCCTGTCTTAGTTAAATTTCTCTAGTGCCAGTGCAAAACCCCCTCCAGCTCCCCTTTGAAGTAAGGAGGAGAGCAAGGTCAGAATCAGAGCCAAGTGCTAGAGCAAGGGCAAGGTTGTTGTTAGTTTCTGGTTGTGCCTCTGTTCATGCTGGCCTACGATGTGTTGATTGTTGGATGGTTGAAGAAAGTAGTGAATAATTTGCAAGCAGAAGAAGTTTATTGGGCAGTGTGTCCGCATTGTCAGGGGCGGGGTAAGAAGAGCCGTCGATTGCGTAAAAAGGTGCGGTTACAGTATCAAAGTGCCTTGGTGGAATTTGAGCGTAATGGTGGTGAAGAGGTGGCGCCTGAGCGTCCTAAGGGGCATTTGGATGACTGCGTAGATTGTGCTGGGTCAGGTTTGATCCGCGCAATGGATCCCCCTGTTGAAGCGCCAGAAAGCTACCCTCATGTGGCGATTGTCGGTGGTGGCATCGGTGGTGTGGCGTTGGCGGTTGCTTGTTTGCATCGTGGTATTCCTTTTACGCTTTATGAGCGTGATGATGGTTTTGATGCGCGTTCTCAAGGGTATGGTTTGACTCTGCAGCAAGCGAGCAAAGCGATGGAAGGTTTTGGGTTGTTTTCTTTGCAGGAAGGGGTGGTGTCGACTCGGCATTTGGTGCATACCCCAGAAGGTAAGGTCGTTGCAGAGTGGGGGATGCGAAAGTGGTTAGCGTCCGCTGAGCTTGCTGTTAAAGATGACTCGCCAAAACGGACGAATGTCCACATCGCGCGACAGGCGCTGCGTTTGGCTTTGCTGAATCAGTTGGGCGGCGATGAGAGGGTTCATTGGGGGCATCAGTTGGTTGATTTGCAAGAGGGTGACTCTGGTGTGGCGCTGACTTTTCAAGTGGCTGGTGGCGTTAAGCATACACAGGCGGATCTTGTGGTCGGTGCGGATGGCATTCGCAGTTCGGTGCGTAAGTTGTTGATTCCTGAAGGCGCTGCACCGTTGCGTTATTTGGGTTGTATTGTAATTTTAGGCATTTGTCCGCTGCGTGATTTAGGCGGTATTGAGAGCGAGTTGTTGGATTCTGCTACCGTATTTCAAACAGCCAATGGCAATGAGCGTATTTATATTATGCCTTATTCGTCGGACTCTGTGATGTGGCAGCTTAGTTTTCCAATGACGGAAGAGGCGGCGAAAACCTTGAGTGCTCAAGGCGTGCAAGCGTTGAAAGAAGAGGCGTTGCGTAGAGTCCAGTGGCACGCCCCGATTCCACAAATTGTGTCCGCGACAAAAGCGGCGTTAGTGTCGGGTTATCCGGTGTACGATCGTGCTTTGTTAACGCCTGAATGGCTAGCGAACGCAGACAAGGTTACCTTGATCGGCGATGCCGCGCATCCAATGAGTCCTTTTAAAGGGCAAGGGGCAAATCAGGCATTGTTAGATGCTTTGGCTTTGGCTCGCGCAATAACAAAAGGGTGCGGACCTTATACTGATTGGAAAGAGTCAGGCGTCAGAAAAAGCGTGCTAACTGAGTTTGAAACTGAAATGCTGGCTCGCAGTGCGGTGAAGGTAAAAGGCTCCGCTGAAGCCGCTGAGTTCTTGCATTCAGAGACGGTACTTCATGAGGGCAATGAGCCGAGAGGTCGTTGCCTCAGTAGAAAATCGCTTAAGTAGAAAATAAAGACAAAGTAATGAATAGGTGAATATGTATGAGTCAAGATCTAGAAGCGAACAAAGCAAATGCCATAGCATTTTATAAAACCGCTTATTTAGGTGATCCTGAAAAAGCCGTAGCCGCCTATGTTGGGAATGAGTACATCCAGCACAATCCTGTAGTGGGAGACGGTAAACAAGCCTTTATTGATTATTTCTCTGAAATGGCACGGGATTACCCAGAGAAAAGTATTGTGTTTTTACGGACCATAGCAGAAGACGATCTAGTGTCATTGCATACTCGTCAAACGTGGCCCGGCAATGAAGAATACGTCACTATGGATTTCTTTCGGTTTGACGGAAATGGAAAGATCGTAGAGCACTGGGATTCTATTCAGTTAGTGCCTACTGAAAGTAAAAACGACAACACTATGTATTAAATTGTCTATCAATACTGTGAGCGTTTAATAGATCAATGGGTCTGTTCGCTAAATAAAAAGCAATGCGGTTTAAGCATTGCTTTTTATTTGCATGAAAACAGCGATCGTATTGTTTATACGGATTCAGTTTTCTGTTCAGTATTAGCTTTAATATATTCCACTAGTGTGTCTTTAAGTAGTAGACGACGCTTTTTAAACTCTTCTTCTTCAGGTGTGCTGGTAAGGATGATTTCTTTTTCCATCTTTTCAACTTCACTGGTTAGGAAGTTGTACTCATCAGAAAGCTTTTTGAAGTGTGCGTCTGACATTCTAAGCTGATGAATTTCATCTTTTAATTCTGGAAGCTCATTTACTAAGGTATGGTTCTCGATAGGCATGCTTTTCTCCTTATTTATATTCTATTACTAGAGTACTTTACTCGGTCAAATGTTTGCTTGATGTGTATCAAGCTTTGCTTGTCTATTGACGAGTGCCGTCGAATTTTTACAAAACTAACTGTATGTGCTCAATTAAGTTATGGCGTCATAGGGATGAAAAGCAATCAACGAATGATTAGATGCAGAAAATTTAGTTATTTGACGGCAGGTTTTACTGAATGTTGACGGCCTATCAGGGCTTGGGAATGAGTAAACCTACTCGAATGAATGAGCAGGCTTACTCTTATTTCTCTACTGTTAGAAATTAAGGTCAACACGAGGCTGACTTTTTGTTGAAAAATCAAGCTCAGGTGAACAAACAAAAAGACGTGATGAGTTTATATTTTGAGACACTAGGTAGTCTTTTAAATTTTGTGCTCTTTTGTCCGCTAAAGCGTTCGCTGCTTCTCTGGTTTTATCATTGATAGTAGCGGGTGGTTTTTCTAAGCCAAGATCAAGGTAGCTTGCCACACCACATATTTTCAATTCACTTTGTTTTTTATCTTTCATGAGAGCGACAAGTTGTTTTAAGAAAGTACTTTGTTTGTCGTCAATTTTGGTCTCTTTTGGTGGATAAATCAGTGGTTCAACACGTACTTTCAACAGTTGGTCGCCTGCATACCGGGCAATGGTAATGACGTTGGCATAAGGTATAAAGGTCTGCAGCAAGTAGGTGCTCGACGCACTAAACAGGGCTTTTTTAACCGGAATGAAAAGGAAGTCTCCCCAACCAAACGAAGGGCTATCTATGTTTCCTGACAGAGGAATATCCAAATCAATATTATTGTCGCTGTCTTTTAAAGCACTGACTGCAAGATTGAGTGGAATGATGCCGGATTTGATGGCGCTGCTACTTTCGTAGGAGCCGCCTAGGTCAAACTGTTTCAATACTAAGTGAGCGTTACCGTTTATATCTCCTTTGTTAGCATGAAGCTTTAGGTCTAGATTTAATTGCCCTGAGTCAATTTGGTAGCCTAACGCACTGGCGACATAAGGTGAGTAAGGTGGGAGGTCTGCTTGGGACACTTTCAACTCACTTTTCATAGTGAGTTCATCAGCCATTGGCCAGATTTCTACATCACCATTAAGTGTGGTGTATTTGCCATTTTTTACGCCAATGCTAAGGGTGGTGGCTTGCTTAGCGTCTTTTGTATTAAGGTTTCTGAGCGATAGTTTTGTAATGTCTAGCGTGCGTTTTAATGCCGGTTTCACGCCGTTGTCTTCAATGTATACGCTGGATTTTCCCGTTAAATCATAGGCGTTAAGAATAATATAATAAGGTGCTTTGAATGCCGGGGCTTTTGCGGCATTCGGCGTGTTGGCAATAGCATTATCAGCATCTTTTGCCTTTGGTATAGAGGTTTTAGCTGAAGGCGCTGTGGGTGATGTTTGTTTGTTGGCATCGATGAATACAAGGTTCTCAATTTGTCTATCTTTGCCTAAGAATACATTTCCTTTTACATCTTTGGTCATGATGCTTTTTATATTGGCACCATCTTGGTTTGCTTTTACAGTATTAACGTCTATTTCACCAACCGTTGTTAGCGGTGGTAGGCTTTTCTTATCGTTAATGGGAGCAGAAAGAACAAGGTTTTTGATCGATAATTTGCTTAGCTCCGTCGCAAAGAGGTCCCCTTGTTGAGTCATTGATAAATCATGGATGTTTGCACTTTCCCAAGAAGCCGCGCGCTTATTTGGCGTTAATTTACTGTCCATTCCTTGGGTTAAAATATTAATGTCAGTCCCTGCCACTTTAGGAGCTTTGTCGCCATCTAAATCAACATTGATATTTTTTGCTGTAATGTGGGCGTCTGCTAAAGACGATTGTATGGTCCCTTTTTTATCAACATCCAGTTTTTTTATCGCTAAGTCAAATAGTGTGTTCTTGAGCGATATAGTGTCATTATTTTGGATGGCTGAAAGTGAATTTGACCAGGTGAGAGATTGGTAATTCACTTTGTTGTCAGCTTGTTGGGCTGACAAGTTAGTACTGGTTATCGTGCTATCGGCCGATAGTGATACTTGCTTATCGGGTGCTTGCTTGGCCGTTAAATTGTTTAGCTGAACGGATGTGCTGTCATTTTCTAGTATTAAGGAAGTTAGCGCTAATGATAAACCATTTACTGAAAAATCGGTTTTAGGCAGTGTTGCAGATAGCCCAGATTGATCTTTGCTAAACGTTAATGGTAATGAAAGAGACGCACTTTTTAGCGCCGCTTTTTGGTCTTCAGGCAATTGTGCTGCTAACTCGTTTATCTTGATTTGAATGCCGCTTTTAAGCGCAATACTTTGAATGCCGCTTTTAAGCGCAATACTTTGATTGTCGTTACTGAGTGTTGCGAGTAAATCATTCAGTGTTAGCTGAAAGTTACCAAGGCTTGCCGTATTGCCATCTTGCAGTACATTAGCGCCTTTTAGCGTGATGTCTGTTTTATTACTTTTAAGGTCGTTTGCATTGTTTTGATGTTTAATATCGATGGCTGAATAGATGTCTAATGCTTGGTAAGTTGTTTTATTTTGGCCTTGACTAAAAGTACTGTCTTGGCTGGATGCTTGCAGTGTTCCAGTCGCATCCAGTACTTGGTTTGTGTTGTAAGTGGCCGTCACATCGGAAAGCTTCAGAGTGGTATTTTTTGTACCTGCAGACATTGTCTTTTGTAGGGGCAGGTCTAGATTCTCGGCGCCTATATTAAGCGTCGAATTATTTAGAGCAAAGTAGGAAACCTTATCGTTCACCTTCATTGATAGGGCTAGTTTGCCATCAACAGACAACACCCCAGTACCTTGGTTATAAGGCGCCGGCAGAAAATGAGAAAGATCTTCGATGGGTATTCTATTTTTGTTCAAGGTGAGGCTTACGGTAGAAGCATTAGGGGAATAGTCAAACTTACTGACAATATCAAGTTGTGCCGCATTGACGAGTGCATTAATGGATACGGTGCCGTTCCAATTAAGCCCTTTACCATAGAGGTCATCAATGGCGAGAGTGTTAAGCGTTAATGTATCTTGCTGAGGGTTGGCTTGTTCTTTTAGTTGTCGTGATAGCTGAACGGTACTGTTCGTAAAGCGAAATGTTGGAAGTTTTACTGACCAAGGAGTGGAAGTATCGACGACCTGTTCTTGGCTACTTTCTTTTTTAGCGCTGCTATTGTCTGTTGCTTGGTACTGAGATAAGTCAATGCCTGCAATAATCCATGAATTCTCTTTCTGTTTCACATCCAGAGTTAGGCCATCAATTTCTGCGTTGGTGAAATGAATGGTTTTGGTAAACAAAGGAAAGGCTTCTATGCCAATAGACAGTGTATTGAGAGCCAGTGTTTGGTGTTTATTAGAGAGTACATTCAGTTTTTTTAGCGTGACTTTTGGTGGGAAAAAATCAACAGACAGGCTGGATATACTGGCTTCTTCACCTTGTGAAGCAAAGTACTTGACTAAGTAATGTTTGACCACGAAGGGAGTGAGTAACCAAGAGCCCGCAATAACAACAAACAAGGTCATACTTGGGATAATAAGGTAGTTGCGCCAAGGTTTTTTCATGTTATTAGTTGCCTATGTATTAGCTATTTTCTTTGTGTTTTGTAGGGACTTTCTCAGGTTCTGATCGTGTAGGCATACGTAATAAATAAGTACTTACGGCGGCCCCTATCGTTATTAAGCTAATAGTAGCCCAGAATCGTCCAACGATAATCATAGAGATGCCCATCCCCAGCCACATAAAGATTATCGCGCGGTTTCTAGTGCGTTTAGGAATCCCATCAGAAGACTGCCAATCAGTTATGATGGGGCCAAAATATTTGTGACCAATGAGCCATTGGTGAAAACGAACAGAAGACTTAGAGAAACACCAAGCAGCGAGTAATACGAGTGGTGTAGTCGGTAGTAAAGGAAGAAAAATGCCAATAATACCGGTAATGAGCGAGAGCCATCCTAAAATGATGAAAGAAACTCGTTTCCATTGCATATAATCGCCCATGATTTTACGTCACGTTAAAAATCATTCTAACGTTGCTTTGGTTGCTATTGCTAGACGCTTTGCATTTTGCTTACTAGACGTTACAAATAGCTGAATTTTAAAGGTTATCAAGCAGGGGCTTTTGTCCATAAAAGCTCCTGCTCAGATTTTATTGGCATTTAATGGCGGAGTTATTTTCCAGCATTAAAAATGGCCTCCATAGAGTCTTCCATTTCAGGTTCGACAAGCGGCCATCCACCAAGACGTTTCAAGCGATTGACCATTTCACAAAATAATTCGGCGGTTTTTTCCGTGTCATATTTTGCAGAATGCGCTTCAGCGTTATTAAATGGTATAGCGGCCGCTTCACAGGCTTTAGCGAGAACCGTTTGACCAAAAATCAACCCTGCTAAGCTTGCAGTATCAAAGCTTGAAAAAGGATGAAAGGGATTGCGTTTTATATCGGCACGTTCGATAGCCGCATTTAAAAAGCCATGGTCGAATGCGGCGTTGTGTCCCACTAAAATGGCACGTTTACAGCCTACAGACTTAAGTTCTTTACGTACTTTAGTGAAAATTTGGGTGAGTACTTCACCTTCATCAATATGTGCTCTCTCTGGATCAAAAGGGTCTATGCCGGTAAAATCTAAGGCGGCTTTTTCAAGATTCGCTCCCTCGAAAGGTTTAACTAAAAATTCGAGAGTTTCATGGATGAAAAGCTCGCCATTTTCATCCATTCTTAGAATACTTGCTGCGATTTCTAACAATGCATCGGTTTTTTGATTAAAGCCTGCGGTTTCTACGTCGATAACAATCGGTAGGAAGCCTCGGAATCGATCTTTGATTTCATGGTTTGACAAAAGAAGGTCCTTAATTCTGCCATTTACTCAAGAATGACGGGGTAGATAGAATCGGATGATAACACACTTGATAATGCTTGAACGAGATCTCTAAATGGGAATTACCCGACAACTGCTAATTCATACTTTTTTTGCCTTAGGGATTTTATTGCCTGCGAGTCAGGCGAGCGCGTTGATCCATTATCAATCGGATATAACGGATTCAAAATGGCTTTTATCAGGAAATATATTTTCCTGCAGTTTGACGCACCCGGTGCCCAATTATGGGGAAGGCCACTTCATTAAAGAAGCGGGCGAACCGATGAAATTTGTTTTGAAACCAGAAAATGAAAAGTTAGGTCCCGGTCAGGTTTATATCATTTCTCAAGCGGCAAGCTGGTCTCCTGGTGTGAAGCCGGAAACGCTCGATATTCTTCCGTATCCGGGATATGGCTTAACGGTAGAAGTCGGCGGTAGTGTTGCAGAACGAATGTTGTCTAGTTTAGACAGTGGTCGTCAACCAGCGGTTGCTGGAACGGCATGGGAAAATCGTCGAGAAACCGTTGAGGTAAGCTTATCGAACATTAATTTTGCACCTGCTTACAATGAATTTCGTCGTTGCTTAGCTTCTTTATTGCCTGTTAATTACGATCAGATTGCGCGTACAGCGGCTTTATTTCAGTCTGGTCACACGGATCTAACAGAAGGTATCAAGCATCGTTTAGATTTAGTGGCTTTGTATGTTTCTAATGATCCGACGGTTCAGTACATTTATATTGATGGTCACTCAGATAATATTGGTTCACGTCGAGATAACCGAGAGTTGTCTAAAGAACGGGCAGAAAAGGTAACCGCTTATCTTCTACAGAAAGGCGTACCGGTTAATAAAATCATTTCCCGATATCATGGGGATCGCTATCCAGCGGTGAGCAATAATTCAAAGCAAGGTCGAAATCGAAATCGGCGAGTAACGATTCGCCTAGAGAAATTAAAAGATAATTAACGATAAGTTTTTAAAAAATCATCCAGAGCCCCTGTAATCATGTAATTATCCACATGGTCAGGGGCTTTTTGCTTGCTATGAAAGAGTCGAAATCTTAAACTAAGCGCCCCTTTTTTTAATTTATTTGCGCCGCCATGTAATGGTTTCAAAGCATTGGTGTGGGAGCGCGATCTCGTTGAGGAGAATAGAGATAATGTCTGACGTGAAGAAGGTAGTGCTTGCCTATTCTGGCGGCCTGGATACTTCCGTAATCGTGAAGTGGCTTCAAGAAGAGTATAATTGTGAAGTGGTTACCTTTACCGCTGATTTGGGTCAGGGTGAAGAGGTTGAACCAGCTCGCGCGAAAGCTCAAGCGTTGGGTATTAAGGAAATCTACATCGAAGATTTACGCGAAGAGTTTGTTCGTGACTTCGTATTCCCAATGTTCCGTGCTAACACTATTTATGAAGGCGAATACCTATTAGGTACGTCTATTGCTCGTCCTTTGATTGCGAAACGTTTGATCGAGATCGCAAATGAAACCGGTGCTGATGCCATTTCACACGGCGCAACGGGTAAAGGCAACGACCAAGTACGTTTTGAGTTGGGTGCTTACGCGCTGAAACCTGGCGTGAAAGTGATCGCTCCTTGGCGTGAATGGGATTTAACGTCCCGTGAAACCTTAATGGCGTACTGTGCAGAACACAATATTCCTGTTGATTTCTCAACGAAGAAGAAAAAATCTCCTTATTCTATGGATGCAAACTTACTGCACATCTCTTTTGAAGGTGATCAGCTAGAAGATCCGTGGACAGAGCCAGAAGACGACATGTGGCGTTGGTCTGTGTCTCCAGAAGAGGCGCCAAACGAAGCAACTTACATCGAAATTGGCTACGAAAAAGGCGACCCAATTTCCATTAATGGCGAAGTCATGTCACCAGCAACTATCTTGGAAACATTGAACAAGATTGGTGGTGCAAATGGCATTGGCCGTGTAGACATCGTAGAAAACCGTTTTGTTGGTATGAAAGCTCGTGGCTGTTACGAAACACCGGGTGGTTCTATCATGATGAAAGCGCATCGCGCGATTGAATCTATCACTTTGGATCGTGAAGCGATGCATTTGAAAGATGAGATGATGCCGCGTTACGCTAAAATCATCTACAACGGTTTTTGGTGGTCTGAAGAGCGTCGTATGATGCAAGCTATGATCGATGCGTCCCAAACTTACGTAAGCGGTACGGTTCGCCTTAAATTGTACAAAGGCAACATTACCGTTGTTGGCCGTCAGTCTCCAAACAGCTTGTTCGATAGCTCGATTGCGACTTTTGAAGACGATGCAGGTGCTTACGATCAAAAAGACGCAGCGGGTTTCATTAAGTTGAATGCATTGCGTATGCGTATTGCTGCTCAAAAAGGCCGTAGCTTTTTAGACAAAAAGTAATCGCGTCTTAGTATTCTAAAAAACGCCTCATTTTTAATCAGATGAGGCGTTTTTTTTATTTTTTCAAAGAAGTTTTTACGATCGGTCAGGTATTTTTCTATTTGAAAAGACTGAAAAAAATGTTTTGATTGAAGCTTGGGTTTTCATGCTGTCGTTTCTATTTTTCTTCACCCTAAATTCAGATCATTAGTGTATTTTTGAGAGCGCAGAAGCGGCCTGGTATGAGTCGTGTGGGCGTTAGCTTAAAAGAAGAGTAATTATGACAATTTATAATGTTGGTTCGATTAATTTAGATCACCTTTATCAAGTGGATCATTTTGTCCGTCCGGGTGAAACCATGGCGTCGCAAAACTATCAGTGTTTGCTGGGTGGCAAGGGCGCTAACCAATCGGTTGCTTTGGCCAAAGCGGGTGCCGATGTTAAGCACGTTGGCGCGATACATCACAGCGATCAGGCGGTGTTGGATCAACTGGCATCTCTTGGGGTGAATACGGATTTAATTGCCAAGCTTGATGTACCAACGGGTCATGCCATTATCCAGCTCAATACAGAAGCAGAAAACGCAATTATCTTGTTTCAAGGGGCCAACCATGCGCTCACACAAGCGCAAGTGGATGCGGTATTAGCTCAAGCCACTGCAGGAGATTGGGTATTGTTGCAAAACGAAACCAATCAAATTGAATACACTATGAAACAGGCGCAAGCGCACGGTTTGAAAGTGGCATTTAATCCCGCACCGATGGACGCAAAGCTAACGAAAAAAGTATTACCGTCGGTGGATTTGCTGATCGTCAATGAAGTAGAGGCCATGGATTTGCTTGGCGTCGCAGATATCGACACCGCCAGTCAAACATTGCCTACGGCGTACCCAGATTTGTCTGTATTGATGACCTTGGGTAAAGCGGGCGTTCGTTATTTTCCAAAGCAAGAAGCGGGTCAGCGAATGGAGAGTCTTTTTGTTGAAGCCTTCTCTGTTGAGGCGGTAGATACCACGGCGGCAGGGGATACCTTTATTGGTTATTGTTTGTCTTCATTAATGAATAACGAAGACATGACAGTCGCACTGAAGCGTGCCTGTGCGGCATCTGCGCTTTGTGTGACCAAAATGGGTGCAGCCTCCGCAATACCAAGCAGTGCTGACGTTACCGAATTTTTAGCCAAACAGGCTTAGTTTATAAAGAGGAAGTCGAATATGGCTCGTAAAATTATTATTGATACAGATCCCGGCATTGATGATGCTATGGCGATCTTTTTTGCCTTTCAAGCGCCACAACTGGATGTGCTTGGATTAACCACAACCTTTGGTAATGTGCCGGTTGAACTGGCAACAAAAAATGCCATCACATTGACTGAAATTGCCAAAGTGGATGTGCCTGTAGCACAAGGTGTTGCCGTGCCGTTAGTTATTGCACCGCGTCCGCATCCTGATTTTGTTCATGGCGCAGATGGTTTTGGTAACATTGATTGGCCGGCACCAAAAGGCAAAGCGGTTGAGAAAAACGCGGCTCAGTTTATCGTCGATACGGTGCGTGAGTTTCCAGGTGAAGTGACCATCATTGCATTGGGGCCATTAGGTAATCTTGCTAAGGCGCTAGAGCTTGATCCAGAAGTGGCAAATCTTGTCGACGAAGTGATTCTGATGGGCGGCACGGCGATCGAATACGGAAACGTATCTCCTGTTGCAGAAGCCAATATCATGAACGACCCACACGCCGCTGACGCTGTATTTACTGCGCCTTGGCAGGTGACCATGATAGGTCTTGATGTGACTCACCAAGTGTTGCTTGATAACACGGTATTAGAGCGTATTAGGCAAGCTAATCCAGAAGAAGGCGGTTTCCTTTACGATTGCGCCCAGCATTACATCAACTTCTACAGCAGCCGTTTTGATATGAATGGCTGTTATTTCCATGATGCTTCAACCATCGCTTACGCCATGGACCCAAGCATCTTTGGTGTAGAGTTAGGCGCGGTGCGCGTCGCGTGCGAAGGTATTGGCATTGGTCAAACAATCTTTGCGCCACAAGGAATGGAATTCCCAGAACCGCATTGGAACGATGTCCCTATGACGCAAGTTTGTATGGAAGTCGACAGCGAGCGTCTGCTTAAGCTATTTGAAACCACACTTTCTTAATAAAGGGTGGGAAGAATAAGAAAAAGGCATGGGAAGCCCTTCTCGTGCCTTTTTTATAGCTCGCTCTTCTCTCTGGCGTGTTAACCTTGCGTCATTGGAAGACTGATTACATAAAGATGAGAATGATATGAAAATTTTAGTACGAAACTTAGCGCGTAACACCACTGAAGAAGAACTGTATAAATTATTTTCTGCCCATGGCACGCTGCAATCTTGCACCTTGGTAATGGACAAAGAAACCGGTGAGTCAAAAGGTTTTGCGTTTATTGAAATGCCAAAAGTTGGCGAAGTAAAAATTGCTATTAAAGCATTGAATGGTATGGATCTTGACGGCAGTAAAATTCGTGTTAAAAAAGCGGAAGACAAAGCTGAAGATAAATCAGAAGACTAAGGGTTATCGGTCATTGATTTAATGTGATCATCTACATGGACGTAGCTGATCACCTTCTGTGTTAATTAGTAATGGGCTTTCACAAAGTCTTTAATAAAGTCTATATCCTTATCTGAAATCGTATGAAAATCCAGTTTGATGTAATGCTTATTGTGTTCATTAAATACATCTAAGGTCGGGTCGCCTAACGCTTTAATTAGCGCGCTTTTCCCTTCATGAGTCGCATTCAATTCTAGCTTCACCATTTTAGACCCTTCTAGCCCTGATGGTGCTTCAACTTCAATATGCGTTACTGAAATGTGCGTGCAATGAATTGGCATTGTTTTACCATTCGTTAAATAAAGGGTGCCAGTCCAAAAACAACGTACGTAAGGTGGTGTTTTCATTGTTATCTCTCTGCATTTCAGATAGCTAAATGAATTATTCAGTGGGCACCATTATAAAGAAAAGAAGAGCGACAAACAGAGGGGTTTTAGATAAATTGATAAAAATCGTGATGTTACCTTATAAGAATATTAGGGTAACACCACGAGGGTCTATTGATGCATTTACATTAAAGAGATAATTTTCTCGATTTCAGCAATAAGTGTTCAGCATAGTAGTGCTGAACACTTATTGGTTTAGGTCAGTTCTTTAATACTGTCACCCAAGGCATTGATCATGCTGTCCATTTCAGACTTCTCCGTGGTGAACGGTGGAGCAAGTTGAATCGTGTCAGCACCATAGCGAACATAATAGCCTTTGTCCCACATGGACATGGCAATCTGGAAAGGGCGCTTAGCGGGCTCGTTATCAACGGGGGCAATGGTGATGCCAGCGGCGAAGCCATAGTTACGAATGTCGGTAATAATCGGACTGACATCTTTTAGCTGATGCACGCAATTTTCCCACGTCGGGCTCATTTCTTTTACCCGTTCGATGAGGTTTTGTTGTTTGATTTCTTCGAGGGATGCCAAGCCTGCCGCACACGCAATAGGGTGGGCAGAATAGGTGTAGCCATGAGGCACTTCGAGCATGTAATCGGCGCCGCCATTGTCCATAAAGGTGTCATAGATTTCTTGCTTAAAGACCGCCGCACCCATTGGAATCACACCATTGGTCACCTGTTTAGCAAGCGTAATCACATCGGGTGTAACGCCAAACGCTTCGGCGCCTGTTTTCGCGCCCATGCGACCAAAACCAGTAATGACTTCATCAAAGATCAGTAGTATGTCGTGTTGATCGCAAATTTCACGAAGGCGTTGCAAGTAACCTTGTGGTGGCACAATAACGCCCGCAGAGCCTGACATAGGTTCAACAATTACCGCTGCAATGTTAGAAGCATCGTGCATAGCAATGAGGTTGAGCAGGTCTTCAGCGCGTTCTTTGCCTTTTTCCGCCATGCCTTTGGTGAACTCTGTTCCTGGCACTTGAGTGTGAGGTAAGTGGTAAGATTCTAAACCTTGGCCATAGAGCAATCTATTTGCTGGAATACCACCGACACTAAAACCCGAGACGCTGGCGCCATGATAGCCTTTGGCGCGACCAATGAATTTCACCTTGGTACCTTTGCCTTTTTTACGCCAATAAGCGCGGGCAATTTTCAGCGCGGTATCGACAGATTCAGAACCCGAACCGGTAAAGAAAACACGGTTGAGTTCTTTTGGCATGAATTGGGTGATTTTTTCAGCGAGTTCAAACGATTTTTCATGGCCATATTGAAACGCCGGTGAGTAATCGAGGGTCTTAACTTGGTTGGCGACCGCTTCATTGATCGCAGGGACACTGTGACCTAAGCCACAGGTCCACAAGCCTGATAAGCCATCAAAAATTTTACGTCCGTCGAGGTCGGTATAGTACTTGCCTTCGGCGGAGACGATAAGACGCGGATCTGCTTTAAACTGACGATTGCCTGAGTAGGCCATCCAGTGGGCATCAAGCTGAGCTTGAGTGAGTCGGGTTTTCGCAATATGGCTCATGGCAATCCTCTCTTAACTAGATAAATAATAAATCGATAAGGAGAGAATGCCGCTAAGGAAAGTTTTAATAAATGCGATGTTCATTAATCATACTTTAGTATTTACTTAACTAAAGCGATGAGGGCGAAGAGCTAATCAGTCCGAGGTTTTTTCTTTAAACTCGCACAAATCTTCGATTATGCAGGCGTTGCATTTGGGTTTTCGGGCGACACAAATATAGCGGCCGTGAAGAATCATCCAATGGTGTGCATCAAGCAAGAATTCTTTGGGTACGAATTTCAGGAGTTTTTGTTCGACTTCTAGCACGTTTTTTCCAGGGGCGACCTTGGTGCGGTTACTAAAGCGGAAAATATGAGTATCTACCGCCATCGCCACTTGCCGAAAGGCGGTGTTGAGTACTACGTTAGCGGTTTTACGGCCGACGCCGGGCAGTGCTTCTAGGGCTTCTCGTGTGTCTGGTACAACACTGTTGTGTTGCTCCACAAGAATGCGACAGGTTTTAATCGCGTTTTCTGCTTTGGCGTTAAACAGGCCAATGGTTTTGATGTAGCTTTTTAAGCCATCCACCCCAAGCGCCAGCATGGTTTCTGGGGTGTTGGCGACAGGAAATAACTTGCGCGTGGCTTTGTTGACACTGACGTCGGTGGCTTGCGCCGAAAATAGTACTGCAATCAATAATTCAAAAGGCGAACTGTATTCCAGTTCTGTTACAGGGTTTGGATTTTCGGCTCGTAGTCGAGCAAAAATTTCATAGCGTTTCTCTTTATTCACGGTTCGCCTCTGTGCTTATCAATTGCATTTGTGCAAGGTCAGATCAAGATGCGGCTTGGCCAGTAACTCGAACGCGTTTAGATTCTACTGGTCCTTGCTGAGCTTTTTGTGTGGCTAATCGTTTTTTCTCACGCTCATCCATGTAGTTTTTAAAGGCGATAAGAATGCCAAGGCCAATAAACGCACCCGGTGGGAGCATAGCGAACAAAACGTTTGGATAGTCGCTAAAAACAACGATTTTCCAGTTCAATGCAATAGGGCCAAATAGCAGTTGCATGTCAGAAAAGAGTGTACCTTGTCCGATCAATTCACGCATGCTACCAAGCACTACAAGAATAAAGGTAAAACCAAGGCCCATCATCATACCGTCTAATGCCGAAGGCAACACTGGGTTGCGGCTGGCAAAGGCGTCAGCCCGACCAAGGATTGCGCAGTTAGTTACGATCAAAGGGATAAAAATCCCCAAGATTTGATACAGCTCGTAAGTATAAGCCTGCATAACCAGTTCAATGCAGGTGGTAAATGACGCTATGATCATCACAAAAGCAGGCAGACGTACGGCATCAGCGACGTAGTTACGAATCAGTGAGACCGCCACATTAGAGCCGATCAAGACCACCATAGTCGCTAAGCCAAGCCCTAACGCGTTGACCACGGTACTGGTCACCGCCAGCATAGGACAAAGGCCAAGTAGCTGTACTAAAGCGGGGTTGTTTTTCCAGAGACCGTTATAAATGATCTCGGAATAATTGGCGCTAGGAGGGGTATCCTGCGTGGTTTCACTCGTTAAGGTATCTTCTGCACTCATGACAATATCCTAGCGCGCTAACAGCGAGTCTTTGTGTTTGTTGAAGTAAATAAGCGTGTGTCGTACGCCTTTAACCACGGCGCGAGGGGTAATAGTTGCCCCGGTGAATTGATCAAACACACCGCCGTCTTTTTTGACATTCCAGCCAGCAAGATCAGGGTTGCCGATGGAGCGATTATTAAATTCTAAAATCCATTTGGATTTTTTCAGATCGACTTTGTCGCCAAGGCCAGGGGTTTCTTGTTGGCTGATCACGCGAGTGCCGGTGACCACGCCGTTTTTATCAATCGCGACCAATAAGCCTAAGCTGCCATTATAGCCGCCGGGTGCGATGGTATCGAAGATGATGGCGCTAACGTCACCGTCTTTACGAGCGATGTAGATTTTTGATGGTTTAACACTGCCCAGCAGAGGATCAGCAGGGATCATTGCTGTTGATTTAGTCAGGTCGTTGTCGTACAAATCAGGGGGCAAAATTTCATTAAACGCCGCGACTTGTGCGGCAATCACATTGTCTTTAATAGTTTGTTCAGTGACCAAATGAATAGTGGCAATAAGACCTGCTGTGAGCACCGCAAAGATCCCCAAGCCAAGACTATTACGACGGATAGAAGCGAATAAATCCATTAGTTATCTTCCCCGATTTTTAGGCCTTTTTTGGCTTTTTGGTGGCCATAAGTACGCGGTTGAGTGTAATAGTCGATCAGTGGAGCGGCAAAGTTCATTAACAAAACGCCAAACGCAACGCCGTCAGGGTAACCGCCCCATGTACGAATAATATAAATAAGAATGCCAATGCCGGCGCCGTAGACTAGTTTTCCGCGGTTACTGGTACAAGAAGACACAGGGTCTGTGGCAATAAAGAAGGCGCCAAACATGGCGGCCCCTGTGGTTAAGTGAAACAGAGGTGTCGCGGCATGGCTTGGGTCAATAAGATAAAAAGCGCCCGCAATCGCGGCCAATGCGGCTAGCAATGCGGCCGGTGTGTGCCAGGTAATGACGCGCAACCACAACAGCATAACGCCGCCCAATAGGTAAGCGCCGTTGATCCATAACCAGCTGTTTAAGCTTGCTGTTTGTAACGCATCTATGGTGTTAAAAGCCTCAGCACTTGGCAATTCATTCTTGTGCTTGAAGGCATCTAAAGGCGTCGCCATGGTGTAGCTGTCGATGTTTGGCAGATGTTGGAAAATGGCTTGTAGGCTTTGGCTAAAGGTTGGAATCGCCCCAGAAGAAAGTAGCTCATGAGCGCCTACCCATTGGGTCATGGGGACTGGGAACGACACCAACACAATGGCGTAACCGACCATGGCAGGATTAAATGGGTTGTTGCCCAAACCGCCATACAATTGTTTAGCAAAAATAATCGCAAAGGCGACGGCGGTAACCGTGACCCACCATGCGACTGTCGGTGGTAGCGCAATGCCCAGTAACACGGCGGTCAAGAGCGCGCTGTAATCCTTTAAGAAAAACGCAACGGCGCGACGGCGCACGGATAAAATCAAAGCCTCGGATGCCAATGCAGCAATAGCAGCAATCACGATATTGATAATGGTGCCCCAGCCGAACAACCAGGTCTGCATAGCGATGCCAGGAACAGTAGCGAGAATCACCATGACCATGACCCAAGAAGTGCGTCGCCCTGCGCGTTGTGTGTGTGGGGATGTAACCCTCAATAATGCCATCTAACGATTCTCTTGCGTGTTATCTTGCGAAGGAGTGAGCTGAGCCTGTAATTTTGTCAATTGGGCTTCAGCGTCTTGTTGCTTTTGCTTGGCAGCGGTGATTTCAAGTTGAATGCTGTCAGCGTCTTGTGGTGAGTCGGCTAAACGCTTGTTCAATTTATTGATCTGCGCCTTTGCCAATGCCGCCGCAATTTTTTGCTTTTTAATGTGTTCCGCGTTGCGTGCTGTCTCATCAGAGGCAGGCGCACTGGCGGCTGGTGCGGCAGAAGGGGCTACCGTGGTTGGATTAGCCAAAGCTTTTTCAAGGTCGTCTGCGCGTTTTTGCGCGTCTTGAAGTTGCTGGCGAATGGTGTCTAACTCAGGTGAATTTAAGTCTTCTGCTTTTTTCAGTGCTTTTTCTACTTTCTTCACTGCCGCTTTAGCAATGGCCGTGTCGATTTTGAGTTTTTTCAGTTCATCACCCGCGTTGGCGGTAGCAGCAGGTTGGGCCGCTGGAGCCTGACTGGTAAGCGTAGCTAAACGCGCTTGCGCCTCGCCAAGTTCCTTTTCAAAGCCTGCGACTTTTGCTTGAAGTTCACTGTCATCTGGCGCGTCAGCCAGTTGTTTCTGTGTTTTTTTCAGTTTCACACCCAGTAGGGCAACGTCTACTTTGGCTTTTTTCAGCTCATCACTGACGGCAGCCTTGGGTGCAGCGGCTTTTGGTGCTGTGCTGCTGGCTGGTGCGTCTGCCGCAAGTTTGCTGAGTCGAGCTTGAGCGTCGGCGAGCTCTTTTTCAAAGCCTGCTACTTTAGTCTGTAATTCAGCGTCATCAGGAGATTCAGCCAATTGCTTTTGTGTCTTTTTCAGTTTGATGCCACTGAGAGCCACATCGACTTTGGCTTTTTTAAGTTCGTCACTGGCCGGGGCTTTCGCAGCCGCAGCTGGAGCGGATGCGGCTACTTTTGCTAATTGTTCTTCTGCTTTTGCCAATTGTTCTTCTAATAGCGCAACGGCTTTTTCTTGTTCGTTGGCTTGTAACTGAAGTGTGCCTATCTCTTCTGTGTGCTCACTTTCTTGTGCGGCAAGGAGCTGTTTTTGCAGTTTTTTCAGTTTGGTCTTAGCGATTGCTAGATCAATTTTTAGTTTTTTACTGTCGTCACCAGCCGGCGTTGCTGTGGTTGCGGCCGCAGCAGGGGCGGCTTTAGGCGCGACTTTTTTACTGTCGGTCGTTTTGTTGGCCGAGGCTTTTTGGCGTGCGACGCGTTTTGCTTCTTTTTCAGCGGCTTCGGCATCTTGGCGCGCTTTACGAGCTTCAAAGCGTTGTTTCGCTAAATCGGATTTTACGGCGGCTTCGCGCGCTTCACGAATGCTGCTCTTAGTGTGGCGGTAGTACTGAACCAAAGGAATGCTGCTTGGGCAAACATAAGAGCAAGCGCCGCATTCAATGCAGTCAAACAGATTATAGTGCTCTGCTTTTTCCAACTCTTGGCTTTTGCTGAACCAAAGCAGTTGTTGTGGCAATAAACTAGCCGGGCAGGCTTGTTCGCACATGCCACAGCGGATGCAGGCTTGTTCTGGTGCAGGCTGTGGTAATTCTTTTTTGCTGGCGGCTAAAACACAGTTACTGGTTTTAACGATGGGCACATTGGCAGAATCTAGAGTGAAGCCCATCATAGGGCCGCCCATCACAAGGCGCTTAAGTTTCTTGCTGTCGTTTTCGGCGTAGTCCAATAGGTGATTAATCGGCGTACCAAGTAATACCTCTACATTTTGTGGCGCTTTTAAAGCATCACCGGTGAGCGTGGTAAAGCGCGAAATGAGTGGTTTGCCTAGGAAGATGGCGTCGTGTACGGCAACACAAGTGCCGACGTTTTGGCACAAGATACCAATGTCAGCAGGGTATTGGCCACTTGGCACTTCTTTACCCGTGATCAGCTGGATCAGTTGTTTTTCGCCACCAGAAGGGTATTTGGTGGGTACGACAGCCACTTGAATCGTGCTAAGTCGATCGCTTAATACTTTATTTAATTCCGCGATGGCTGTGGGCTTGTTGTCTTCAATACCAATGATGACTTGTTCTGCTTCCACTAGGTGTTGCAGGGCTTCGATGCCGAGCACCAACTCAATGGTTTTTTCGCGAATGAGCATGTCATCCGCGGTAATGTAAGGTTCGCACTCTGCTGCATTGATAATAAAGTGGGTCAGCGGGTGTTTGTGAGCGCCTTGTAATTTTACTTGAGTCGGGAAGCCTGCGCCGCCCATGCCGACAATGCCCATTTCAGCCAAATAGGCTAAAACATCGGTTTTGCTTAGGGTGTTCCAGTGTTGCAATGGCGTTAGCGTGTCCCACTGTTCTTCACCATCTGGGGTGATGACAATACAAACGTCGCTCAAGCCCGAAGGGTGCGCGATAGGGCGCTCTTCGATGGCCTTGATGGTGCCAGAGGTCGGTGCGTGCAAAAAGCTGCTTAAAAAACCATTGTTAATGGCGATCGTTTGGCCTTTTAGTACCTTGTCACCCACATTGATAAGAGGGCGCGAGCTTTGGCCGATGTGCTGACCAAGTGGCAATATCAACTCGTTTGGTAAACTAGGTCGACCCAGCGGTAGACGCAAGGATTGTGCTTTGTTTTCCGGCGGGTGAATGCCGCCGTGAAAGGAAAATACTGTCGCAGTTTGCATTAGTGCACTACCTCCGCTTGGCGGTCAGTCGCAATGATGCTACCAGGTTGCGCGGCAATGCCTTGGGGTTTGTCCCAAGACCAAGTTCGTGAGGTAACGCCTACTTCTACCATATCAATACAATCTACAGGGCAAGGTTCTACACATAAATCACAGCCGGTGCATTCGTCAGCAATCACGGTGTGCATCTGTTTCGCGGCGCCTAAGATGGCATCTACAGGACAGGCTTGAATGCATTTTGTACAGCCAATGCATTCGTCTTCGCGGATCACAGCAACGCGTTTGGCGGTTTCTGTGCCGTGGTCGCCATCCAGTGGAATGGCTTCTACATCGAGTAAATCTGCCAATGCTTGAATAGTGGCTTGGCCACCAGGCGGGCAATGGTTGATCGCTTCGCCATTAGAAATCGCTTCAGCGTAAGGGCGGCATCCAGGATGGCCACACTGACCACATTGCGTTTGCGGCAAAATGGCATCGATCTGATCAACGATAGGGTCACCTTCCACATGGAAACGCACATTGGCGTAACCTAGGATGGCGCCAAAAATTAACGATAGGACCAACAAGATCCCGACAGCAATTAACACGGTCAGCATAAATGGCTCCTAAATTTGCACTAGGCCAGTAAAGCCCATGAAGGCTAATGCCATCAGGCCTGCGGTGATCATACCAATGGCTGAACCTTTGAAAACGCCCGGTACATCGGCGACATTTATGCGTTCGCGCATGGCAGAGAAAAGGATCAACACAAAAGAGAAGCCAACCGCCGCACCAAAACCATAAAGGATGGATTCAACAAAACCGTTTTGCTTGCTGGTGTTTTGCAGCGCCACACCAAGCACCGCACAGTTCGTGGTGATCAGAGGTAAGAAAATCCCCAATACACGGTACAAGATCGGGCTGGTTTTATGGACCACCATTTCGGTAAATTGAACCACCACAGCAATCACTAGAATGAAAGAAATGGTTTTCAAATACTCTAAGCCAAATGGCTGCAGAATATAGGTATAAGTGAGATAGCTACAAAGGCTAGAAAGCGTTAACACAAACGTGGTGGCTAAGGCCATGCCGATCGATGTTTCTAGCTTGCTAGAGACGCCCATAAAAGGGCAGAGGCCTAAAAATTGTACCAATACGAAGTTATTAACCAGTATGGTGCTGACCAGTATCAAGAGATAATCAGTCATCTCACGTCCAAAATATAATCGATGAATTCACAGAAGTAGACACGCATAAAGCGAGTGTCATGCGCGACGGTAACTATACCAAGCTGCTTATAACTAACAAGACTAAATAGTCACTTCGGTTAGTGTAATTTAGAATATAGATAATAAGCTATGATTATATAAGCTCACTTTATGAGACTAAAAGAGACAACTGGCTTTACTTATTTAGAGCCAGTTGTCGAACTTTTAATAGAGTGCCTTTACATCACGCGTTGGCCAGGTTTTGCGCCAGCGTGTGGCTCAAGCAAGTAGATCTCGTCTTTGCCTGGTCCTGCGGCGAGTACCATGCCTTCCGATAAGCCAAATTTCATTTTACGCGGCGCTAGGTTTGCGACCATCACAGTCAACTTGCCTTCCAAATCTTCTGGTTTGTAAGCAGACTTAATGCCAGAAAATACGGTGCGGGTTTCACCACCAAGGTCTAACGTTAGTTTAAGCAACTTATTGGCTTTTTCAACGTGCTCTGCTTTGGCAATCAGTGCGATGCGCAAATCCACTTTTGCAAAGTCATCAAAATTGATTTCCGCTTCGATCGGCTCTTTAGTGAGTTCCGTTTCTTCAGCAACCACGGCTTCGGGCTCATTGGCTTTAGCAGCTTCGGCGGCCGCTTCTTTGCCTTCTTCTATCATGGCGTCGATTTGTTTTTGCTCGATACGACCCATTAGCGCCTTAAAGGTATTAATCTGACCACCAAATAATAGTTCGCTGCGGTTATCCCACGTCAGCGTTTTGCCAAGGAAGGTTTCGGCGTCTGCAACCATGTTTGGCATAACTGGTTTCAGGTAAGTCGCTAGGATGCTGAACAAGTTGAGCGCAACAGTACATACTGCTTGTACTTGTGGCAGAGTGGCTTCGTCTTTTGCCAATACCCAAGGTGCTTGGTCAGCAATATAGGTGTTTGCGACATCCGCAAGGCGCATGATTTCGCGTACTGCTTTGCCGTATTCGCGTGCTTCAAAGTGTTCGGCAATGACATCGCCTGCGTCAATGAAAGATTGAATCATCTCACCTTCGCTCACTTCGGCGGCCAATAGTCCGTCAAATTTCTTATTGATGAAGCTAGCTGTACGGCTAGCAATGTTAACCACTTTGCCAACGACGTCTGAGTTCACGCGTTGTACGAAGTCTTGCAGGTTTAGATCGATGTCATCGACACTTGAGTTCAATTTAGCGGCGAAGTAGTAACGCAAATACTGAGGGTCTAAGTGATTCAAATAAGTACGCGCCATAATAAAGGTGCCGCGCGATTTAGACATCTTAGTACCATCAACGGTCACATAGCCATGGGCATTGACGCCTGTTGGTGTGCGGTAGCCCGCGCATTCCAACATGGCCGGCCAGAATAGGGCGTGGAAGTTGATGATGTCTTTACCGATAAAATGGTACAGCTCAGCGTCGGAGTTCTTTGCCCAGTAATCGTCGAAGTTTAAGCCGTCGGTGCGATCACATAGGTTTTTGAAGCTCGCCATGTAGCCGATTGGGGCATCAAGCCAGACATAGAAATACTTGCCTGGCGCGTCTGGAATTTCAAAACCGAAATACGGCGCATCACGGCTGATGTCCCATTCTTTTAGGCCAGACTCTAACCATTCCGCCAATTTATTAGCAACTTGATCTTGCAGTGTGCCACTGCGAGTCCATTTTGCCAGGAAGTCTTGGAAATCTGGCAATTTAAAGAAGTAATGCTCAGATTCTTTTTCAATCGGTGTCGCGCCAGAGTAAACCGAACGTGGGTCGATCATTTCCATTGGTGTGTAAGTTGCGGAGCAGACTTCACAGTTGTCGCCGTACTGGTCTTCTGCTTTACATTTTGGGCAGGTGCCTTTGATAAAACGATCCGCAAGGAACATTTCTTTTTCAGGATCGTACGCTTGCACGATAGAGCGGACTGAAATCTTGCCGTTGTCACGCAGAAGCTTATAAATGTGATTGGAAATTTCACGATTTTCTTCTGAGTGAGTCGAGTAGTAGTTATCATAGCCAATCAAGAAATCGTTAAAGTCGGCCGTGTGGGCTTTGCGCACGCCGTCGATCAATTCTTCTGATGTGATGCCTTGTTGATCCGCTTTTATCATGATGGCGGTGCCGTGTGCATCATCGGCACAAACGGCGGTACAAAGGTGGCCGCGAAGTTTCTGAAAACGCACCCAGATATCCGTTTGGATGTGTTCCAGCATATGCCCTAAATGGATGGGACCATTTGCATATGGAAGGGCGCTGGTAACTAAAATTTTGCGTTGCGTTTGTGCCATTAGTGATAAGCCTGCTGGAGTAAAAGGTCGAGTATTCTATCAATAGGAAGGCATCGCTGGATATATCGCGATGTAAGGGCCAAATCGACGCGTGCTAAACAAGTCGAAGCGCACTAAAAGAGCCTAACCATTGATAACGAAATAGATCCCGTAATTATAAGAGCCCCTCTGTGGTGTGCAATAGCTTGACTTGCTTTTCTGCATTTTGCCCCCACACTTGGCACATATTCTAGAAAATTTTATGAGAACGACTTATTAAAAAGTCGGTTGTGCTTGTTTATGAGCGGTTATTGAACAGCCTATAAACAGTGCAGCTGCTTTGTTGGAGAGAAAAATGCAAACCGATGCCCAAATACAGGCTCAATTAGAAACACTAATCGATCAAAATAGCGGTCAAGCGTATGGCGCTGTATGGCAAGTTACAGGGGATTCGAGTCGTTTACATCTTACTTTGAGTTTGGGTTACCCTGCGCAAACTGAACAGGCGCAATTAAGTGCACGCATTCAAGCGTTATTGGCAGACACTCGTGAATTGATTTTGGAGATTGAACACCGAGTAGAAAGTCAGGCAACACAAGGGAATATCCCAGGCCTCACAGGGGTGAAAAATATTATTGCCGTTGCTTCTGGTAAAGGCGGAGTGGGTAAATCGACTACCACGGTCAATCTTGCGCTGGCGATGGCGAAAGAAGGCGCGCGCGTGGGTATTCTGGATGCCGATATTTACGGGCCGAGCCAAGGTATGATGATGGGTTTTGCGGACGGTACTCGTCCGAAAATACGCGATGAAAAATATTTCATCCCTCCGGTAGCGCATGATGTTCAAGTGATGTCGATGGCATTTTTAACCACTAAAGATACGCCAGTAGCGTGGCGTGGGCCTATGGTGACGGGCGCGTTAATGCAGATTTTGACGCAAACTGATTGGAGTGACTTAGATTATTTATTCATCGATATGCCGCCGGGTACGGGGGATATTCAGTTAACTTTGGCGCAAAAAGTGCCGGTTGCAGGCTCAGTAATTGTTACCACTCCACAAGATATTGCGTTATTAGATGCGCGTCGCGGCATTGAAATGTTCAATAAGGTAAATATTCCTGTATTGGGTGTGGTGGAGAACATGTCGACACACATTTGTTCGAACTGTGGACATCATGAAGCCATCTTTGGTGACGAAGGCGGTGCGAGTTTGGCGAAAGAATATAATGTCGATGTATTGGGTAAATTGCCATTAAGTTTGGCCATTCGTAAGCAGAGTGATGCGGGCAATCCTGTGGTAGTGAGTGAGCCTGAAAGCGAAGCCGCCGGCATTTATCAGTCGATTGCGCGTAAGCTTGGTGCTACTCTTGCGTCCCAACAAGATAACCAGTTTACAATGCCTACCATTGGCATGAGTGACGATTAAGGAATAGCAATGCGTTTGTGTGACCGAGATATCATTAAAGCCTTAGACGAAGGTAGCATCACCATAGAACCTCGCCCAGATAATAGCGTGATTAGCGGCGTCTCCGTGGACCTTCGATTAGGGAATTCCTTTCGTGTGTTTCAGGGGCATCCGGCGCCGTATTTGGATCTTAGTAGTTCGAAAGCAGATCTGAATAAAGTCATCGAGTCTGTGATGAGTGATGAGATTTTGGTCGATGACGGCGAGCCATTCTTCATTCACCCAGGTGAGTTAGTGTTGGGCGTTACCAAGGAGTCTGTGACCTTGCCAGATAATTTAGTTGGCTGGTTAGACGGACGTTCTTCTTTGGCTCGTTTAGGTCTGATGGTGCATGTAACCGCCCATCGGATTGATCCAGGTTGGAGCGGCGGCATCGTTTTAGAGTTCTTAAACGGTGGCAAATTACCCATTGCACTGAGTCCTGGTATGACCATTGGTGCGATTAATTTCGAAACCATGTCTGGTTCTGCAGAGCGTCCTTATAACAAGCGCGACAATGCTAAATATAAGAATCAGACGTCAGCCGTTGGCAGCCGAATTTCTGGTGATCAAAACTGATGTTAAAACGCTAATGGCAGATCTGCAGCACGTGAAATTGTTTTAGTGCATTAATAAAAGGGGCCTCGGCCTCTTTTTTTATGTGCTTTTCAGAAGGGGGGACTGAAAAGACTTTCCTAATAACCAATTTGATTTAGTTAGTGCTTCCTGACTAATTAAAACAAATGTTTAGAACGAGTAATTTAAGCTGGTGTAATATTCATTTTTACCAGTGGTTACATGGCTTATACCTACTGCCGCATTTACGTTACTAAATACCGCGTATACAACATCGACATTGATTGCTTTGGCGTACGTTTTATCTTGACCGGAAATATCACTTTTCTGTTTTCCGTAAGCGTAACTAGTATCAAAGGTATATTGATTCATAGAGTAACTTGCCGTTACTTCAGCACCTTTGTGGTTAGCAGAGTTTGTGCCATCATCTTCTTTGCTATAAGTATAAACGGCGCCTAAATAAAGATTATTAATGGTGTAGTCTAAAGCGAAACCATAGTCGGCTTTAGTCGCATCGTTCATAAAGGTTTGATAAGCATAACCAGCGTGTACATTTAAGTGATCGTTAAGGCTATAGATAGCACCAGCACTATAAGCATTATTTTGAGTTTTAAAGTTAGCAGATGTTAAGCCTGCATCATAATAATCAAGAACATCACCGTTATTTGAAGAGCCACCTTCTACTGTTTTAAACTGATAAGATGCTTCTACGGATAATTTACCAAATTTATTTGAATAAAGAGCTAGATTAGGAGCAAAGTCGTAGCCGTAAGTATTTGCGGAGGCTTCCATGCTGTTGTAATAAGGGATATCTGTAGTGGACGTTACCATTGTGTAAAATGGTGTGTCATTTTGTCCTAAAGTGATTTTCCCTAATGTTTTGGAACCTAAACCGACGAATATATATCGTGATTTTATGTTGTCAGCGCCACCTTTAACATTGCTTGATATCGTGTCTCGAGTAGATTGCATCTCCCAACCGACATTAAAAAACGCGCTTACACCATCATTGTTTTGAACCTGCCCATTTGCACCTAAGCGAGAACTAAATCCAGGTAGACCCCCACTGTCAGTATGCGACGCTGTAAATTTGGCGCGTCCAGTAATATTAAGACTGGAGTTGTCTGTTTTAAGGTGAGCGTCGGCTAAACCCCACATAGCAGTCTCTTCCAAAAACCATAAAGTCTTTCATTTTTTAAATTGGAATAAAAGACTCATGTTTACGGCTTCTGATCAACTTAATGTGACCCTCATTTGTGGG
>NZ_JBAKAS010000006.1:0-207362 GCF_038155025.1 Marinomonas sp. TI.3.20 | reverse complement strand
GACTGACAAAGTGTCATGATAAATAGTTGTAGCACTAAAAAAGCTAATTGTGTCCCGTTCGTCTAGAGGCCTAGGACACCGCCCTTTCACGGCGGTAACAGGGGTTCGAACCCCCTACGGGACGCCATTCTAATTTATTAGAATAATATTATATGAATCGTGAGTTATAGCACTATAAAAGCTAGTTGTGTCCCGTTCGTCTAGAGGCCTAGGACACCGCCCTTTCACGGCGGTAACAGGGGTTCGAACCCCCTACGGGACGCCAACTTTGTTAAGACTTTTTTTATCTGATTTCTTTCAGACTAAGACGTCATTAAAGCAGTGGTTTCATCGTGATTCCAAGGCTATTTCTATTTGAGGTTTTTATAATCTCACCTATCTTGTTTTTTTAATTTTTATCCCCCTCTTTGCGTTAGTGTCGTAACTAAAACACTCATATTTTCAGATTATTTTTATACATTAGTCTTTAGCTAAAGCTGTTATATACCTCCGCTATCGATGTATCAGATTGTCTTGTTTTAAGTTCAAAGCTCTCTGGGAGGCTTGTGACTTTTACGCTATCATAGCCCACCGTTTTTATTCTGAGTTTATTCGTCTCCATGCAATGGTTTATTAATTATCAACAAGACTTAATTTCTCCATCTGACCGAGGTTTAGCCTACGGTGATGGTCTTTTTGAGACGATTAAAGTATTTCCCGCTGGATTTGAATATCTAGATGAACACATTGAGCGCCTTAGTCGCGGTTTAAAAAAACTGGCTATGCCGTATTCAGCCGCGCAATTGGCTCAGCTACGTTTTTTTCTACACGATTCTATTCTGCCTCTTGTTAACAAAGAATCAGTGGTGAAAATCATTGTCACAAGAGGTGAGGGTGGTCGAGGGTATTTACCTCCTAAAGAATGCCAACATACCATTTTGATAGGTCTTGCCGATGCACCAGATTACCAGGTGCAAAAAAATCGTGGAGTCGCTCTTGGTATATCTGATGTTCCTGTCAGTGAAAACCCCTTTTTAGCAGGGATGAAACACTTAAATCGTCTTGAAAACGTATTGGCCAAGCAAAAGTTAGACGATCAGCATTTTGAAGATGTGATGCTAGATGGTCATGGTTATGTGATTGAATGTATTCAAAGTAATATTTTTTGGTTTAAAGCAGGGGTCTTGTATACGCCGTCGTTGAGTCAAGCAGGGGTTCAAGGTGTTTTTCGTCACCATATATTGAGTGATCAAACACGCTATCATGCTGAAATAGGAAACTTCCCTTTACACACACTTAAACAAGCCGATGAAATTTTTATTACAAATAGTTTGATGGGTATTGTTCCGGTGATATCTCTATTAGGGTCATCCATGCCGATTGGCGTTCACACTCAACAATTACAGCAGCTGATGCAAACTAAGGATGTGCATGACGTTTATTAAATGGTTTATCAGATTTTTTGTTTTATTCGTTTCTTTAGGAGCTATTGTAGCTGCTGCCATTTACTACGCCATTACTGCGCCTATAGAACTGGCAAAAGAACAGCGTTTTTCTATTCATGCTGGGGATACATCCTATCAAATTGGCGAAGAACTGAGCAATAAAGGTTGGGTTTTAGATCCCATATTAGTACGAATTGTAACCAAATTGCATCCAGAGTGGATTCCTAAAGTAGGAGAATACGCGATAACATCTGGAATGAATTTATTAGACTTAATGGCTCTTTTTGACTCAGGAAAATCCATTGTTTATTCAGTAACCTTATTAGAAGGCAAAACGCTTCGTTATTATTTAGAAACGATGTCAGCAAAAAATAATATAACAATGTCGTTGGAAGGTTTGTCTAATGAACAAATTTCGAAGAAATTCTCTTTGGACGCCAGTAATCCAGAAGGGCAATTTTTTGCGAACACTTACCAATATCATAAAGGCGATACAGACTTCAGTATTTTGCAACAATCCCATCGTTTGCTAACCCAGACATTGACCTCTTTATGGGATAAAAGAGAAAAGGGGTTGCCTTATAAAACCCCATACGAAGCACTCATCATGGCCTCTATCATAGAAAAAGAAACAGGGGAGCCTTCTGAGCGACCATTGATTTCACGTGTTTTCGTAAATCGTTTACAAAAGGGAATGCGCTTACAAACAGATCCTACCGTCATTTACGGTTTAGGAGAAAATTTTAATGGTAACTTGACTAGAAAAGACCTTCGTTCCAAGTCTCCATATAATACGTATTTACACTTTGGGCTACCGCCAACGCCGATTGCCAATGTTGGGAAAGAGGCCATTATCGCGGCCTTGAACCCAGGTAAAACGACATCGCTATACTTTGTTGCCAAAGGCGATGGCACTCATGCTTTTTCCAGAACATTACAAGAGCATAATAAAGCGGTTGCTAAGTATCAAAAATATCATAGGCGAGCAGATTATAAATCGAGTCCAGAGTCTACTTCTAAGGAGAATTCAAAATGACTGGTAAATTTATCTCTTTAGAGGGCGGTGAAGGAAGTGGTAAGTCAACCGCTATTGAATGCATTAAAGCCTGGTTAGAGTCAAAAGGTATCGATTTTATTGTTACTCGTGAGCCAGGTGGCACGGCATTGGCTGAAGATATTCGCGCACTAATATTGGCGTCGCGTGATGAAACCGTTGATGATATGACGGAGCTCCTGCTGATGTTCGCCGCAAGAGCGCAGCATATGTCTCAAAAAATTCGCCCTGCATTGAAGAATAATATTTGGGTCATTAGTGATCGCTTTATTGATTCGTCTTTTGTTTATCAAGGTAAAGCTCGTGGTGGCGATTTAGAGATACTTAATACACTTACTAAATGGGTTGTTGGGGATGACAGGCCTGATGCCACGCTATTATTAGATGTTCCTGTAGCAATAGGTTTAGAGCGCGTTGCTCAACGAAAAAATGCAGACCGCCTAGATAAAGAATCTATTGTTTTCCATGAAAAAGTGCGAGCAGGCTTTTTAGAGCAGGCTTCATCTGAACCAGAACGGATAAAAATAATTGATGCTAGCCAGTCCCTTAGCAGTGTCAGTGAGCAAATCATATCGACACTAGATGCCCTTAAGTCTACCTGGGAAGAGAGTATTTAGATGACAGACATCGCTCCTTGGCTTACCGCTTCATTACGTCAAGTACAGGCTTTAAAAAAGCAAAAGAAGCTGTCGCATGCTTTATTAGTGACAGGCGCTGATGGCGTTGGTCAAGAAGTGCTGGCTCGCGCTATGGTCAAAGATTTAATGTGTGAAGAGTTGGATCAGGCGGCCGCTTGCGGTTACTGCCATTCATGCCAGTTAATTGCAGCGAACACACACCCAGATTTCCGTATTTTAGATGGTGAGGAAGGGACGATAAAAGTCGACCATATTCGCCAATTAACACAGAAAATCAGTCAAAAACCGCAAGTTGGTAACAATAAAGTTGTGCTCATCACTCACGCACAGGCAATGAATATTAACGCCGCCAACGCGGTATTAAAAGCATTAGAAGAGCCAGCGGACCAAACTTACTTCGTACTCACAAGCTCCCAGTCGAGCAGTTTATTACCCACCATTCGTAGTCGGTGTTTATTGGTCAATGTACCGACGCCAAACATTGATGAGGTGAAAAACTGGTTAAGTGGGCAGCCAGATGGGGATGAATTGAGCACGTTGTTTTGGTTAACCACTCAACCATTTCGTCTTATTGATATTGAAAAGCAGCAAAAAACCGCCATCTATACAGGATTGCCAAGCGCTCTTAAAACAATGTTGCTTGGTGAACAAGGAACAGACGTTGTATTAAAGGGCGTTAGTAACACCAATATTGAAGATTATTGCAATGGTTTGGCTGCTATTTTGCACCAGTGTATTAATCATTCTGCTGGGGCGGATTTACCTTCTGCTTTATTTGAGGTATATCCGGTCATCATGCGCCGCATGGGCATTCAGCAAATTATGCAGCGTTATCAAAGTCTGCAAAAAATGAAATCGGATCTTTTAAAAACCAACCTTAATCCGACCATACAACTTACATACGAATTAAATCAATGGTGACATTTTTATGTTAATTGACACTCACTGCCATTTAGACAAACTGGATTTAACACCCTATAACGGAGATATTAATGGCGCGATTGATGCGGCGGCTCAGAAGGGTGTGAAGCAAATGCTCAGTATCGCGGTAAATCTGGAAGACATGGATACTATTCTTGGCTTTACCCAGCGCGAAGGCATCTTTGCCAGTTGTGGTGTACATCCATTGCATGAAAAAGGACTTATTACGTCTCCTGATGCCCTAATGTCGCTTGCTCAACATGAGAAAATTATTGCCATTGGTGAAACGGGTCTTGATTACTTTTATGAAAAAGATGCCGAAGTGCATGAGAGGCAAAAAATAAGCTTTTCTCATCATTTAGCGGCGGCTGGCAAATTAGGTTTACCGGTTATTATTCATACGCGTGATGCCAAAGAAGATACTTTGTCGTTGATTCGTCAGTATGGTAATCCAAACACTGCTGGCGTATTGCATTGCTTTACAGAAGATTATGCTATGGCGAAAGAGGCGCTGGATGAAAACTATTTGATTTCAATTTCTGGAATAGTCACCTTCAAAACAGCGCAAGTGTTAAAAGAGACGGTTAAAAAGCTGCCATTGTCCTCTTTGATTGTTGAAACCGATTCTCCATATTTAGCGCCAGTGCCACATCGTGGTAAAAAAAATGAACCGCAATACGTGGCCGATGTTGCTCAGTTTGTCGCTGACATAAAAGGTATTCGGTATGAGGCTTTATTAGAAGCTACGGCGGAAAATTTCCACCGCGTTTTCACAAAAGCGAATGCTGAACAACGAATCACTGAATCAACCTAACTGTTTTGGCTGTTTTTTAATCAAAGTGAATTGAATTGTCTAGAAACCTCTTTAGTTTACCTTTTGCGTATAGGTGATTGGTAAATAAGGGTGTTAGTCTGAGATTATAAATTTAAAATATAACGGAAAAGAAGACATTCTTCTTTCGCAAGCCTGACCAAAAAGGCAGCTTGTTTTATTAAAGGAAGCTCATTGATGTCAAGTATGGTTACCCCACTTCCATATCAAGCCTTGTCGGCAAAAGTACCGGCAGATCATCTTCCATTCGAAACCCTCAAAGATATTGATGCATTAAGTGGCATTTTAGGGCAAGAACGAGCGGTAGAAGCGATTCAGTTTGGCGTTGCTATGCAGCGTCCAGGCTATAACATATTTGCCATGGGCGATTCTGGAACAGGTCGTTCATCGTATGTATTAAGTTATCTTAAAAGTGAAGCCAAACGTCGTACGCCACCTAATGAATGGGCGTATATTAATAATTTCACAGAAACACACCGACCTAAAGCCATTGAGTTTGCTCCTGGTAATGCGGCCGCTTTTGAAAAACAAATACGCGCGCTTATTGATGGTTTAATGGTTACGTTTCCTGCTGCGTTTGAAAACCCTTCTTATCAGCAACAAAAAGGGGCTATTGACCGAGCTTTTAATGAGCAATATGAGTCGGCAATTAATAAAGTCGAACGTGTTGCGGTAAAAATTGGCGTTGCTATGTTTCGTGATGCGTCTTCTGTTAGCTTTGCGCCAATGAAAGACGGCAAAGCAATCGAAGAGAATGATTTTGCTGGTTTAAGTGATGAAGATCGTGATGCTTTTCAAGAGTCTGTATCTAAACTGGAAAGTTTATTGAATGAAGAGCTATTAAGCTTGCCACTTTGGAAACGGGCGACTTACGAGCAATTGCGTCAACTTAATCTTGATACGGTCAATGAAGCATTAGATCCTTTAATGGCTCCCATGTTTGAAGAGTACGTAGCGCACGAAGCTGTAACAGCTTATTTGAAGGCGATGCGTGAAGACTTAGATAAAACCATTATGGATCAAGTGGCGGATGATAAGGTGTCGGAAAATCGAGATGAAGCCGGTCGTCGTCAATTGTATGAAGAGCTCTATTTGCCGAACGTAGCCGTGACTCATGAACCAGACGGCGGTATGCCAGTCGTTTATGAATCTCACCCAACGTATCGTAATTTATTCGGACAAGTGGAATACAGTAGCGACCAAGGTATGCTGATTCCAAGCTATCGCTTAATTCGTTCTGGCAGCTTGCATGCGGCGAACGGTGGTTATTTAATTCTTGATGCTGAAAAATTATTAACAGATCACTATTTATGGGAAGCATTGAAGCGTGCTTTGAAGAGTAAATCATTAAAAATTGAGCATCCATACGCAGATATGGGTTTAATGAATACGACGACCTTGGCCCCTCAAGATCTTCCTTTGCAAGTGAAAGTTGTCTTAATTGGTTCAAGAGACATTTATTACTTACTGCAAGATGCTGATCCAGATTTTCAAGAAATGTTCCGTGTTCTTGTTGATTTTGATGACACTCTAAAGCGCACAAAAGAGTCCGAATTGGCTTTTGCTCGTTTGATGAAAGATCGAATCGACAAAGAAGAATATGCGAATGTGACGCGCAATGGTGTGGCCGCTTTAATCGAATACAGTAGTCGCTTAGCGGAGCACCAGAACGAAATGGCGGCTAAGATTGGTGATGTTTTCGAATTATTAGGCGAAGCCGACTTTGTTCGAGAAATGGCGCATGAAAAGAATATTACTGAAGATCATATTGCTCGCGCTTTGAAAGCTAAAAAACACAGAACTGGACGTGTCAGTGAAAAGATCATTGAAGAAATCATTGAAGGTACTGTGTTGCTAGAAAGTGACGGTCATGCGGTGGGGAAAATTAATGGTCTGACCGTAATGCAAATTGGCGATAGTAGCTTCGGTGCACCGGCACGTATTTCCACTACAGTGCATCCGGGCGGGAAGGGCATCATTGATATCGAGCGCGAGTCTAATCTAGGTCAAAATATTCACTCGAAAGGTGTGCTTATTTTATCGGGTTATCTCGGTAATAAATATGCTCAACGTTATCCCTTAGATATTTCTGCTTCAATCGCGATGGAGCAAAGTTATGGTTATGTAGATGGTGACAGTGCGTCAACCGCTGAACTATGTTGCCTGCTTTCTGCACTGATCCAAATACCTTTGCGTCAAGATCTTGCTATTACTGGCTCGTTAAACCAATACGGTGAAATTCAAGCAATTGGTGGGGTAAATGAAAAAATTGAAGGCTTCTTTAATGTCTGTAATGCTCGTGGCTTGAGTGGTACACAGGGGGTAATTATCCCTAAATCAAACGCGAATAACCTAATGCTCAGTGACGAAATTGTAGATGCGGTAAAGGCCGGACAATTCCATGTCTATGCCATTTCTTCCGCGGATGAAGCGTTACATTTACTAACGGGAATGGAACCTGGCGTTGCAGATGAACATGGTGACTACCCAGAAGGAACTATCTCTGCCAAAGTGATTGAGCGTTTAGAAGAAATTTCTAAACTAGGTGATGAGGACGAAGAAGAGGATGACGACGAAAATGAATGTGATGCTAAACCTACGGAAAAAAAATCACATCAAGATAAGTCGTCAAACAAAGATTAGTATTTACCGTTAGTTCGCTTCATTATTTTGACTGTGCACTTACCGTTAACTAATGAAAAAACAGTGTAATAGAGATCGCCTGCTTTTATGTAGCTGGCGATCTCTTTTTGTTTGCTAGGTCGATGGACTTTTAACACTTCAGCTTGATGAAAAACCTTACCAGCTATGAATTTCTCAGTCACTTTATTTGCCGCATTTTTCGCATCGTAATCGCTGCATTCAGACTCAGACCATGATGGTGAGCTGATTATTAACGTTAAAAGGGTAGTTAGTAATCGAACTTTTACACTGTACATAACCTATAAAACCTATCGTTTACTGTATCAAATCATAAAAAGGTGGATCGAATTGCTATTTTTTAAGCAAAAGGTCGACGGCTCTAATTATTATCAAAATTACTTCGGAGACTGTGTCATGACGTTACAGCGTAAGTTTTCACTGGTGGTATTCGCCTCCGCCATCATTGTTGCGTTAATTGTTGGCTCTTTTGGTTACTTCCAACTAAAGAGCACCTTAGTAGATGGCCTGAATAATCAGGTATCGTCGATTGCAGAAGGACAATCTCGGACTATCTCAGAATGGATTCATGGCAAAACATCGACTATTAATGGTTTAAATGAGCACTTTATTAAGCATGATGTGACGGTTGGCGCACTTTTACAAGCTGAAAAGTCGGGTAATTTTGACTTGGCGTACATCGGTACGACAGCTGGAAAAATGGTATTAAGTCATCACACCCCTTTACCAGCAGATTACGACCCACGAACTCGCCCTTGGTATAAAAAAGGCCTCGATTCAGACAAGGTTGAATACACAGAGCCTTATGTTGATGCTAGTACAGGAAAGTTGGTTATTTCAGCAGCCAAGAAGGTAGAAGATGGTACCGAGATAAAAGGTGTAATTGGTGCGGATATCAATTTAACTAGTCTGGTTAAAAGCATTCTCAATGTTAAATTAATGGACAGAAGTCGTGTGTTTTTAGCGACAAGCGAAGGAACAATTATTGCTCATCCTAATGAAAAGCTCACGCTAAAAAATATGAAAACATCTTTGGGTTATGGCGTGAGTGTTATCGATAAAGGAAATGGAAAACTGGTCGAAGTTCCCTCTGCAGAGGGTATTGACTTAGTGGCAGGTGTCGCTGTTCCAAATACGAATTGGATTATCTTTTTCCAATTAGACAAAGCGACCGCAATGGCGCCTTTGCACAATCTATTAATCGCTCTGATTATTGCAATGGTTATAGCGGCCTTACTAGTCAGCATTGTTATGGGGCTGGTTAGTCGAAAATTGTTGAGTGGTATTGATCAAGTCAGCCAAGCGTTGGCGCAAATGAATAATGGACAAGGCGATTTAACCACTCGCATTCCAGAAAATAGTAATGATGAAATTGGTCATTTGGCGCGCCATTTTAATGGCTTTCTACAAACTTTGGCGGGCATTATTAGTGAAATCAAAGCGTTATCATTTAATCTTAATAATTTAGCACAGGATTCTCATCGATTAACCTCTCAATCATCTTTGGAGCTCAGTATTCAATTAGATGAAATTACCGCTGTAGCGACAGCAGTAGGTCAAATGTCTACTGCGACACATGAAATTGCCTCAAACGCTGAAAGTACAGCAAATGCTTCTAAAGAAGCCTTTCAGAATAGTCAGCTAGGCGCTAATAAAGTCGTAAAAAGTAAAGAGTCAATTAGTGAATTAGCCATACAAGTGAATGATGCTTCTAATATTATTGGTAATCTCGATCAGCAAGTTCAGAGCATTAGCGGGATTTTGGTGACTATTCAGAACATTTCTGCACAAACTAATTTGTTAGCATTAAACGCTGCCATAGAAGCGGCGCGAGCAGGAGAGCAAGGTCGTGGTTTTGCTGTGGTTGCTGATGAAGTACGAGTGCTCTCGCAAAGAACACAAAATTCCACCGAAGAAATCAAGGAAATGATCGATGGCTTGAATAATACGGCTAAAAAAGCAGTGGGGATCATGGTATCGGGCCAAACAACTGCAAATAACTCGGTTAAAGACGCGATTTCGGCGGCAGAAAGTCTGGTAGCAATTCAAAATTCGGTGCAACGTATTAGTGATATGTCATTGCAAATTGCGAGCGCAGCAGAAGAGCAAAATATTGTTACCAGTGATATTTCAAATAATAGTTTATCAATCAAAGAAATCGCTAATAAGTTAGCAATAGAGTCCCATGAGAGTGCAAAAGGTGCTGAATCCTTAGCAGAATTAGCACAACGATTAGAGCAGCAAATCGCAAGATTTACTCTTTAACAAGGAATCTCGTTGGATCCTATTGAGTCTCGCTTTTCTATTTGTGTTTAGGCAATGAAAAGGGTAAATTCTTGATACCATACATAATAAATAGCAATGCTAAATTTTATAATTGCCCCGACTAGAGGAAATTTTTAATGTACAAACGTCTTTTTATTGGTGCACTCGCTACCTTAGCGTTATCGACTAATGTGTTTGCGCACGGTGTTTGTGAGGTTAGTCCTCTACATCACGATATGGAAAGCATTAAAACGCACTTAAAAGGTATGGCATCCAATCTGAAAGCGGGAGACAACGCAGAAGCGACTAAGAACGTAGAGCAAGTCATTGCTTTGTTCAAAGATGCTCGCACACAAACGCCCTATCTATTTACTGAGAAAAAATTGGCAGGTGATGAGCTTGCAAAAGAAACGGCTAAATACCAAAGTGTGATTGACGATACCATTAACGTCTTCTCTTCTTTAGAAATAGCATTAAAAAATAATGACTCTGATAAAGTGAAAACCTTGCTAGGACAGATTGGCAAGCAAAGACAGATAGGGCACAGTACGTTTAAAGCGGATTGCTAACCGTCTAATTGATGACCTCGCTTGAATTGACTGTTACAATGCTGCGCGATAAAGAGAGGTAATTATGGCTCGTACTAAAAAATCACGCAGCATGCGCGGTAAACTTGGAAAAACAGGTTCAAAGGAAATGATGAAAGAGCAAAATAAAGCTCGTAAATCATCATCGACTCGCCGTTTTAAAGTAAAGAAATCCAAGGAACGCAAAGAGCAAGCGACTAAGAAGCTTGATAGACTTGGGCTGCTTCCTGCAAAAGAAGCGGCACAGGCAGTTGCACGTCCACGTCGTTTTGTGTTCGTGAAACCTAAAGAAGAGAAAGAACCCGAATTTATTAAGCCGACATTAACGTCTGGGATAAATCAGGAAACTGAAGATTTGTCTGTTGATGAATTGTTGTCAGCTTTCTCTGAAGAGAATTAAGCAAATATCTGTAAAATATAAAAAAGGCTGCTTTTGCAGCCTTTTTTTATACCCAAATTATCCATTACAATAAGAATTATCTATACGGGATGAGTTGAAACATGAATGTGAAAGCGTCTGTTCCTATGTCAAGTGTGCGTTATTTGTTGAAGGCCGTCGAGGATCAAGGTTTAGACAGCAATGCATTATTAGAAAGCTTGGATATTTCACGCTCAGATATTGAACAAAATACTCATTTTCCTGCTTACCAGTATGGCATGTTATACCAACGTATTATGTGGCTTGTGCAAGACGAGTCATTTGGCATGTTAAGTGGTGGTAAAGTGCCTAATGGAACTTTTCGTATGATGTGTCTATGTATCATTCATGCGCGTACTTTGGCGCATGCAATGTACCGGTGCAGCGATTTTTACGATATTTGCCGTGGCCCGACAATCAAACCTGTGTTGATCAAAAAAGGGCGCTTTGCAATGGTCACTTTTGCCCCGATCGAATCAGTAGAGTCAAACATTAACGATTTAGTTGTTCCAGAATCCAAAGAACAATTACGCACTACACTTTCTATGTGGCATCATTTTATATGTTGGTTAATTGGCCGACGGTTAAATTTAAAAGCGGCGTATTTTACCAGCGAACGACCTAATGACGTTGAATACTATAAAACCTTGTTTCAATCGGAGGTTAAATTTAATCAACATGCAAATGCCCTTGTTTTCCCCGCGAGTTACCTCGATATGCCCATTGTTCAAACAGAAGACAGTTTACGGGGCTTCCTGAAAACAGCACCGTACCAATTGTTAGTGATGGTTGAAAATGATAACAGTTTAAAATCTCAAGTAATGGCGATGTTAGGTAAAGACTTTTCAAGAGAGATGCCGAGTGCTGATGAAGTGGCGAGCGCGCTCAATATGAGTGTTTCTACTCTAAGACGTCGACTTAATGATGAAAAAACTTCCTATCAGCAAATTAAAGACGAATGTCGTAAAGAGGCGGCCATTACCTACATGAATGCTCCACAGCTGAGTATTAATGACATCGCGACATTAATGGGATTTGATGAACCTAGTGCTTTTTTTCGCTCATTCAAAAAATGGACTGGAATGACGCCGGGTGAATATCGAAAAAGTGATGAATTTCTGAAGTTCTGCCATTCTATGAAAAGCATATAAAACGGTATTTTGTGAGCAATTTTTTTTCATATTGGTTTTTTTTGTCATGAATAACGGATTGAAATGTTATTGAGTGATTTGCTTACTTTTACCATGATATAAAGATGCATCAGCTCGGAAAAATTACCGGAGAATAAAAAATGAGCGATTATCTATATCCCCTAAACGACATTCTTTTTACGCTACAACAGGTGGCTCGCTTCGATCGCTTGGCCCCTTACATTGAAGGCGGCCTTGATGACGATTTGCTTGAAGCGATTTTAATAGAAGCAGGCAAGTTAACCGAACAGGTTATTGCTCCGCTAAATTGGTCTGGAGATCAAGAAGGCTCCCGAGTTGAAAATGGTGATGTGTTTGAAGCAACGGGCTTTAAAGCTATTTATCGTAGCTACTGTGAAGGGGGATGGGGTTCTCTTTCCGGTGCAGTTGAATATGGTGGCCAAGGCTTACCTTCTAGTATTGCGACCGCAGTCAACGAAGGTGTTCAAGCCGCTAATCTTGCTTTTTCGCTATGTCCTTTATTGAGCCAAGGCGCTATCGAAGCAATCAGCTCTCATGCGAGCGAGACCCTGAAAGATACCTACTTACCGAAAATGTTAAGCGGTGAGTGGACTGGCACAATGAACCTAACAGAGCCTTCTGCAGGTACTGATTTGGCCGCCATTGCTTGTAAGGCGTCTCCTGATGGCGATGTTTATCGTATTAAGGGTCAAAAAATCTTCATCACGTGGGGGGATCATCAAATGAGTGACAACATCATTCATTTAGTCTTAGCTCGTCTTCCTGATGCCCCTAAGGGTGTAAAAGGGATATCGCTATTCATTGTTCCTAAGTTTTTATTAGACTCTGAAGGCAATCCAGCAGACCGTAATGATGTTCAGGTTGTGTCTGTAGAACATAAAATGGGAATACATGCATCGCCTACGTGTGTCATGAGTTTTGGTGATAATGATGGTGCGATTGGGTATCTAGTTGGTGCGCAAAATGAAGGCATTAAGGCCATGTTCACCATGATGAACAATGCGCGTCAGGGTGTTGGTTTGCAAGGCTTAGCCATTGCAGAGCGCGCCTATCAACAAGCATTAGAGTACGCCAAAGAACGTAAGCAAGGTATGAAACCAGATCGCTCTGGGAAAGCAGCCATTATTGAGCATCCTGATGTGTTACGGATGTTGATGACCATGAAGTCTCAGATCGATGCTATGCGCTCACTAATTTACTTTGCTGCGGTAGAAAATGACGTATCGCATTTAGCCGATGGCGACCATAAGACGATTGCTAAAACACGTAGTGCATTGTTAACTCCGATTGTGAAAGGCTGGATTACTGAGCAAGCTCAGGAAATTACATCTTTAGCTATTCAGGTGCATGGCGGAGTAGGTTTTATTGAAGAAACAGGTGTAGCGCAGCACGCTCGTGATGCTAGAATTTTGCCTATTTATGAAGGTACAAACGGTATTCAAGCAATTGACCTAATAGGCCGTAAGTTGTTTTCAGATAAAGGAGCGGCCATGGGCGCTTTATTTTCAGAAATGAAAATTGAGCTTGAAGAATTGGCCATGGGCGCGGCCAGCGTTAATGCAAAAAAAGTGTTAGCCACGATTGAACTGGCAGAACAAGCAACTCACCAATGTTTAGAGGCTATGAACAAAGATTCCAATCTGGGAACAGGCTCTGCGTATTCCTATATGATGATGATGGGCAATGTGATTGGCGGCTGGTTGCAAACTAGAGCGCAAATGTTGAGTGAGAAAAATGCCGCATTCAGTGAACAGCAGAAGCAATCTTGGAAACAATCAGCAGACTTCTATTGCGATCATATTTTAGAACGTGCTAAATATCAGGCTTATACAGTCATGAATGGACAAGGATCTATCGACGAGCTGAATGAAAATAGTTTTTCAAGATAGTTCTCACACCACAATACCGTAGAATAATAAAAATGCTAAGCCTGCTGTAGGAGATGTTATGACAGACAGAGAAGTTATGGAGTTTGATGTAGTAATCGTAGGTGGAGGCCCAGCGGGGCTTTCAGCTGCTTGTCGTTTGATGCAAAAAGCTCAAGAGAATAAACAAGAACTTAGTGTCTGCTTGGTTGAAAAAGGCTCAGAAATTGGCGCGCATATTTTATCCGGTGCCGTGGTTGACCCAAAAGCGCTAGCTGAATTATTTCCCGATTGGAAGGCGATGGGTGCGCCGTTACTGACCGAAGTAAACGTTGATGAATTATATTGGTTAGGTTCTGAATCAGCCAAACATAAATTAAGTAATTGGATGATTCCAAAAACACTCCATAACGAAGGCAATTATGTCATTAGCCTTGGTAATTTATCTCGATGGTTAGCCGAGCAAGCTGAATCCTTGGGTGTTGAAGTTTTCCCAGGGTTTTCTGCAGCACACATTGCTTATAACGAAAGCGGCGATGTAGAAGGTATTATTACCGGTGACATGGGCGTTGCAGCAGATGGCTCGCATAAAGATGGTTATATGCCGGGCATGTTGTTAAAAGCCAAATACACCGTATTTTCTGAAGGGTGTCGTGGTCATTTGGGTAAAGAACTTATTGCTCATTTTGACCTTGATAAAGGTAAGGCTCCTCAGCATTATGGACTTGGTATTAAAGAGCTTTGGGATGTGCCTGAAGCACAAAGTAAACCGGGTACCGTTATTCATACCGCAGGCTGGCCGCTTGGTAAAGAAGCGGGTGGCGGTGGTTTTCTTTATCACTTAGAAAACAATCAAGTGGTTGTCGGTCTTATTGCTGATCTAAATTATAAGAACCCTTATTTTAGTCCTTATGACGAGTTCCAGCGCTATAAACATCACCCTCTGATAGCAGAACATCTAAAAGGCGCTAAACGCGTCTCTTATGGTGCTAGAGCCATTGCTAAAGGTGGTTGGGCTTCTTTGCCAAAAATGAGTTTTCCTGGCGGCCTAATGGTAGGTTGTGATGCTGGTACGTTAAACCCTGCAAAAATCAAAGGCACTCATACCGCAATGAAAAGTGGGCTGCTAGCCGCCGATGTTATATGCGACGCCTTGCAGAAAGAGTCTACATCGACCGATCTTGCTCATTATGATGAAATAGTTAGAAACTCTTGGTTAGGCAAAGAACTTGAGCAGGCTCGTAACTTCGTTCCTGTAATGCATTCTCTTGGAACATTTTGGGGTGGGGCGTATAACTGGTTAGATCAAAATATGTTTTCTGGCCGCTTGCCTTTTACCTTTAAAGATCTGACGCCTGATTACGCCTGCTTGGAACTTGCTGAAAAGCATACTGCGCCAAATTATCCAAAACCTGATGGAAAGTTAAGTTTTGATAAATTATCGTCAGTATTTTTATCTAATACTAACCATGAAGAAGACCAACTATGCCATTTAGTACTGGCCGATAAGTCGATACCTATTCAACAGAATTTGCCAAAGTTTGCTGAGCCTGCTCAGCGTTATTGTCCGGCTGGTGTCTATGAAGTAGTTGAAAGTAAAGAGGGTTCGAGTTTTCAGATCAATTCTCAAAACTGTATCCACTGTAAAACTTGTGATATTAAAGATCCGGCTCAAAATATTACCTGGGTCACGCCAGAAGGGGCCGGAGGTCCTAATTACCCTAATATGTAATGCTTTCTATCAGCCTGTACTCAATAGGTTCATATCCAAACTTCCTGACTATGACATATGGGTCGCTATTTGCGGCCCATATGTTTTCATTCGCTGCTGGATTTAATACCCCGACTGATCAATAATAGATTTTTATACTAAGGGGATATTTATGCGACTGTGGGTTGATGCTGATGCCTGTCCGAACGTCATCAAAACCATTTTATTTCGTGCCGCTGAGCGAGTTGAAATACCCTGTATTCTTGTTGCTAATCAAGCAATTGCTATACCTCCCTCCAAATGGATTGAAAGAAGAGTTGTGAGTTCTGGTTTTGATGTGGCTGATAACTATATCGTGGAACACGTAGCAACACCTGATCTGGTAATAACCGCAGATATTCCTTTAGCCGCAGAGGTTATTGAGAAAGGCGCATTGGCTGTTAATCCTAGAGGGGAATTATATACGCGTGAGAATATCAAACAACGTTTGGCCATGCGGGATTTTATGGAGCAAATGCGTTCTTCCGGCGTTCAAACAGATGGCCCTTCAACTTTTAACCAGCAAGATAGGAAGGCGTTTGCGAATACACTTGATAAAGTGTTGGCACAGCGAGCAAAATAAATTCTATGGTTTCAATGAATAATCAGGAAAGCGCTTTGTGAGTGCTTTCCTGATTATTCAGTTATAGGGGCGTTTTTAAATGAAGAGAATTATTGTTGTTGGCGGTGGTGCAGGTGGCTTGGAATTGGTTACCCGCTTAGGTCATGGATTAGGTAAAAAGCGTAAAGCAGAAATTATTTTAGTTGATCGCAGCCGTACACATATTTGGAAGCCTCTTCTTCATGAAGTGGCAACAGGGTCTATTGATATTAATAACGATGGTGTTAACTACCGAGCTCATGCGGCAAAACACCATTATCAGTTTCAGCTCGGAACAGTCACTGGAGTCGATCCAGACACAAAGAATATTACACTCGATTCATTAAGTGATGATAAAGGCCAGCTCATATTGCCTGAAAGGAGTCTTTCCTACGATATACTTATCATGGCTGTTGGTAGCGTCAGTAATGATTTTGGTACGCCAGGTGTCGCAGAGCATTGTTATTTCTTAGATTCACATAAACAAGCGGAGCGTTTCCAACAAGCGTTACTAAATCAATTTTTACGAGTTTATCAAGAAGGTCCAGATACTAAGCTTAAAATTGCCATCGTAGGTGGTGGTGCTACAGGGGTTGAATTATCCGCTGAGTTATTCCACGTAGCAGATTTAATGAAAGCATATGGTATGCCTGAAATGTCTGGTAAACGCGTGCATATTGAACTTGTGGAAGCGAGTAACCGAATTCTTCAAGCGCTGCCTGATCGTATAGCTAATCTTGCGTCAAAAGAGCTCATCCGCTTAGGCGTTCAACTTAGTGAAAATACACGAGTGGTTCGCGCAGATGTGGATGGATTTCAAACCGCTGAGGATAAGCTTATTGCCGCAGATCTTATGATATGGGCCGCAGGCGTAAAAGCACCAGACTTTATCAAGAATATCGATGGCTTCGACACTAATCGTAGCAATCAAATTATTGTTAAAGGTACGCTTCAATCGTTAAATTTTGATGATGTATATGTTATCGGTGATTGTTGTGCTTGTGAGCAACCTGATGGCTCATTTGTTCCACCGCGTGCGCAATCTGCGCATCAAATGGCATCTTTAGTTTATGCGAATATCCAGGCATCTTTTAAAGGTGAATCACTTAAAGAATATATTTATAAAGACTATGGTTCTTTGGTCAATCTGAGCAACTACAGTACGGTTGGCAGCTTAATGGGTAATTTAATGGGCGGCTCCATGTTTGTAGAAGGCCGCATTGCTCGTTTTGTTTATGTCTCTCTCTACCGATTGCACCTTATTGCTATTCATGGATGGTTTAAAGCAACCATCATCATGGCGGCACAGAAGATTGGTAAAGTCGTTAAACCAAAATTAAAACTGCATTAGACATTAATGCTACTTACGAAACCGACTTTATGAGTCGGTTTTTTTTTGCTTATCCCTCTTATCTCTATTCAAATGTGTATTAACTAATGAGGTGTATTCGGTTCAATGCGAAGGCTTGACCTATGTGTTACCAATAGGTTTTACAATAGTTACTATCAGATTTAATGAAGGAGTGCTTATGCGTGTTATTGATCTCGCCAAAAAAGCCAATGTGACGAGTGAAACTGTTCGTCACTATACACGTTTAGGGTTGATTCAAGCGCAACGAGACCCGAATAACGGTTATCAGATTTATGATAATACCGCGTTCACGCGGATGCAGTTTATACAGCAATCACGCACGTTAGGTTTCAGTTTGAAACAAATTGAAGAGATCCTAGATCAGGCTGATAGCGGAGATTCTCCTTGTCCTATGGTACGAGATTTGTTGCAAAAGAAAGTCCCTGAAACCAAAGCCAAGATAGCACAACTACAGGCGCATTTAGCGACTATGGAAGCGGCTTTATCAAACTGGGAAAGTATGCCGAATGGTACACCAGACGGCCACTCTATTTGCTGTTTAATCGAAGATTGGGAAGATAAAAAAGATCATGATAGTGATCATTAAGGAGACAATATGTCAGACATTAATGAAAAATTAGCCCACACCAATGAGCCCCATATTTTAACCTTGGACCTAGCCGTTGGTGGTATGTCCTGCCAAGGTTGTGTCTCGAAAGTGAGACAAAAAATTCAACAAAAAGATGTCAACGCACAGGTTGTGGGAACACCAAAAGAGAATCGCCTTGAAGTGCAAACCATGCTTCCAGAAGAGCAAGTGGAAGCGTGTATTCGTGACGCAGGTTACCAGACATTAGGCCATTTTGAGGGTCCAGAAGCCCGTGTAGATTCGACAGAACAAGCCAATTTACCCAATTCTTATCAACTGGCGGTTGAAGGCATGTCATGTCAGAAGTGTGTTGGCAAGATACGCAGTAGCATTCAACGCTTAGACAAAGGCGCACAAGTTGTCGGCACACCAAAAGAGAATCGCCTTGATGTTATCTCTTCGCTTTCTCAGCAAGCGATTGGTGATGCCATAATTGAGGCGGGTTATGAGTATTTTGGCGATTATGTTGAACAGCTTCAGCCACAAGAGCAAACGCTAGTAAACTCAGAAATCACCCCAGACAAGAGTACAAAAGCAAACCAATCGAACATTAGTGAAATCAATAATGAGCACGCTCAAAAATACCAATTTTCGTTAACTGGTATTACTTGTGCTGGTTGTGTAAACACGATTCAAAAAGCGTTGGATAATGTCTCTGGGGTGCAAAAAGCGGAAGTGAATTTTGCAAGCCGTACGGCTCAAGTGTCTTCTTTGACAGATGCCGATGCCTTAATTAAAGCGGTCGAATCTTCCGGCTATGGTGCGTCATTGATCGAAGATGTTGATCAAGCAGAAGAAGATCGTCAAAAAAACGAACAGCAAGAATTCCATGATAAACGAAACTATGCCGTACTCGGTTTGGTTATGGGTATTCCTCTAATGCTGTATGGTTTATTGGGCGGCAATATGATGGTCGACACCGGATATCAGCGATTAAGTTGGGGGCTGATTGGCCTGGTAACTTTATTGGTGATGGTCGTAGCCGGAAAAAACTATTACCGCAGTGCATGGCGAGCGTTTAAATCCCGCCAGTCGAATATGGATACCCTGATCACCATAGGAACGATCAGTGCTTGGTTGTATTCCATGGCGATTATTATTGCCCCTAGTGTGTTCCCTGAAAACGCACGTCATTTGTACTTTGAAGCCAGTGTAATGATTCTTGGTCTGATTAATTTAGGCCAAGCGCTAGAAGTGCGAGCAAGAGGGAAAACCAGTGCAGCATTACGTCGCTTATTAGACCTGCGCCCTAAAATAGCTATAGTAATGAGAGAAGGTAAAGAAATCTCTCTTGCGGTTGAGCAGATACAAATTAACGATATTATACGAGTTCGCTCAGGTGAAAAATTTCCTGTTGATGGCGTGGTTAGCGAAGGGGAGTCGAGTGTCGACGAGGCTATGTTGACAGGCGAACCGCTGCCAATCGAGAAACGTCCCGGTGATAAAGTTTCAGCAGGGACCATTAATGGCAAAGGTTCATTAACTTATAAAGCAACCGGCATAGGGTCAGATACCTTGTTGGCGCAGATTATTGATATGGTTGGCACAGCGCAAAATTCAAAACCACCGATTAGTCGTCTAGCAGACCAAGTGTCTTCTGTTTTCGTTCCTAGTGTCATGATGTTGGCAACGTTGGCGGCATTAGCTTGGTTTAACTTTGGCCCATCTCCTGTCATTGTCCATATGTTGGTTGCGGCTGTTTCTGTCTTAATTATTGCATGCCCTTGTGCGCTTGGCTTAGCAACCCCCATTTCAACTATGATCGGGGTCGGCAAGGCTGCCGAGTATGGAGGTTTGATTCGTAATGGCGAGTCATTGCAACGAGCCAGCGAGCTAACCACTATAGTGTTGGATAAAACCGGCACTATTACAGAAGGCAAACCTAAAGTAGTGCATCAAATACTGGCGGCTGGCGCCGATGAAGAACACCTTGCTAAATTAGTGTCTTCTTTAGAGAAAGGGGCGAATCACCCATTGGCCAATGCCTTGATGAATCATGCTGAATTAACCAGCCAAGACAGTTATGAGACGTCGCAATTTGAGTCTATTGTTGGGCGTGGCTTAAAAGCGACTATCCAAGGCCAGTTCTATTTCTTAGGTAACCAAGCGCTAATAAAAGAGCAGAATATTGATTTTTCTCAAATGGACAGCATTGATGAACAATACGCCGCGAGTACGCAAGTCTATCTTGCAGATCGCGATCAAGTATTGGCGGTCTTTTGTATTGAAGATCCTATAAAATCTGGCTCAGCAAGTGCGATTAAGACACTTCAACAAGCGGGTCTTAAAGTCATCATGTTATCAGGAGACAATCATAATAGCGCAGCCTTGGTAGCGAACAAGCTGGCTATTGATGATTTCCATGGAGAATTAATGCCTAACGACAAGCTTGAGTGGGTACGTAAACTCCAAGCCAAAGGCGAGGTTGTTGGCATGATAGGCGATGGTATTAACGATGCGCCGGCATTGGCACAAGCAGACGTGGGTTTTGCCATGGGTGCTGGCACTGACGTGGCAATGGAAAGCGCAGACATCACCTTAATTCGCAGTGATTTAGCCAGTGTTGCTCAGGTCATCGAAGTAAGCCAAGCGACATTACGAAACATAAAACAAAATTTATGGGGAGCGTTCGCGTATAACAGCCTAGGAATTCCGTTGGCGGCTGGGGTACTTTTCCCCTTTACTGGATGGTTGCTTAGCCCAATCATAGCTGGCGCAGCCATGTCTTTATCTTCCATTACCGTGGTCGCGAATGCTAACCGCTTACGTCGGTTTAAAGCCAATCTTTCATCTTCTGATGTTCAAAATAAATAGGAGGAAATTATGTCTTTTCTTATTAATATTCTAGGGGTGTTACTCATTGCTTTAATCGCTTGGTGGTTTTGGGCACCCAGCAAAAAGAAATAAGGGAGGCCTCATGTTCCGTAATGAATCAGCCTCCCTTGCTAAAGTGACTATTTATCTTTCACAAATCTCTAGATTGAGTGCCACTGACTTTTTTCAACAATGGCACAATTTTCATGGTATTGAATTTCTACAGCTTGAGTTGAAAAAACAACGAATTGTCATTCATTATGATGTCCTACATGTATCACTTGTGATGATACTTGATAGCATTAGAAGTGGTGGAATGGTGTTAAAAGGAGGGCTGTTTTACCGCTGGCGCTTGAATTTGGCTAAAAATGTGGAACTTAATATTAAAGACAATCTGAATCATGTTCCACATTGTTGTGGTAAAGCGCCGAGTAAAATACTAATGAAGAAATAATGATTTTTCAAATCCGCTTTATGGATACTGAGATAATTAAGTTTTTGCTGGTATTATAGGCATCGTAAAAACTCGATTTGGCGATAAGGAAACTATGTAATTCTGTAGTTTCCTTTTTTATTGCCCGTCTTTCAATAAAGCAGTAGGAAATAAAATATATGCAATCTTATAAGTGGGGTATCTTTGCCATCGCGTTAGGCGCATTCGGCATAGGCACAACAGAATTTATGCCAATGGGATTACTGCCCGTGATTGCAGAGGGTGTTCATGTATCCATTCCAACAGCAGGGTTATTGATCAGTGCTTATGCTTTTGGCGTTATGTTTGGTGCGCCTATTATTACCTTATATCTCAGTCGGTTCAGTCGTAAAAATGCCCTTATTGGTCTAATGAGTGTCTTCGTTATAGGCAATATATTTGCGGCTTTGGCGACTAGTTATGAAGTCTTGATGTTTGCTCGGATTATTACAAGTCTTGCACATGGTGCTTTCTTTGGCATCGGCGCTATGGTCGCTATGAATTTAGCCCCACCTAATAAGCAAGGTTCTGCCTTGGCATCTATGTTTCTAGGTTTAACCATTGCAAATATTGTGGGCGTACCTATTACTACGTGGTTAGGTCAAAACATTGATTGGCGAATGGCGTTTGCGGTGACTGCCGTCTTAGGTTTGATTGCCATGTTTGGGCTAGCACGAAATCTTCCTGCAATGCCAGCAACTGAAAAGACCGATGTACGTAAGGAGTTGAAAGCGATTATTCAACCTGCTGCATTACGGGCTTTTGCAACAACGGTATTGTGCGCAGGCTCTATGTTCACTCTATATACCTATATTGCTCCAATTCTACATACATTAGCGAATGCATCCGAAAATACAGTGGCTACGATGCTCGCCTTGGCTGGTATTGGTTTTACCTGTGGTAATTATATCGGTGGTAAGTTATCAGATAAGTCGCCAGATTTAGCATTATTTACCATTTTAACAGCCCAAATTATTGCTGCGTGTTTATTTAGCTTAGTCGCAACAACCACGCTCACAGCTGGCATTATGGTCTTTTTCTGGGGCGTAGCTATTTTTGGTAGCGGACCAGCATTACAGATGAAAGTCATGAAAATAGCAGATCAAGCGCCAGGGTTGGCATCCTCTATTAATATAGGTGCGTTCAACTTGGGAAATGCATTAGGTGCGGTATTAGGTGGTTTGGTGATTACCCTTGGCTTCAGCTACGCTTGGATTCCCAGTGTTGCTGCCTCTTTGTCATTCCTAGCTATTATTCTTGTACTAATCAGTAGAATGCTTGCTAAAAACAACGCTATTTTGAATTAGAGCAGTTCTAAATAGTTTAAATATAGACAGAAAATGAGTTCCAATGATTATTTTTGCTCTATGTGAGTTTGACAATATTAAGTTAAAATAAGAAAAAACAGGCAGTCACTAATAGAATAGGGTGCTGCCTGAGTAGATTTTAGATACGACTATGTGGTTTTGAATAAGTTTGCTTTGGTTTCATAATTTTTAGTCACTAGATTTATTTTAGTACTGCTTTGTTGTAATTGTTCCATTAATTCGGACAATGACTTAATAGATTGGGCATTTTCGCCAACTTGATGGTTCATTTCAGAGATTAATTTTTCTTGCTCTACAGACTCTTGAGCTATATTTTTGCTAGAGATAACCGCGCTACCAACGGATTTAGCCCTTTCTAATAAAGCTTTAGATATAGTATCTGCGTGTTCAACACTGATCGATGTTCTTTCTCTTCCTGACTCCATTGATTGTACCGTGTTGGCAACACTGGCATTTAAATTCGCCAATACCTTCTCTATATCATCCGTTGAATTACTGGATCTCTTAGCAAGTGTTCTTACTTCGTCTGCAACTACAGCAAAACCTCTACCGGTTTCTCCTGCTCTTGCTGCCTCTATTGCTGCATTCAAGGCTAATAGATTTGTTTGATCTGAAATGCTACGAATAGAATCAAGCAGCTTAGTAATGGAGTCAACATCCGTTGTTAATGAGTGCAGTGAGCCAGAAATTATGGATGTATTTTCTGATAATAGCTCCATGTCTTTCATTATTTCAAACGTTTGATTACTGTCTTTCAATATACCTTGCTCTAGTTCACCGATAAGGTCCGCAGATTGTGTACTGCTTTGTGAAATTGAGCGCATTGTCTGTGAAATATCTTCTGCTGATATTGCTACGCGTTGAGCGCGCTCATTTGTGGTTACTGCGTACTCTGTTACTTCTTTGCTGATGCTCTGAATTTGATTGCTACTAGAAACTAACTCGTTCGCGATATGTTGATAGTCTATAAACAAATTTACGAGCTTATCTAACAAGAGGTTAAACGTCGTTTCGGCATTTGATGTAGGGTTATGCAAACGAATGGAAAGATCATTATTATCGGAAATAGCCGAGATAGCTTTGGCTATATTAATGTTTGAAGTAGATTCTTTTTTCATCTGTAAGGCCATATAAATTAAAAGAACAGCCTCCGAAGTAGCAAAAAGACAATGAACTATCATTACCCAAATAGTATGAGGCCCGGCAAAAATCATCACCGGCATATCACCAATTGAATAACCACTCATTTGAACAAACATAAAACTGATATGATAAATTGCTGTGGTCAGCAAGGCGGCTACAATCGGCTTCCAGCTTTGATACACCAAAAAAACCACCATAGCGGCAAAGATATGAAAGTGCATTTCAATCATACCAAGCTGACTTTGTATCAAGGCTGAAGATGACAGCATGGTCAAAATAGCAGCGCAGATAGAAAACATTTGCTTGCCTTTGAAAAAGCTATAAAGGCACTGAGTGAGTACAAAAAGAATCGTCGCGCTGATTAAGGTAAAGCTAAATAAACTAGCGCCAACTAAGCCACTAATCAATAAAACGGGGATTTGTATAAGTAAGAAACGATAAATAAGTAAGTCGTTTTTTGAAGAATTATCTACTGCTACTGCTACTGTCATTGTTTAGCCCCTCAACGAGCTCTAGTGAATGCCTTAAAGTGTCTATACGGTACTAATAGAATTTTGGATTACCTTTAAGAGAATAATGCTTTTTTTCATCTCAATTCTTTATTTAAGAACAAATTGGATGATCATAAGAAGTAAAAAGAAAAGATTGTATGGCCTTTCTATCAATCGCAGTAGGGGTAATTACAAAATTTGACCAAATGGATAAAAAAACAATTAAACAAAATGAGGAGGGAGATAATAGCTTCAGTTATCTACGAGACGATAGCAGATTTAGCGGCTAACTTTATTAAGTTAGCCTTGTGAAAAAGCCTATGAGTTTCCACATAGGCTATGATTATTTAATTTAATGAATTGTTGCTTTAACCATTCAGCGCTCTGGCTTCAGCAACAGTTAAGCCTTTTAGTTCAGGCCAGTTTTGCTCCGCTGTTTGTATATTACCAGGAACGTCTCTTAACCAGGCTTTTTGTACATCTTTATTCAAATTTAAATACAACTTACCTTCCACTATTTTCCATGCTGTCGGGTCTACATCAAATTTTAGACCCATCGCGGTGCCCATTGCACAGAAATTACCGAACTGTGGTGCATATTTAACTTTATCTTTATTAAATAAATTTCTGTTTTGTTCAGAAACAAAATGAAAGGTGGCATTTTTGTAATTTGAAGTGAATTCATTACTGCCTAATACCGGCTTACCCATTGTAAAGTAGGCAACGGTATCATAGCCTTGAATCGCAAGATCGTTAGCGTCAGCATTTGAATCAATATCTGCGGCAAAAGTAGCTGCGCTAGAAAAAAGTACGGTTGCTGCAGCGATGTGTTTAATAATAGTTGAGACTTGCATGGTGTTGTCCTTTTATTTAGTTCAATTGAGTCACTCTAGTGTATTTTTATTGCCCATAGAATAAGCGTCGAAACGTCTTAAAATTGATACAAATCGTCCAAGTAAGTGAATTAAGTAGGTGACTTTGAACAAACTAGATAGCGTGTTAGAGAGTTTTTCTATCCATTCTGAGATCATTTTTAATGGTGATTTTTGTGGAGGTAAAACATTTGGGGTCAAAAATGCAAAGAATGGAGGGCACTTGCATTATCTTCGCTCTGGAACATTGACCGTTTTGCATGACGCTGGCCATAAAATGGTGTTTGAACAGCCATCGATTATCTTTTTGCCTTATTCTACAACTCATAGAATCATCACAGAAGATCAGCAAACAGCAGAGTTAATATGTGCTGAGATCCAATTTACCGCGCTAGAACAGCAAAAAGTAGTGTCTGGATTGCCGAGTATTATTTTCCATGAGCTAAACGGGGACGCTTTAACGGATACCGTCACTTGGCTTTTTAAAGAAGTCGGTTCTGTAGGTCTTGGTCAGAAAAGCATTGTCAGTAAACTATGCGATATTTTATTGATTCAGTTGTTCAGAAAATTAACCGAAGAAGGATGGATTATACAAGGTATGCTGGCGGGACTGAGTCATCCACAGCTAGCGAGCACATTGATCAAGTTACAAGAAGCACCAGAATCGGATTGGACATTGGCGCTCATGGCAGAACATGCTGCCATGTCACGATCAAAATTCGCTGATTTGTTTCGAGCCACAATTGGTCAAACACCGAATGATTTCCTCACTGATTTACGTATTTCTATGGCGCAGCAATTACTGTCACAAGATAAACCTGTGGGTTTCATTGCCAATAAAGTGGGATACGAAGATGGCTCAGTACTGGCAAGAGTATTCAGAAAGAAAACAGGCATGTCACCAAAGGAATGGCAGAAGCAGCAACACGCCGCGCATCTAAACTAAAAACAGAAGAACATACTCAAAAAGAAATGATTTATCTGTATGCGAATCTAGAGTTTGTGTATGAGCCTTAAAGGTATTCAAAGTTTAAACAACATGGAATTGAGCCATAAAACAGGCAGAAGTACTAATATACACTATTTCCGATAATAACATTTACCGGAAATAGCAGAGATTGTTTACTCTTGTTGTTGCTCTGTAGTTTTCTTGCTGATATTTCCTTACGCCATTCAGCGCTATGTATCTGCACGACATGAAATGGCGCCGAGTTTTTCTCAAACGTTTTCTTTCTAAACCATTCTTTCCAAATAATGTTTTATTGTCGCGTTTGCCCTAGCCATTTTATCGACTAACGATTGTTTGCCGCCTGCTTTAATTTTTCAGTCAGCTGATGCAGTGAGCTAATTTGGTATGTTGGTACAATGTGTTCTGGATGAGTTTTGTTATGATGATTTAACCAGCAGGTATCAAGTTGTGCGTTAATGCCACCCAAAATATCTGATTCAAGTGTATCGCCAACCATTAAGACTTTCTTACGATCTGGATTACCCATTTTCTCAAGTGCATGATTAAAGATCCCTACATGAGGCTTAGCAATGCCAACTTCTTCAGAAATAATCACATGAGGAAAATACCGATCAAATTTCGTGCGCTCTAAACGTACTTTTTGCAGTTGTGTAAATCCATTGGTAATAATCGCCGCTTTAATCTGATGGTCAACCAAATGCGTCATTAGCGCTTCAGCGCCTGGTAATGGTTTGCAAATATCTGCCATGGATTCTAAAAACTGATGATTAAGCTGATGTGCAGGAATTTGTAGCCGATCTGCCCATTGTTGAAAGCGCTGAGTTTGCAGTTCTTTCGCCGTTACCTTGCCATCTTGGTATGCCACCCATAGTGGTTTATTGATGCTTTGGTACTCGTCAAAATCATCTGCACTAAAAGTAACGTCGTATTTTGACAGCATATGGCTTAAGCCTGAGAAATTATCAAAGTGGAATAAGGTCTCATCAGCATCAAAGATAATCCATTCGTAATTCATTTATCTATTTTATCCTTGTAAATATAATTCTGGGTGTAATATTGGCGAAAGTATTAAAATAATCGCCTGTGTATATACGCTTTCTCGGGTAGCTCTATGGTTGGTGAGCAAGCCAATCGCTCCACCTTTTTGTTTTATATTATCTACTTGAAACAAGTCATCCATCACATCGCCAAGCTCTTCACCATTTTTTAAACGCAAGTAAACGGTAGTTGGTAGCGGTAAGTTCGCGGACCGGCCAGTGTGTATTTTTCCATCGCGACCTGCAATAGCAACGTAGGCAAATGTTGCAACGCCCTCCTCAAAATCATCAACGCCTCCTTCCATCGAGACAAAATAATCTTCTTCTTGATTGCTATCATGAGCGTAGCAATAGCGGATTCGATTTTGTGCCCCAAGACGTGTTTCACTTTCTGTCATTGGTTGATCCGCAACCCCAGAATCCGTTTCCATCCCCTCACAGTGTATTGTGTGAGTAGGAAACACTTGGCTAAAAGCCTGATGGGCAGCGGTAATTTTGACAGGATTTTTCGATGCGACACGAATTCTAATAACGATATTGGTCATATGATAAGCTCCTTAAAAAAACAAAAGCCGCAATCAATGATTGCGGCTTTGGGTAGCTCAATAGGCTCTAGGCTTGAGCATTGATGATCGGTGTTGGGCAGACTACGTCGGCATTTTGTGCTCGATGCCGCAGTAAATGATCCATAATCGTCAAAGCAACCATAGCCTCAGCAATCGGTGTGGCTCGAATACCAACGCAAGGATCATGCCTTCCTTTGGTTACCACCTCGATAGCCTCACCTGCTCGATTAATACTTTTACCCGGAATAGTAATGCTCGACGTTGGCTTCAATGCCATATGAACAATGATATCTTGTCCTGATGAAATCCCACCTAATACGCCGCCAGCATGATTACTTAAGAAGCCTTCTGGCGTCATTTCGTCACGGTGTTGACTGCCTTTTTGTTCAATAACATCAAAGCCATCGCCGATCTCAACGCCTTTTACCGCATTGATGCTCATGATGGCTTTAGCGATATCTGCATCCAATCGATCGAAGACAGGGGCGCCTAAACCAGGCATGACGTTTTTCGCAATGACGGAAATCTTCGCGCCAATAGAATTCCCTTCACGACGTAATGCAGTCATGTATTCTTCTAGCTCGGGGATGGCATCTGGATCCGGGCTAAAAAAACTGTTGTCGTAGACTTGGCTTAAATCTTTCACTTCAAGCTTGATCGGACCAAGTTGTGATAAAAAGCCTTGGATTTCGATGCCAAATTGCTGTTTTAGATATTTTTTAGCAATCGCGCCGGCAGCCACACGCATGGCTGTTTCACGAGCTGAAGAACGACCACCACCACGATAATCGCGGAAGCCGTATTTTTGATCGTAGGTGTAATCTGCATGAGCAGGACGAAATGTATCTTCGATGTTACCGTAATCACGTGAGCGTTGATCGGTGTTTTCAATGATCAAACCAATCGGAGTACCTGTCGTTTTGCCTTCGAAAACACCAGACATAATTTTCACTTCATCGGCTTCACGACGCTGAGTTGTGTGCTTCGAAGTTCCAGGTTTACGCAGATCAAGATCGCGCTGTAGATCGGCTTCACAGATTTCTATACCGGGTGGGCAACCATCGACAATAGCACCCAACGCTAGACCGTGACTTTCACCAAATGTGGTGACTTTAAAAAGTGTTCCAAATGTATTACCAGACATAATGCTACTTTTGCTCGTGTAATAGTTGGTTTAGTTGTTCTTTGGTCAGGATGAAAACGCCGTTTCCACCCTGCTCTAATTCGACCCACATAAAAGGAGTATCTGGGTAAGCCGCTTGCAAAGCGACCTCGGTATTACCTACTTCGTATACTAATATACCGTCATCATGCAAATAATGCGCGACCTGAGCCAAAAACTTATGGGTAAAGTCGAGACCATCTTCACCAGACGTTAACGCCAGTTCCGGTTCATTATGAAATTCTGCAGGAGCTTGTTGAAAGTCATCCTGATCAACATAAGGAGGATTACAGATGATCAGATTGTATTGTTTGCCAGCTAGGGCTGAGAACATATCTGAATGAATGGTTTGTACGCGATCTTCAACTAGGTGGCGTGTGATGTTTTCATTGGCAACGGCAAGTGCGGCTTCACTGATATCGCTAAGATCCACACTGGCATCATCAAATACCAATGCCGCTGTAATGCCAAGGCAACCACTGCCTGTGCACATATCTAGAATAGTAGCTGGATATTGATTCAACCAAGGCGCGAACTCACTCTCAAGAAGAGACATGATCGGTGATCTTGGGATCAAGGTGTCTTTTGTTACTTTAAACGGAAGCCCCATAAACCATGCTTCACCCAATAAATAAGGCAGAGGTTCACGCTTATTAATGCGTTGGTCAATGAATTTTAGAATACGTTTTTTTTCATTGTATGTTAGCGCGCAATCTAACATAGTGCGGTCAAAATCTAAGGGTAAGCTCAATGACCCCATGACCAAATGAACGGCTTCGTCCCAAGAGTTGTCGGTACCATGACCATAAAAAAGATCCGCCTTTTGGAAGCGGCTATAGGTCCAGCGAATAAAATCTTTAATGGTGTTTAAGTCGCGAACTGCGGATTGTCTACTGCTCATTAGAATTCGGCCATGTATGGGGTAAAACAAAAGTACATTATAGCCTTTATTAGTTCTCGCCTCTATCCTTGATCTGGATACGAGCAACGGATTGCGCTAATTCTTCCATCTGTTGATGAAGCTTATCTAAATGGCTTTCTTGAGAGGATTTTTGCTGATCTTTTACCTCTTTAAGCTGTGCGTTAAGTGCCGCATTTTGCTCTTCAAGGCTGGCTACTTTATTATCTAGTTTGGCGAGATCAACGGCTTTTTGCGATAAGTTTAATTGCATTTCGTCACGCTCTTTTTGTGTTTGCTTGAGCTGACTGTCGATGACTTTATTATGGGCAGCCATGTCTTCATTGTGCTGGACTGTCATCTGATGCTTCTCTGTGAGCATTTTATAATTGTTTTCTAATTGCTGTTTTTCTGCACTTATTAGCGTTAACGATTCTTGAGCTTCGCATAAGGCTGCACTTAATGAAAGATACCCTTGGTGAGTAGCGCTTTCTTTTAAGGCTTGCTGATTTTCAAGGTCTACCTGCTTTTCATCTAATAGAGTGCCGAGGGTTTGAGTGATCTCGCGGGAAAAATGATTAAACGCAGGCAGCAAAGCATCGTTAAGCTCTTTCAATTGATGCTGCTGATACTCTTTGTAGAGCTCTTCCCATTCACTGATCGCATTCAATAATGTGGTATTTGATGCGTGCCGACCATCTTTCTTAAGAAAATAATCCGCAATTCTTGGAATGTTAGGAAAATGATTTTGTTCCAATAAGTCCCAACAAGCCTGATGTATTTCTTCTCTTGCAATGTTTGCTTTACGAGCCATCTTGAAGCCTTAATAGAGTTAATGATCAATTAAGTCATTATATTATCATTTTTATCTTTTGTATTTATTTAACTCAGTATTTATTCTGCTTAATACAAGACATAGCCAATATAATAAAGCCCCTGATTTACAGAGGCTTTAGAAGTGACTTATTCGCTACTGATTTTAAGGACGCTATTGAAGAGACACTGTGCTTAATATTTTAGTGGCAAATTCAACACCAAATTTCTTAGCCACTGTTTCCCAAGGATCCTGTTGCGGAGCATAAATAACATGGGTCGCATCAGGAAAGCGCTTTTTCAAAAGATCATGAGCACTTGATAATCCATCAATTAAACCAATTTTTTGAGCCTGCACACCAGTGAATATCATCCCAGAAAACACGTCATCCGTAATTTTTAATCTATCGCCACGACCCACTTCTACAGCATGAATAAATTGCTGATGGGTTTCATCCAATACGGCCTGCCATTTTTGCTTACCCTCTTTACTCATAGGCACAAAAGGATCAAGAAAATCTTTATTTCGACCTGCGGTAAAAGTACGACGCTCAACACCAATTTTTTTCATTAAACCACTTGCATCCCAGCCGGATGAAATAACACCAATAGAGCCCACTAAACTGGCTTTATCAGCATAAATTTCATTCGCCGCTGAGGCTATGTAATAACCACCTGATGCTGCCATATCTTCCACCACAACAATGACTGGAACGGCTGGATATAGCTTTTCTTTTTGACGAATAGCATCATAAATAATTCCTGCATGAACAGGGCTGCCACCAGGGCTATTCATTTCAATAACGACCCCTTTTAAGTTGGCATTTTTATAGGCGTCATCTAATAGACTAACGTACTCTGACGCTTGAATCTCGGCACCAGCACCAATAACACCACGCATTGGAATGATAGCAACGATATTTTTATCTAAACTGCTTGTGTCTAACTGAGACCGCCCAATACCCACCCCAATGACTGCCAAAATAATAAAGAGCGTAGTGAAGCGAAAAAAGATTCTCCAGCGACGCGCTCGTCGTTTTTCAATAACGCTCTCGCTTAGTGTTTTTTCCAGTAACAACCAAAGCTTAGAGTCAGTCTCATTATCAGTATTTTGACTAGGCTTTTCTATCTGATGAGATGCCTCTTGTTCAACACCAGACTTGTTATTTCTATCTTGATCTTCTGTCCAACTCATGGGTTTTTTAGTCCTAAAACAGCGGTTAATTGTTTAATATCATTGATGATTGCAAAAGGATTGCAGGCTTTTAATCTGTCTTGGTGGTGCGCTCCGTAAGTTACCCCCACACTTCTCATTCCCGCATTAGTGGCCATATTAAGATCATATTCGGTATCACCAATCATAATGGCATCGTCTGCTGAGATATTAAGTTCTTCTAGAATTTGCTCAAGCATTAATGGATTGGGCTTAGAAACAGCCTCATCAGCACAACGCGAAGTAACGAAAAAGCGGTTTGTTTGCGTCAACGCCATGACTCGATTCAAACCTCGGCGAGTCTTTCCGGTGGCAACAGCCAGTTTAAGGCCTGACTCTTGTAACGTGTTGAGCAACTCAAACACGCCATCATAGGCATTAGGTGGTGTTTGATCATTTTTTACATAAATATCTTTATAATGGTCGGCGAGTTGCGCTCGGTGCACACTATCAAGCTCCGGCCAAACCGTACTAATCGCTGTATCAAGTGACAAACCTATAATGTTTTTAATGTCATCATAATCTCTTTGAGGCGCTTTAACACGAGCTCCCGCTTCCAACATGCTATTACAAATTCCTGCTATGGAATCGAAAAGAGTGCCATCCCAATCAAAAATCACTAACTTAACCATGCAATACCTCTTAAGAATGATGCGACAAGAGTGTAACATAGCGAAAATTTGTAAGATAAGGATTAGCAATGACTTCTGGCTTCACATTAGAACAACTATCAATCGACCAAACTATTGAATATCGAAAAACTGTAACCGAGGATGATGTGCATACGTTTGCCGCCGTAACTGGCGACTCTAACCCTGTTCACCTGGATGCGGAATACGCAGCGACAACGTCTTTTGGTAAGCAAATAGCCCACGGCATGCTTTCAGCTGGCTTTATTTCTGCCGCTATAGGCACTCAACTACCTGGGCCTGGTTGTATCTATCTAGAGCAAAGCCTAAAGTTTCGTGCGCCTGTTTTTATTGGTCAAGAAGTGGTGACTAGGATCACAGTGACTGAAATTAACGAACGCCGCCGACGAGTAACATTAAAAACAGTGTGCGAATGCGAAGGCAAAGCCGTTGTTACTGGTGAAGCGACCGTTATGGTTCCAGCAGCAGAATAAATATATAACTCCGTTATGGGAGTGACATAGCGTATTAAATACATCGTCGCTTTCATAACGACTCGCTGTTAAACGAATATGGTTACTTTATCAGCACCGTTCTAAATAGATATTGGCTAACTTACTTAAAGGCTTGATGGTTAAATACGCATTAAATCACTTATTAGATAAATAGATTTGAGTTGTTCCTTCTTCTTGTACCTTATAATGGATAAAAAAGTATTTGATGGTGTAAAAACGAGGCAACGCTTAAAAAACACTGGATTTATTTACACAGTAGAATATATTTAATGATATAAATCATGAGTTAAGGCTTTATATGAATTCCCAACTACTTATCATTATGGTCGTTATCGCATCGTCTTTATTGACGTTGACTGAGCGAACCAGTGCACAAGAGATAAGTAAGCAGCGCTGGATGCCGACAACGGCTCAATTATGCAGCGAAGAAGCGACTCAAGAATTAGATGTTGACCCAATAAATGACAGCTATTCCTCATCCTATTGGTTTTTAACGACACCAACAAAAAATAGCAGCAACTTACTTGCTATATACAACCACCCTACTCGGGCCTTACCCTCTAAGCTAATCCAACCAAGAGCCCCACCGTCTTTTTTGATATAACCTACAAAACACTTTATTTTAAAATTTTTGGAGATTTATCATGAAAACACTTACTTATGTTTCTACTAAAGACGTTAACGCTTTGACGCAACCTGTGACTATTGAAAATACAAACTTGTATTCTCCTGCACTTAGCGTGTTTACCGATTTCAAAACGTCAGCACCTCGCGTCATTGAATCTAATACTCGTGCCGATGAATTGGTTCGATTGATGAGAAAAGAACACGTTCGAATGAAGATTGTTATTAATACAAGCGGCGCTTTCGAAGGTGTTATTAGCTTAGAAGACCTTTCAGAAAGAGCTTTTGTTAAACAAGTGGCCAATGGTTACTCTCGTTCAGAGCTTATTGTTGATGATTTAATGCGTCCAAAAGAAAATCTATTGGCATTGTCTTATAACTCTTTGAAAAACTCAGACATTGAATCTTTACTATTTAGCCAAAAAAATAATGAGCATCAGCACCTTTTGGTTATTGATGAAAGCAACCATTCTATTAGAGGGATTATTTCTTCTAGTGATATTGCACGTCAATTAAAATTAGATATTGATGTTACGCTAACAAACTTTGCTAATATTTATAAAATCGCTCTACTTGGCGAAGCACACTCAGCAAGTAAATTACAGGTAGCGTAGTTTTTTGCGCCATAAGGCGCTCTCTACTGACTGAAAACGAAAGCCCTATCTTTCTATGTTGAGAGATGGGGCTTTTTTTACTTTATTTTTTTTGAATCCAGTAATAGAAAAAGCCATTTTCTTGAGTCTGATCGACTAGAGAATGGCCTAAAAAATTGCAAAATTTAGGAATGTCTCTTGCCGTTGATGGATCTGTCGCAATAACCTTAAGCACCTCTTTCGATGCCATTTTTCGTATTTCCACATGCAGCATCATGACAGGTTCTGGGCACAACAGCCCAGCTGTATCTAACTCTAGTTGGTGACTCATGGCTAAAACACCTTTGAATGAATAATTATAATCATTATAAATCAATCAGAATTAACTCGCTAACCCATGACGCTGAAGCCAGTCTTCCACTACATTTGAAATATTTTCAATCACATCTTCCGTCTTTAAATTTTGTTTTTTTAAAGTTTTAAAATCATGATCCGCACCCTCAATCCAATGCACCTCAATGTGCTCATTTAGAGTTTGATTGTTTACCCAATCAGGCTTTCCCAGTGAGTCTCTCGTGCCTTGTATGATCAAACAGGGAGCCACAACGCCTTCCAAAAAGGACAGCCTATGCTTTTCAGGTTTTCCTGATGGGTAAAAAGGAAACCCAAAACAAATTATTGCACGAACATTTTCTTGATGAGAAAGCTGAGTCGCGACTCTTCCCCCCATGGATTTACCCGCCACAATGACGGATTCTTCAAATTTTATGGCTTCAATGAATTCAGGTACTAACGTTTTGAAGCGAGGCGGTGGACGTTTTTTACCACTAGATTCCTGTTCTGTCATATATTTAAAGGTAACAGGGACGACAGATCTACCATGCTTATCAAGGGTCATTTCACTGAAAACCTTTAAAAAACCACTCGACTGATGACCCGCTCCTGCACCATGTGCAAGATAAATAGGTATTTTTGAAACAAGGGAACTCGTCATAAAACAACCTAGCATTAACGGTTAATTAAAGAATGGTATTTAAGCAGAATCATCAAGACCTTAGAAGTAAATATACTAAAGAGATTGCAGTGCCGAAATTCTTAATATATGGGAGAAGCATCCCTTACGCTATCAAAAACGTTGACTTATATCATGAGGCGGCTGTAAGTCTCAGAGTAAACTTCGTATTAGAAATTTTAATAGGAAGAAATCATGATTTGGGATCAACCTCTCATTACCAAATACAATTTATCTGGGCCTCGTTATACCTCTTATCCAACCGCCCCACAGTTTGATGCTAACATTAGTAAAATAGCCTTGATTGATAAAATGCTATCACCAAGCCATGCTCCTATTAGCTTGTATTTTCATATTCCGTTTTGTGCGCATCTTTGTTACTACTGCGCTTGCAATAAGGTCGTCACAAAACAATACGATAAAGGCGCCGAGTACGTTGAGTTACTTGAAGAAGAAATGCGTTTAAGAAGCCTAATGCTTGATAAAAATCGTCCAGTGACTCAACTTCACTTTGGTGGAGGCACTCCTACCTTTTTGTCCGACGAACAGTTGAAACACTTATTTTCTGCCATAAACCATCATTTCAACTTAGTTCAAGATGGCAGCCAAGATTACAGCATTGAAATAGACCCAAGAGAAATCAGCCATTCCAAAATGAAACTACTAGTCGAAAATGGCATTAATCGCATCAGTATTGGAGTGCAAGACTTCGACAATGAAGTACAAAAAGCAATACACCGAGTACAACCTGTAGAAATGGTTCGAGATTTACTCAATGACGCTCGAGACCTAGGGGTCTTATCCGTTAACTTTGACCTTATATATGGACTTCCTAAACAAACTATTTACGGTTTTAAGAGTACGCTAGAAAAAGTCATCGAACTGAACCCTGATCGTATTTCAGTTTTCAACTACGCACATTTACCTGAACGCTTCAGAGCTCAGCGTCGAATATTAGACAGTGATCTCCCTTCACCAGAAGGTAAATTGAATTTATTGAAACTGTCTATAGAATTATTAACCCAAGCTGGCTATGAATATATTGGAATGGATCATTTTGCAAAACCTACTGATAGCTTAAAAATAGCGCAAGAAAAAGGTGAATTGCAAAGAAATTTCCAAGGGTATACTACCCACGCTGAAACCGATCTCATCGCCTTTGGCGTGTCCGCGATTAGTCATCTGAAAGGTGTATACATCCAAAATCATACGGATTTATCGCTTTATCAAAACAGCATCGAAAATGGTCAATTGGCCATTATGAAAGGGTATATTAGCAATGAAGATGATCTAATTCGTCATCACACCATTATGGCATTAATTAGCCAATTTGAACTCGATAGTAGAACCATTGAACAAAAACACGCTATCCACTTCAACAACTATTTTCATGATGAAATACAGCAATTAAGAGCGTTAGAAGAAGATGGTATTGTTGAAATTGAACAGATTGAAGAACATACTATCATTAGAGTAACAGAGCGTGGACGCTTGCTAATTCGCTGTGTTTGCATGGTATTTGATAAGTATCTAGGCAGCGCAGTAAAGTACTCTAGGGTAATCTAATAAATCGAAGTCAGGGAGATCTTTATGTCAATCGTACACGCCCAATCAAGGTTCACCAGTAAGCTAACATCTCAATGCCAGAATTGCAGCTTAAGTGCATTGTGTTTACCCATCGCATTAGCTGATGAAGATATAAACAGATTGGATCAAATTATTGAAAGGAAGCGTCCATTAAAGAAAGGGGAAATTCTCTTTCATCAAGGTCAAACCTTTGACTCTGTCTTTGCCGTTCGAACAGGAACGCTCAAAACATTCAATATTACCTCTTCAGGTGAAGAGCAAATCACAGGCTTTTATTGTCCGAGTGAGCTGGTTGGTTTGAGTGGCATTGATAACGATACTTACCCTATTACCGCCAAAGCGTTAGAAACAACCACAGTCTGTGAAATTCCATTTAGCCACCTAGAAAACTTAACCGCACAAATCCCCTCTTTAAGGCATCAGCTTTTTAGAATAATGAGCCGAAAAATCAGTGAAGACCAACAAATGATGGTTTTACTAGGTAAAAAGAATGCAGATGAAAAAGTCGCTTCATTCCTTTTGAACCTTTCTAGTCGTTTCAAAAAACGCGGTTATTCTGCTATTTCTTTTCGTTTAGCAATGTCCCGTGGAGAAGTTGGCAATTATTTGGGCCTTGCCGTTGAAACCGTTAGCCGTGTGATAACCCGCTTTCAAAAGAACAAGCTGATTGAAGTGGATGGTAAAGAGATAACCATTACTGATCTTGCGGAAATACAAAAGTTAGTGGGGATAGCGGATGATTGTGCTAGACTCGCCGATTTGAACAAATAGAAAAAGGCTCTTTTATCCTATGCTTTACGATGATTTTTACGTCAAGTCATTAATTCGTACCGTTGAAGACTGGCCTAAAGCCGGTATCAGCTTTCGCGACATCACCCCAATTTTTAGTGATCCTAAAGGTATGCGGATGGTAGTTGATGCCTACGTGCACCGTTATATTGGCAGCGATATTACTCATATTGCCTGCATTGATGCGCGTGGCTTTTTAATCGCGGCTGTCTTGGCTTATGAATTACAAAAACCATTGATCTTGATCCGTAAGAAAGGCAAATTGCCTGGCAAGACCATTTCACAATCCTATGATTTGGAGTACGGCTCTGCTGAGCTTGAGATTCAAGAAAATTCGGTAAAAGCAGGTGATCAAGTGTTATTGTTTGATGACTTAATTGCTACCGGTGGAACATTGCTTGCAGCGGTTGCGTTACTGACCAGTCAAGGTGCGAATATTAAAGAAGTTGCCGCTATTATTGATTTACCCGACCTTGGTGGCAGCCAGAAACTACAGGATAACGATCTATCTATTTTTAGCTTATGCGCTTTTTCCGGTGAATAAAGGCTAATTAGCCCTTATACAAGATAAAATTTAGTTAATAAAAAAGGTGGCCAAGATGGCCACCTTTTTTATATCAAACTACTCACTTAGAAAGCAACAGAAGCACCGATACTTAGGCCATCACTTGTTTCGCGACGCTCGCCATTTGTATAAACCGACACAGTACTGCCGTAACCAATATAAGCTCGGGTATTTTGTGTGGTCATGTATTCGCCACGGACATCATATGTGTACATGTGATCCAATCGTGATACAGACAACACCGTTGGCGCATAGTAACCAGAAGCGTAAAAACTTAAACGGTTTGCCATAGGGAATGTGTAGCGGTACCAGCCACCCAATGCCGTAGCAACGGCAATCTCATCATTTTTCCCTTGCATATTGTTATCAAGAGCATAGATGCGAACACCCAACCCAATTTGCAAAGGGCCACTCGTGTCTGAATCTTGAATATTGATACCAACATAAGCTGAAGAAGTTTCATTATCAGCATCATGAGTACCACCACCACTAATAGAAAAAGGGCCGGCATCAATAGCAACGTCCGCTTTCACTAAATCATTAGTCAAACTTACACCCGCAGTAGAAGCAAAAACCATGGATGAACTCAAAATACCTGCGGTAAGCAGTAAGGCTTTATTTGTTAGATTCATTTGCACTAATCCTATATTGATACAATGTTTAACTTGTTAAAAGCATCTTCAGATTGCTTTAAATCTTTAAAATTAAATAATTCGTTATCAGCAAGATGCGAAGGAACGACATTCTGCATAGCAGTAAACATAATATCCGTCCTACCTGGATAATCTCTATCCCACTGCTGAAGCATATCCTTTACTACTTGTCTTTGAAGATTCTTTTGGGAACCACATAAGTTACAAGGAATAATCGGATACGATTTAGCGATAGAAAACGCCTCAATATCTTTCTCTTTGCAGTAAGCTAGAGGGCGAATAACGACATGCTTGCCATCATCGCTTAATAGCTTAGGTGGCATAGACTTCAACTTACCACCAAAAAACATGTTTAAAAAAAGCGTTTCTAATATGTCATCTCTATGGTGACCAAGTGCTATTTTGGTAGCTCCAATTTCTTCTGCGAAACCATAAAGAGAGCCCCTTCTTAAACGTGAACATAAGCCACACGTGGTTTTCCCTTCTGGAACGATTTCTTTAACAATACTGTAAGTATCACGTTCTAAAATATGAAAATCGACACCCTGCTCTTCTAAATACGCAGGCAATATATGTTCAGGAAATCCGGGTTGTTTCTGATCTAAATTAACCGCTACAATTTCAAAACTAATTGGAGCGCTAGCTTGCAGGTTACGAAGGATTTCAAGCATTGTATAAGAATCCTTCCCTCCTGATAAACACACCATCACTTTATCACCCTCTTCAATCATATTGAAGTCGGCAATTGCTTGGCCAGTGAGTCGTCGTAACCGTTTGTGGAGTTTATTAAGCTCCAGTTTTTCTTTAGGTTTGTTAGTTAGATCCATGATACACACGCTGTAAACGAAATGCGGCTATCTTACTATACTGACCGCGAACCCGCATCAAAAAATGAGCACTCTCTCTTAACGATTCGCTTATTAAGAATGCTGCGCTAAAAAAGAAAGCGATGAACGACAAAGCTTACAGATATATTGAGTGCCCTTTTGTGCGTTATTGTGCCTTCGTATGGTGAATACGTGCTGCTGACATTGACATTGATAGGTGTACGATTGCTTAGGCAGAGGGATGTCAAAGTTGTGTGTTCTATTAGGTTCAAGGTGATAAATTTTCTTCATAACGGCCTGCCATTCTTTACCATGGGGCCTTACCTTATTACCGTAAATTTGATACACAATAATATGGGCAACTTCATGAGGGACTACTGTCTCGATAAACAAGCTCTCATCTTGCTGATACATAAAATAATTAAACCTCAATTCATTTTTATGTAAGTGAGCAGTGCCTGCCGCCTTCCCTTTCTGCTTAAAGTTCGAAGTAGGATGATCAAAGTGCTTCCCAAAAAAAAGCGTCGCTTTTTTCATACAATGAGACACTTGAGATTGAACCTGTTGAATGGATGACGCTAAATCATGGGACTGAAGAGAATACGATTTGTTAGCCGACACAATCTTTCTCCTGCACTTCCTCAACACGACTTAACAGGGAGATAAGCGATTCGCTAAATGGTGCGATAATTTCTTTCGACAATCCTGTTAGACGGCTTAATGACGCAATAGTGGTAGGCTTATGTTGATACACTTTCCTTAATTGTCCATCGCTCAACACGCTATTTTTTTGAGTCAATTTCCAGCTCATAAGTTGGTGCCAAGTCGCGGTCTCCTTGATGGCGCTTTCATTATCAAGTGTGGGGTAATACCTTTCTTGAGCAAGTAAAACCTGTATTTGAGACTTTAGTATGCCACGAGACTTTTCTTTTAAATGAATGCAAAATGTCACTGCTTGATTAAGTTCAATGTAATCAAAGGCAATTAAATGGCGAATGACAGATTTCCACTGAGCCTCGTTAAGCTCCTTTCCTTTACCAAACAAAGCAAGTCGCTCGCCTTGCATGGCCAATACACTTTTTGTTCTCTTGCCCAATAAAACTTGAATGAGCACTGAAAATGGCTGAATGCCTTTTGTATGGTAAACCAAGGAAAGTAACTTTTGACTTGCTATCGTGACATTTTGCTCAGATGTTGGCGCGAGACAGCGATCGCAATTTCCACAGGCTTCTGAGGCTTCCCCAAAGTGAGCAAGTAAATTCTGACGACGACAGCCACGACTTTCAATGACTTTGAAAAAGGCATTTAACTTGGGTTTTCTTTCATCGCCTGACTGATTTTGAAAAGCGTTAAGTTGCTGGGCTTTTAACATGTCTTGAAGGCCATATAAAAGCAGCGCTTTAGCGGGCTGATTATCTCGCCCTGCGCGGCCTATTTCTTGAAAATAGGACTCGGGGCTGTCTGGTAAGTCAACATGGATAACAAAACGAATGTGAGCAATATCTATGCCCATTCCATAAGCGGTAGTCGCTACCATAATCAAACCGGACTCAGTTAAAAACCGCTTATGATTTGTCTGTCTATCACTGTCACTCATGGCCGCATGATAAGCAAGACTCGGTAATCCCAAGGTGTTTAACCAAGAGGATAACTCCTCTGTTTTTTTTCGTGAGCGACAATAAATGATCCCACTTTGGCCAGCCATTTCATTATGCAAAAAAAACAATATCTGTAGTTTGGCTTTTCTTTTTTGTGCGATCTGAATTTCGATATTTTTCCGATCAAAACTTCCCTTCAACACCAACGCATCGTTCATCTGCAAGGATGATTGAATCGTCTTTATCGTCAACTCATCGACAGTGCCTGTTAGCGCTATGATTGGAACCTTTGGAAAGGCTTCTCTTAACTGACCTAATTGACTGTATTCTGGCCTAAATGAGCCTCCCCATTGAGTAATACAATGAGCTTCATCAATAGCAAACAATGAAATAGACATTCCATGTAGAAAACTAATAACAGAAGGTTGAACCAATTTTTCAGGAGACAGAAAAAGTAAATCTATATGATTATTGCGAAGAGCCCAAAGGAGATTTTCGTGTTCATTAGGGTTTAAATTGGAATTTAGAAAGTAGGCATTAATTCCTTTCTTCCTCAGGTCTTCAACTTGTTGAGACATCAGAGCAATCAAAGGGCTAACGATAACACCAATACCCTCTCTAATAATGCCAGCACATTGATAAACAAGGGACTTGCCCCCACCCGTTGGGGCAGCCAACAATACATCGTCGCCGGAGCATAGAGCATCTATGGCTTCTTCCTGTAAAGGAAGATATTCGAGATAGCCTAGCTTTGATAAAATAGATTTCTTTTGAGTCATGGTAGAATTATCTCTTAACCATGTTGATTGTGCATCGATTTTTAGCGGTCTTTTCGCTAGAATCGCAGACTTATTTAGTATTAGGAATTAAACAATGGCAAACCAACCTCTTGATGATCTTGAGTTAGACACATTAGAAGCTTTTTTGGAGTCAGATCGGGTTCATGAAGAATGTCAAAACTTCGTTATGGCTCACGGCTTTTTAACAGCATTAGCGATTTGTCCTATTACCATCTCCGAAGAGCAATGGCTCCCCGTTATTTTTGAAGACACGCCAAAATTTGAAAGCGAAAAAGAAGAAAAACACATTCTTCAATTGTTAAGCCGACTGTCACTAGAGATCCAAAAAGAGCTTGAGTCTGAAGACGAATTTGTTATTCCTTGTGAGATCGAAATGGGCTCTTCTGCAGAAGAACTCAGCGAATTACAAGAATGGACAACGGGCTTCATGGAAGGTGTTTTCATGACAGAAAAGCACTGGTTTGATTCTGAAAAAGAAGAAGTGATTGCAGAGCTATTACTGCCTATCATGGTAGCGTCTGATCTTTTTGATGATGAAGAAGTGGTTCAGATACGCCAAAGTGAAAAGCTCACTAAATCTTGCATTGATCAAATTCCTGACGTGATAACGGATCTTTTTCTTGTGCTACGAACTGAGCCGGAAAAACGCGCTCCAGCAAAATCAAAGCATGCTGGCAACAAGCAGAATACCAATAAAAACAAGAACAAGAAAAAACGCTAAGACGAATAATATACAGAAAAGTCCAAACAGCACTCAATTAAAAAAGGCGGCCCATTTTTGAGACGCCTTTTTTAAACTTCTTCACCTAGAGACAGCTCTGCTTAAATAGTATTTCTAACAGCCACTAAAGTAATGTCATCCAATTGCTCTGATTCACCCTGAAAACGGGACAGATGAGCCTCCATTTCATAATGAGCCCGCAGCAAGTCATGATCATCATAACAAGAGACAATAAGTGATTCCAATGCACTTGCTCCTAACATGACCTGCTCCGTATTTTTAAGCTCTAAAATCCCATCTGAAGCGATTACCAACGTATCTCGATCATATATATAACGTGTACTTACGGTAGACTCAAATTCGGCAGCACTTAGAATACCCAGAGACATGTGCGTGGAGGTTATATGAACAATTGATTTATCGGCACGACGAATATATGCATTCGGCATTCCTCCTCCCCAATATTGCAATTTCCCCGTTGGTTCTATCAAAACAATATAAGCGGCGCAAAACATGTAATCAGGTAAAATTGTGAGCAGCATTTTATTAATCTGAATTGCAAAATCCGGCAATGGCATATTACTGTCAATGGCATCGAAAAACGCCTGAGTAACCGGAAGAGCACCAATAGAGGCGGATAAACCATGGCCGGTAAAGTCGCCAACGAAAATCATCCTTGAGCCATCTGAACGCGTACTCGCTAAGGCCAAATCTCCGTTGAAATTAGTCGCAGACAACCGCGTCATGGCTAGATTCTGACTTTGATGCTCACTCCTCGTCATAATATGATCAAGGACTTGATGAGCCATCTTATGTTCCTGCTCTATCATCGTTTGATAGTAGGTCAATTCACGATTCTTACGGTACATTTCTTGAATAAGCTGAATTTGCCTTTTGTGCGTACTAATACGAGTCCGAAAAAGCATTTCATTGAAAGGCTTAGGGATAAAGTCATCCGCACCCGCCTTGAAACACTGATTCATAACAAAGTCAGAAATATGCGAAGTCAAAAACACAATAGGAACAAAGCGCTCAGCTTCTAAGGCTTTTAGCCTTTTTGCAAGCTCTGGACCACTGCCACCTTGAAGAACCACTTCTAGTGTAACAATGTCTGGTCTCCATTCCTCATATAGAAAAATAGCATCGTCAAAGGACGCCGCTATTTTCACTTGCATGCCATCATTTTCAGCGCATAAAGAGATAATCTCTTGATAAATAGGTTCGCTGTCCACGCATAAAAGCTTCATAAATCAGCTCTTATCGTATCTCGAAGCGTTTATCAAAGCGCGAAATCATCAAAATGTTTTTGATGAAATCATTCGCACCTTTTAGTTCAATAACGCTATTTTCACCCAATGCACTTTTCATACTCAGTAACATCCCTAATGCAGCACTGTCCAAATATTCAACGCCACTAAGATCAATTGTAAAACGATCTTTCTTTCCAATAAATTCCGCATACGCTTCGCGAAACTCATGAAATAATGAAAAATCAAAACTGCCAAGAATTGAAATGCAAACCACACCAGTGTCGCTGTTTACCTTAATTGAAAGGCTCATATTGCGATCGAGTTGCTATAAAAATACATTATTAGTTCTCGCCTCCATGACACTTAGGTGACAAAGGAGCGGTGTTAGTGCGTTCAGCCCATTCCTCTATCGTATAAAGGTGTAGCGCCAAAGCATGTATCTTCATCATCTGCTCTTTTAGTGCGCCATACACAAGCTGGTGTCGCTGCACCGGCCTTTTACCCAAAAAAGCATCACTTGCCAATACCAATTTAAAATGGGATTCACTGCCCTCAGGCACATTGTGCATATAACTTTCATTTTCAAGAGATAGGAATGAGCAATCAAACGACGCTCTAATCACTTCTTCTATCTCATTTTGAATTTTCATATTTATCTCTTTATGCTTGGCTAAATTCAGGTTCAGAATTACCGTTTAACAATGTTTGCCCTTTTTCTTTAGGGTATGCCACATCAATAGACACGGCGCCACCTTCACGCCAAACACTAATAACGGTGTCCATATTAGCGGCCATTACCGCTCGTTTGTCATCAGGTGCCGCCGCAATTACTTGAAGGCCAATGTCTTTCATAAAGCCCATACAAGTAGAGGTTTTCACCATATCAATTTTATTGAAGGCTTCATCAAACATGGCCAATGAGAAACCACCTTCAATTTCACCATCTATGGTTTCACGTAAGCGATAAGTGGTTGATAACGCTGCCGCGATAGCAAGGTAAAATGGAATCTGATGCTCGCCACCAGAGCCTGTTTGAATGCGTTGGCTTAACGTTGTTTTCTTATTGCCTTCTTCGTCTAAAATATCAACTTCGAAATTATAGAATTTACGATAATCAGCAAGGTCTTGCTGCTTTTCTTCATCCGTAATTAATTCCTGGATAGCGGTAATCGCGCGAATATGATCTGGATCACCAGTGGCTTCAGGATCGAACAATCCACCTACATTCGCTTGGTCCTGCGCACTGAAACGCTCAACCAAGTCTAAAATGTCTTTCATGTCACCATTTGGGTAATAACGGAATTGATAGGTCTCATGATTAAATGGACGACGCTTAAGACTATGATTCAACTCGCGAATAATATGAGCCACTTGATCCAAAGAATCTTTTAGCTTAGAAACATAATCTGAGCGGAACGTTTCTTCTGCTTCACGACGAGCAAGCTCAGCACGTTTCGCATATTTGGCTAACTCAGTTTCACTCAAAACATTTATTTGATATGACACATAATGCTGAAATTCTTCAAACTTCGATTCTAAATAATCCAACTGAACGTCATTATCTAAATTAGCCTGATGGTACTTAGCGTAATGATCGGCGACCTCTTTACGAACCTTTTGGTCGAAGCTACGTACTTTATCTTCGGCTTTTTCTGCACGGCTAATAGCTTCTTTATAGATAGCGGCCCCATTCACCATGCTATTTTCTAATAATGAATAGCGTTCACTAGCAAACTCTGCATTATAAAGTGCATTAGATGTCAGTCTATTACGCTCTTCGTCAAGAGCGGATAAGGCCGAACTTAACTGGTTCTTTTGCGTATTTAACGCACCGTACTGCTCTGCAATTTGTTGACGCTCACGATCTAATTTTTTCTGATCCAGCTCAACAGCGACTACACGTTCTTTTAGCGCTTCAATTTTCTCTTGAAGGTCTTTGTCATCATGCTGTTGCAACTGGTTTATCTCTGCATCAACATGACTTAACTCTTGAGCAATACGAGTAATGGTGTGACTTGCGGTATTTAAAGTCTCGGCATCAAATTGGTTATTAGCCATGACCCGGCCTAGCAAATTATCCACTTGCTCTAAGCGCTGATCGACATTTAGGTGGTTCATTAATTCACCACTTAACGTGGCTAGTTGCTGCTCTCGAGATTCGCGCATGCCTTCAGTATTGATACCGACCATCATATGAGGCGTAAAACGAATGGTAGAAATAGTCCCCGACAGTTTTAACATACCATCAGCCGTCATTGCGCTGTCTTCACGTAGCAACTCGCGTTCCGTTTCAACGGGCATAATGCCGCCCAAACGACGGTTTAAATACGCTTGTGCATGATCATTATTACAACGAATAAACTTAAGTGCTGATTTGTGATTGCCTCGACTTAGCCATAATCGCGTTTGTGAGGTATCAACAACGCGACACCCCATAAGCTGACGACGGTGAGCACGAAAAATACGTATTGCTTCTTCCGCCTCTTCAGGTTCAACAATTAATGCTTCACGTTGCGCGCCTAAATAACCTTCAATCGCATCTTGCCATTTTCGATCAGTGACTTCTGCCAAGTGGCTTAATGGCGTAGCGGTAATATTAGCGTCCGCCAACAAAGCAATAAGGCGTCTGGTATTTTGCGACAAAGGACTGACTCCGCCCTTTAAGGAAGAGACGTCTGACTCTAACTGTTTACACTCGTCCTTTAAGTTCAAAATAGTACGATTCAGTTCTGAGCGTTGCTTAAATACTAATGATTTTTCGCTGTCTAATGTCTCATTGAGCGAGCTCAATAATTGAGTAAGTGGTTTAAGACTGCCTTCAATTTTACCATCCGCACTAATAAGGCCTGTAAATTGGTCAACATTGGCCACTATTTTATTGGTTTCTTCTGAGAGGAAACTTTCAAAGCTCTTCAGAGATGATAACAGCAATGCAATTTGACGAGCTTGATCAATGGCCTTTTGGTCTTGTTGGCTTTGCAGAGCTAAGAACTTTTTATTTTGCTCTAATTGCTGCAGTTTCAAGCCAACATCGGAATGCTCGTACTGCTGTTCCAATCGAATAAGCTGACCTTGCAACTGTTTAAGAAGGCTACTTTGTGTCGTAAGCTGCTCTTCTATTTCTTCTTCACGTTCTTTTTGTAACTCATACTGATCTTGAATGTCATCCTGCTTAGTACCCAACTCGTCAAATCGTGCTTCCGTTGCTATCCAGTGATAATTCACAGCAGATTGCTCTTGTTGCAGCTTCTTCTCACAGTCTTGTTGGATGAGTTTTAGATCATCTATGCGTTTAGCAACTTCGAGTGTTTTACTTTCAAGCTGGCGATATTCATGCAACGACTTTTGATAGGCTCCCACCTGCAAAGGCGCTTCAGCCAATACGAAATCTTGAACAAAACGTGTTGGCGATGCTATCGGAACAAATTTAAGCGCATTTTTAAAATTCTTTAAAAAGCTGTCTAGCGTGATTAAATGATCCGAACTAGGGCTTAATTCTTCTAGATAACGATTGATGTATTGTGTCGCAGACGCACTGCCTGATTTGATATACGGATCAAAGCAGATTTTTTTCATGGTTTCGCGAACTTCAATCCATGGTTTCGCTTTATAACTTTTCCTTTCCATCGCATCGATAAAATCTTCACGTCGTATGCCATAGTTAGGTAGCACAAAGCGACCTAAAATATCTTCTTCTGGTGATGCCAGCGATGCACTTAAACTCAAACCTACGGAGGACTCTTTTCCCGTAATGCTGTCTTCGAATACCAATCCTAAATAACTGGTGGCGTCTTGTCTTGGCTGAGTGCCAAATGATTTACCACTGGTAGCTTGTCCTGCATCTATCATCCCAAGAATATAGGATCTAATACTACGACCACTCGCTTTACCATCGTTAGCACTAGCGTTGTAGTTCAAGTGACGTTTACTAGCACCCGTCAATACGGTTTGAATGGCATCCAAAATAGACGATTTACCCGACCCTGTTGGTCCAATAATCGCTGTATTTCCACGGATATTGATCTCTTCTGCACCCAGCAGGTACCAGTTAACCAATACAATTCTATTGAGCTTTTTCATGTTTTGGCCTTTTATTCCTGGTTTTCTACTTGTGGGTTTTGTTCTTCTTCATCAATGTCGTCTTCGTCTGGATCCGCACCATTAAAAGATTCTAACTGTCTTAAATAAGCCTCAGTCACAATGAGCCGAACAACAGGCGTTATATTAATAATGAAATTCTTACTGTCTTCTTCGTAAGACTTACCGCGAATAATAACGCCATGACGACTCAGCAATGCCAGAATGTCTTTAAAACGTGTTTCATTAGGAATTTCACGTTTCACAAGCTGCACATAGCGATCTAGAATCGTGTGTGTATTGGTGGCAACAAAGCCGTTATCTACTTCAAAATTTTCAATTTTTTCTTCGTATATTTGACGAAGTACAAGAAGAAATAAGGTTTCGTCTGTTTTTAAACGTACAAACGCTTCTCGCTGAACAGGAAGAACACCAGCCAAACGTTCATTTTCATTTATATAAAGTTTCATACCAAGTGCATCAAAAATTTTGGCAAAATAATCTTGATACGATTCTAATAATAAATAGTGTTTGCGCTGACCATGCTTGAAGGCACTGGCAAATTGGTTAGCAAGAACGAAGTTAGCCGTTTGCTGAAACTCTTGAGCGTCTTTCCCTGACTCTTCGACGACTTTTTTTAATTCTCTAAGCATTACGCTTCGCTCCTACGGACCACATTAAATTCTCTACATTCAACAAAATTATGCACATCTAAAAACTGCTCAGTAAAACGTATTTCAAACGCTTTCTCGATTTTCTTAGCAGTAACCCCTAAAGAGCCGACATACCTTAAATGATCAAAACAAACAAAATCCTCAACAGACTGGATTGAAAAGTCTAAAATATGTTTATTGGTTTGGTCTTCCATTTGTCGCTCTAAATAAGATTGCAGCTTGGCAACCGTAACTTGTCGCGTCTCATGAAAACGGCGTTGTTTATCCCGCAATTGAATAGCACTAGCAGAGACTTCAGCAGGAGTCATGACTCTTGGTGGTGGCGGATCGCGTCGTCGCATAGGTTGCGCGGCCGACTCCATACCAACAAACTTGGCACTGACGACATTTTTCAGTATCGGTAAGTGCTCATACTTCGCCACATCGGATATCACCCCCGCAATTTTATTTGCCATACCTGGACGAGAGCTGTCCATGTATCTAGCGGTATCTGCAGCACGCTTTTCAAGTCTATAACGGTATTCATCGATTCTATCGAGACGCTGTTCAATGTTGCTAAACGTAAGAATAATATCGCGACAATCTTTCTCTACAAGAATTTTAGCCTTCGCTATGCTAATAAGTTGCTGATCAGCATAGCATTGAGAAACATCTTGAAGCAGTTCTGGGTTAGCGAGAAACTCTTGAGCGTGCTCTAATATTTGACGACGAAATCGAAATGGATTGTTACTGGTTTTAATGGTCTTATAGTCGGCTATCAAAATACCTTCTACAAACAAGTCAAAAAAACCCGCGACAATCGCTTTAGGGTCACGACTCGCAAACAGCTCACGTTGCAGGCTTCGAATACCCAGTAGAATCTGATTTAAATGCGCAGAGAAATCACGAGAAGCTTCCGCTGATTGGCTTAAAGTAACCCCCCGCTCTTTTGGGTGCTTTGCAACCGACTCTAAGTTACTCAAAATACTCAGAACGGTAGCGCCGTAATTACGCTTACCGTGTCGGCTAATTTCAACAAGAGAGCGTAATAGCATGGATATTTGCGGCGTCATTAAGACACTAATCCGATAAAGCTCTTGTTCTTCAACTAACCAACCCGTGTTAACCAGCCGATGATAAATTCTTAATGCGTAATCATGAATCGTTTTTGGAGAATCGAATGCTTCTTTTTGATCATCATGCCAAGCTAAGGTTTCAAGCTTATGCAGAGTATCTTCAATCGATTCTATGATGGTCGATTTATCTTTAATTGGATCTTCTGCGTGATCGTAAAAAACATCGGCAAGATCGTATAAAACGGCTTCGATCAATGCTCTATTAGAACCTGAAAGCGCCTGAAATATCTCATCAGGTAAGTGTTTAAACAGCATTCATCGTGCTCCAAAGATCAGCATTAAAAAATGACATTATTCTTCTTTTCCCAAATGGCGAGCAATAGCATGATGCATTGCTTGTTTAACGAGTGTGTCTTCACCTATTGGCGCTAAAAGATCAATTTGTAAATGCTCGTGTTGTAACGCTTTAATTTGAGCGGGTACATCTTGTCTCAAGTGTCGGCCAACCGCAAAAAATAAGGGCAAAACGGCCACTTTTCTAATGCTCTTATCTAATTGCCCAACAACCTCTTCCAAAGTTGGAGTAGTCAGTTCCATATAGGCCAAACTAGAATGTTCTTTACCGTATTCTTCTATCGTTTTTTCATACAAGGCTTCAAAAGGCTGTTTCCATAATGGATCTGGACTGCCATGCGCAAGAAGTATGATGTGATCGTATTCATTGTGTAGCATTTTGATACCTAATGTTTCAGCTCTCCATTTTAGCCATCCTACCTTAGAAAAAGAAGCCGTTAAAACAAAAAGCTTACCCAGCTTTTAAATATTGTGTCGAAAATGCAATTTTTCATTTAGAAATCAGAAGTTATTGATCCCAATTCATATTCTTATCGTATTAGTAAGAGTAACTCTTAAAATCAATGAGGCTGAGATGAATATTCTAATTTCTGGAGCGACAGGTTTTATTGGAACCTCCCTTGTCCCACTTTTGCAAAGCAAAGGCCATCGTATTACGGCGGTAGTGAGACAAGTAGACAATCGGTTAGACCAAACTGTCGCTCAATATACTCTAGATTCTCTCACTAAACTTGATGAAGACATTGATGTGTTTATCAATTTAGCCGGTGAAGGCATTGCTGATAAACCATGGTCCGAGAAGCGAAAAGAGGCTCTTATAGCAAGCCGCACAACATTAACGCAAAAAATTAAGCACATATTGAAAAGACCACCTAAATCGATGATTTCCATGTCGGCTATTGGTTATTATGGCAGTCATACCAATGCTGTTTTTGATGAATATAGCGATTCTGAGAATGATTTTTCTCATGAATTATGTGCCGCATGGGAATCCGCAGCCACTGAATTTGCTGACATAGGCTGTAGAACCGTCATATTCCGCTTAGGTATCGTACTGGGTGCAAATGGAGGGGCTTTAAATAAAATGAGACCATCTTATAAACTGGGATTAGGTGGAAAAATAGGCAGCGGCGAACAATGGTTGTCTTGGGTTCATTTAGCGGATGTTTTAAAAGCCATAACAGAGTCGCTATCCGATGAGCGCTATGAAGGCGTTTATAACCTTACTTCGCCTCATTGTGTTAAACAAAAAGTATTTGCTCAGCACTATGCGAGATCACTTAAACGGCCTGCTTTTTTTACAATCCCTGTCTTTGTGTTGCGTGCAATCTTTGGCGAAATGGCTTCATTGCTTACTAATGGGGCAAAAATCATCCCTAAGCGATTAATTCACCAAGGATTTCACTTCGAACATAGTGATTTAAAAGAGGCATTGATAGACATTGAGAATAATCGCCCTTCTTAAATCAACGTTTACGCCTTAGAACGGGCAATCCTTTTTCATCGTTTAGTGTGTTATTGCATTTTGGGTATTCGATACAACCCCAAAAGTAACCATTTTTACTTTTTTTACGAACTAAATAATGCCCACATTCACGACAAGGGTATTTTTTACTGCCAGAAGGTACGCCATTGTCATCTTCAACAGTAATCTTGCATTCAGGATAACGACTGCAACCCCAAAATGCATTTTCCTTGAAGGTTTTCCGTCTTAGCGGTGATTGGCAAGCAGGGCATAAAAAACGCTTAGCTCGTACAGGCTTGCCATTTTCATCATTGGCCGTGTAGTCACAGACTGGGTAAGCTTCGCACCCCCAAAATAAGCCGTTCTTACCTTCTTTCTGAATAAGTAGGCTTTCACATTTTGGGCAGCGATATCGCACACTCGGCGTAACCAATTGTGAATCATCTTGTGATATAAACTCCTGCTCCCAATAACTTGAAGGAATGCTGGCTTTATCATCTTTGAGACTCATAGGAATTCTTGCCCATTTAACTTGGTCACTATCATCAGTCTCTTTAGTCTATTGACCTGCGGCTTCACGTATTTTTTTCACACCTTTTTTAGTCTCATCAGCGGCAGCAGACCCTAACTCTTTCATTTTTCCCCAAACAGTGACGCTTGTTTCTTTCGTCTTATCAGCAGCAATACCGCCGTATTCAGATGCTTTCTCAGAGGTTTTATGAGCAATTTCTAGTGTTTTATCTTTGGTTTTATCCCAAATTTCTGTTGCTTTCACTTTAGCATTATCAAACTGACTGTCTGACGCTTTATCTTGCGCTTGAGCAAACGGCGCAGTCAGTAACAAAATAGATAATAACAATGGTAATAAACGCATAGGTAGACCCCTTACTTATTGTTTGACAACCAATCAGGTAATAGCGAAATACGCTCCAGCGTAACCAACTTTGAATACTCTAACAGTTCGGCATCGGTGACCTCTTCATGCGCCCATGTCGTATGGTATGGAACATGGATGGCCGTTGCTCCGATATCAAGCAAAGGCAATACATCAGATTTAAGAGAGTTTCCAATCATCAAAAAGTCAGTAATTGCTATATTTTGCCGCTCAAGTATTTTTTGATAAGTGGCCGTTGTTTTATCACTCACCACTTCGATAACATCAAAAAAATCGGCTAAACCAGAACGAGCCACTTTACTTTCTTGGTCTAATAAATCACCTTTCGTAATGATCATTAATTTATGATCACGTTGAAGCTTTTTCAGAACCTCTTTAACACCAGGAATCAAGGCTATTGGTGCATCAAGCATTCTCCTAGCCAACTCAATTATGCTATGTACTTCAGTGCCTGTCACTCGGCCTTCTGTCAGCTCTATTGCAGTTTCGATCATGGATAACGTAAATCCTTTAATACCATAACCGAAATGCGTTAAGTTTCTGATCTGCACACTGCCAAGGTGAGAACGTATGAATTCTTCATCATGGTATGGCGACAGTAAATCAATAAATTCACTTTGAGCGGACATAAAAATGTCCTCATTACGCCACAAAGTATCGTCAGCATCAAACGCGATAATGGGGAATTTGGTGTGTCTTTTAGTCATTACTTTATTGTTCCCATTGTTTTGTATTTTGTTCAATTAGGCTTAAATACAAGGCGACCTGATCATCACTGTCATTTAGAGCTGGAATATAATCAAAAGCTAGGCCGCCATTGTGCTTAAATTCATCACCGAGCTCTAGAGTGACCTCTTCAAGCGTTTCAATACAATCAATCGAGAAGGCAGGACTAATAACATTGATTTTATTAATACCCATTTCTGGCATCGCTTTTAACGTGGCATCAGCGTAAGGCTTTAGCCATTCTTCACGGCCAAACCTAGATTGATAAACATGCGTCCATTCACTATCGCCTAAACCAAGTTCTTCTGCTACTAATTCACTGGTCGCTTCGCAACGCTTAGAATAAGGGTCCCCATTTGTAACATAACGTTTGGGAATACCATGATAAGAAAGTACTAAATGACGTCTCTCACCTTGTTTCTTCCATTGAGAACGTACCGAGTTAGCAAGTGCTTTAATGTACAAAGGATGATCTGCATAATCTTGTATCAACTGCAACGCAGGCCAATGCGGACATTGTTTCAAAGAGGCCATTAACCTGTCGTATCCCGCGGCAGTGGTTGTCGCTGAAAATTGAGGGTACATAGGAATAACCACTATTTTATCCACTCCAGCCGCACGCAGTTTATTGGCCGCAACTTCCATGCTCGGGTTACCATATGTCATCGCCATTTCAACAGGAACAGCGCCCCCACTTTGCGATGCTAATGAAGACTTAATCCGATCTTTTAATCGATTACCCAAAACCAACAAGGGTGAACCTTCGTCCATCCATACCTGCTGATATACTTTGGCCACTTTGGGCGGTCGGATCGTCAATATAATGAGATTGAGAATAGGCTTCCAGATAAGAGGATTAAGATCGACTACTCGCTTATCGGATAAAAACTCACGAAGAAATCTCCGCACTTCTGGTGTTTTGGGAGCATCAGGGGTACCCAAATTTATCATTAATACACCGTATTTTGGTGACTTGTTCATAACAAACCTTTTAATCCTTTTGAACGATTATTATATCGCTAAAAATAGTAAGAGAAATCGTATTTGTGTATCATTTTCAGTGACATAAATCGTCATTGATTATTTATCTAGCCTGAATCAAAGCTACCTAGTAACAACTTCCGATAAAGTTAAAGCGGCATAAACCAAACTCTTGACACAGCAATCACAAGAAAAAGTAGCAGACCTATGGTTAAGACCATTTTATCGAGGCTATTCCCTTTATTTCTACATAAGAGATAAAAAAACAACTGACTCACTGCCAAGATAAGGCATGACAACAACTGAATGGCGCCAATAAACCCGTCATGATAACTGTAATCAAATGGCTTAGCAGGAAATGAAAAGCCAACCATAGCGGCAATAGAAACAAACAATGCCAGCCCTACCGCCGTCGAATCTCTGTGCCTTTCATTTACCGGTGTGCCAGTCAACATGGCAGAACCTAAGCTTTTCCCCGTTCCACCAGCCACAACGCTAACAATGCCAATAAACAATCCAATAGGAATACGCAAATAATGATTATTAAGATTCATTAACGGCTTTTTTATTGCACTCTTATCTAGTTGCTTACTATTCAAAAATACCGATATCATCAAGGTAAGTACAACAAAGCTCAGTGAGAATTTAAACAACAAAGGCGTCATAAAAGAAACAATTTGAGCACCTATCACGCCACCCATTGATGCCCCTGGCGATAGAGCAATCAAAGCCTGATAGTCTACTTTTTGAGCCTTCATGTCCCTGACCCATTGCATTAACAATAGCGGGATAAAAGACGTAATGGCAGTGGCAATGATCGGCAACAGGGCGCCTGTTTGTGTAAAACCAACGGCTGGAAAAAACAAAAGAGTCACCGGAATCACAAACAGAGGCGCTGGTATCTTTGTGGTTGCGTATAAAGAACCTGCCACGCCACCAATAATAAACAACAAAACAAGAAATTGTATTTCCACTTAATGATCACCCAACCCTAATATCGAATCTAGAAACAAAAAAACAGGCACTCAGCCTGTTTTTAGACCACCAGCAGAAAAGCTATTTCTCCATGACACTACGAATGCGATCCTGAATCACTGTCGCTAATTTGTCTGGCTGAAATTTTGACAAGAAATCATCGCAGCCCACTTTTTGTACCATGGCTTTATTGAAACTTCCGCTTAACGAAGTATGAAGCACAATATACAAGTCTTTAAGCCGTGGATCCTCACGCACTTCACGAGTCAATCGATAGCCATCCATCTCCGGCATTTCGGCATCAGTAATCATCATTAACAACTTGTCTGGGACGTTTTCTCCGCTGTCCGCCCAAGCTTTTAATTTTTCTAAGCCTTTTTTGCCATCAGTCGCAACGTGGACCTTAATACCAAGATGATCGAGAGTTGACTGACATTGAGACAAGCCCACAGATGAATCATCAACAACCAGTACCTCTAAGTCGTTTGCTAAATTCATTAAACTTTTATCAATCACATCAGCGCTAATAGAAGTGTCATATGGAGAGATTACTGCCAACACTTTTTCTACATCAATAATTTCAACCAAGCGCTCATTAACACGAGTAATCGCGGTTAAATAATGCTGTCTTCCTGCACCATCAGGTGGCGGAAGCACTTCAGTCCAATTCATATTTATGATTCTATCCACTTCTCCAACCATAAAACCTTGCACGGTATTATTGTATTCTGTAACAATTAAGTTACATGGCTGAGTGCGATCCATTGGCCTCATGCCAATGGACTCTGATAGATCAATAACTGGGATAGTACGGCCTCGAAAATGAGTCACACCGGCAACAGATGGATGACGATGAGGCATTAAATTCAGTCGAGGAAGTTTAACGACTTCTTGAACTTTAAAAACATTGATAGCAAAGGTCTGCATTCCGCTTAAACGAAACATAAGCAGCTCTAATCGGTTTTCACCTACTAGTTTTGTTCTCTGATCTACGGCATCTAACATTCCGGCCATATACTACTCCAGATGGTTTGCTTATATGGATTCTATTTGATTGTAACCATGATATTGTATTCAGCTTTACGTTACAGTATTTTTTTATTATTAACTGCGCTTACAGAGACAATTTAATGATCAGTAAAGATTTTCTTTTTAGTCGCCAGGCCGTGGTAGATAACAAGACCTCGATAAAAGCGAATAACTTGTTTCATATCAACAGTATGGAAGAGGAAGAAAAGCATTCTTTTTTAAGTTTACTATTCACAGACCTAAGCGTTGTCGATGCGATCAAACATCAGCCTATATTTATTCAAGTTGCTATTCATGATGTAGCGAATTTACCAGCGCCGACTTCTTCTTTACGCTTTGTGCTTTTTTTCGACACAACAACTTTAGTACCAGACAGAGACAACGAAATATTGTCTGGCTTACAATTAGATGGTTATGAGCTCGGGTTAACAAACTTTTCATTAAGATTTTTCGGGACGCCTTTCTTTGATCTTTTCACGTACATAGAACTAAGCCTCGAAAAATACGAATTGAATAGCGTATTGAATGTGGATAGGCATCAAGGGTTAATCCATAAAGAAATTTGGGTTAGTCACATTCAAAGCCGCGAGGCGTTTCAAAAACTAGACGATAACACTCATGTTCGCTGGTTTAGCGGCGACTTCTTGGCGGAGAGTATTCCTGTTAAAGGGAGTAACATTCCAGGCTATCGACTTATTTTAATCGATTTACTGTCACACCTCCAAAATGGACGATCATCCATACGCGATATATCCGCTTGTATCGAACGAGATGCCACTCTCGCCTATCGTGTATTAAAGCTAACAAAGAGCGTTATGTATCATCGTCAATTCAATGTGCATAATGTACAAAGAGCCATTGAAATTATTGGTATCAAAGACCTTATTAAATGGGTGACGTTAGCGATGCTTAGCAGCGTTGATGGGCAACCCAATTGTTTATTCTCAATGGCCGTCAACAGAGCGTGCTTTTGTGACAGCATTGCAAAAAATGCCTACTCCAATGTTGAAGGTGCTTTTTTAGTTGGTCTTTTTTCATACTTACCCAACTTTTTTGGGTCATCCATTGAAGACATTCTCAAAGATTTGCCATTAGACGAAAGCCTCGTCTTAGCACTAACTAAACATCAAGGGGATCTAGGAGAGATTCTCTTACTGGCTAAGGATTATGAAGCGGGACGCTGGGATGAAATAGATCTAGAAGCGTTAGCAGACATTAATTTATCGAGTAATTCGCTACGCAAGCTTTATATTGAAAGCTTAAAAGCCGCAAAAGAGATTTACCAAATATAATGATAGATATCGGCGTAAACATTCAACATGACTTTTTTCTTAACAATTTAGAAGAAACCATTTCGCAAAGTAAACTCGCTGGCGTTGAAGGCATGGTCTGCATTTCCTCTGATTTGAAAGAAAGCCAGTTCTTACAGACTCTTTGTTTAGATCAGCCTTCATTGTGGTTTACTTCTGGTTGCCATCCTCATCATGCCAATACTTGGAATTCACAAAGTGTCAGTACGCTCAATGAATTGATTAAGGTAAATCGCCCTATTGCCATTGGTGAAACAGGATTAGACTTTAATCGTAACTACTCAACACCCACTGAACAACGTTATGCCTTTGAAGAACAAATACAGATTTCACTGGACCACAATTTGCCTCTTTACCTTCATGAACGGGATGCCCATGAAGACATGCTCAGTATGCTACGAGCAGCAGGTAAAGAGCACATTCAAGGTGTGATTCATTGTTTTACTGGCAGTATCGAGCAGCTAGAAAATTATTTAAAGCTGGGACTTTATATTGGCGTAACGGGCTGGGTATGCGATGAGCGACGGGGATTATCATTGCAACAAGCCGTGCCTCATATTCCGCTTGATCGATTACTGCTTGAAACTGATGCGCCTTATCTTCTACCAAGAACGATTCGACCAAGACCTAAAAAGAATCACCCAAAATACCTTCCTTGGGTAGCAGAAGAAGTGGCAAAACTTAAAGACATTCCTATCAATGAATTGATAATACAGACGACGAACAACACCAAACGCCTTTTTTCTATTTAATAACAATAGTAGCCTCACTTCGCGACAAGCCTTTAAAAACTGCCGCGAAGTGGTATGACCCTTACTGGATGAATAGTCACTAGATAAGCGATATTTGCTTACTCAGAATGGCTTCCATACTGGACTTGTAATACGTCAATATGCTGTCCGCAATCGGCTCTATCTGCTTACTAATGTAATGTTCATAATCCAAATCCACTAAATCTGCTGAACTTTCAAACGGCACGACACCCCGGTGCTGATAAATATAGCTCACCCTCTTACGACCTTTGTCATATTCTAATGGCTGACCTAGCTCCGCTCTTTTTGCGTCGATCATAGCCGCGGCTCTAACATGGGGCGGGATATTCTTTTTATAGGACGCTAACGGCCGGCTTAGTTGCTTGCTATACACCAGCTGTTCATCGAACTCTCCGGCTTTGAGTTTCTCAACAATGTCTTTTATATAATCGATGGGGTTTTCATCGTTGAATATTTTCTTGAACAGTTCTCGCTGAAATTCACGAGCTAATTTCGTCCAATCCGTTCTGGCGGCCTCTAGACCTTTAAAAACAAGTTCACCATTAGAAAGCCCGGCATAACGCTTTTTACTGCCCTCTTCTTGACCACGTATCGTCGGCATAAAGAAGCGGTCATAAACACGTTCAAATTCAAGTTCCAAATAAGAGTCCAAGTGCGCGTATTCTTGACACCACTCAGTTAGAAACGCGTTCATATCCTCACACAAGCGCTGACCTAATATTTTGGGATCCGTCTTTTGATCATGTAATGTGACAAAAAGAGAGTCTGTGTCACCATAAATAACTTTAGCGCCCCGCTCTTCCATCCATTGTTGAGTGCGCCCAAGTAACTCATGTCCACGCATTGTGATCGAACTCGCTAACTCTGCGTGATAAAAACGACAAACATTCGACCCAAGTACGCCGTAGAACGAATTCATAATAATCTTAATGGCATAACTCAGTATATCGTTGCCCTCCCGCTTCGCTTTTTCTCTTGCTTGAGCAAGCTCAGTAACCAGCTCCGGCAAAATGGCTTCTTTACGGTTAAAGCTTGCACCTAAATAGCCAGGTACTAAATCTTCTTCTTGAGTTAACAACGTTGAATTCTTGTTTTGCCCTGCGGTAATTCGAGCCAATGGGTCTATGTAAAAGGTTCTTATGATGCTTGGGTATAGGCTTTTAAAATCGAACACGAGTACGTTTTTGTACAAACCGGGTATCGATGACATCACAAAACCACCGGGACTCGACACAAAGACATCGTCTCGCCAAGCAGGCGCAACCCAGCCGGCCTTATGCAACCGTGGTAAATATAAGTTCTCAAACGCGGCAACAGAACCACCGGTTTGTTCAAAAGGAATGCCGGTTAAATCTACCCGAGTTTGTTGCAATTCAATAAGCTTTAACTTTTCAAAAATTTTCATAACCAGATCACAATCTTGTAAATTGTAATCGACAAAACCTTGCAGGTCTTCTTGATGCAATCGCTCTATTTCCTGCCAACGACCATCACCATGAAGCAGCTTTTGGTCCTGCAGAATCTCTTTACTCACATTGTTTAAGCTATAAGACTCAAAATGATAACCACCCACTTTCAGCAGAGTGATACCATCCAGCGCAACACGCCCAGGAATAGTGGCAAAATACTTGCCTTGATTATCAGAAGAATGAATGCGCCATGTTTCGCCATTCACACCAAAAGACGGCTTAATGCCTAAACACTCACAACGCTGGTTAATGAAGTTAAGATCGAAGCCAATTAAGTTCCAACCAATAAATATATCTGGAGAATATTTTTTTACGAAACGAATGAAGTCGAGAAGCAATTCTTTTTCATTAGGATAGGCTCTAATAATATCGGAATTCACCAATTGATCCGTTACAACAAAGGCAATTCTTTGATTACTAGAAGTCGCCTTATTCTTAGATGTTATGCCAATAGACAACAAGCAATTATTGGTAACCGACGTTTCAATGTCTAATGACCAAACTTTCCAATCTGGCTGCCATTCGCCGGGAATGACTTTAGCCTGGGTATAGCGTTGACCACTGCTGTCTGGAATACCAATAAAACGAATGCTTCCTCGAACATTACGTTCCATCAAGTAACGATTATGGGCTTTTATATCTTCTTCATAGACGCCATAACCCCCTTTTTTGGCTAAGGCAACCATTTGCTGGTGGAGCACCAAGCTTTTGCTCTGAATAGCGGTGACATACTGGTCATTAAAGGCCCGAAAACTTGGCTCAGTAATGCGCACGCCCGATAAATTATTCGGAAAATAATGTTGCGGCGCATCACTAAAAAAAGTACTGAACTGTCGGTCAGGCAACACCTGAACAGTGCCTTCCGGTGTTTTGACAAACAGGCTCATTTCAAGCTGCCCATTCACCTCTTTGGTATGACGACTAATGATATAGCCATTTTTTTCTACAAACATTAATAAACCAAATTGTCTTGTGTAAGTTATTTTGTATAAGTTATCTGTGTGAGCTGTCTGGTTAAATTGCCGTTAAAAATCCCGCAATAGAAGCATTGGCGGCACTTTTAACACAGTTCGACTGGCGAATACACCTATGCTTGTTATCAGCAGCACCCCAATAATAGGCCCTAGCGCCCAAAGCAAAGGGTGCCAGCTCGCTTCCGTCTTAAATACAAACGTTTGCACACCATATAAAGAAGCTTCAGCACCTATCGCAGCGATGATGCCTGAGAACAACCCTAGAAAGCCAAATTCTACTATTAAGGCTTGTCTAACCAATGATGCTCTTGCACCAAGCACTCTCAGTAAGGCGCCTTCTTCGCGACGCTCTTCAAGCGTAGAACCAATACTAGCAATCAGAACCAAAGCCCCAGCCGCTAGAATGCAAAGTAAAACCAATTGAATGGCTTGGGAAAGCTGCCCAATGATAGTTTGAATTTGTTTGACTAAATCACCAACGTTCAAAATAGATACCGTCGGATAACCAGACATGGCTTTATAAAACGCCTGCTCTTGACCCGCTTTGATAAAAAAACTACTGACAAAGTTTGCTGGGTAATGCGACAGTATTTGCTTGGGTACAATGACATAGAAGTTAGGACGCATACTCCCCCAATCAACCGTTCGGATCGAGGTTACTGGCAAGGTATAACTAATACCGCCAATATTAAGCGTCAGTTTATCTCCTATTGTGATGCCGGCTTCTTTTGCCCTTTCTTGCTCTAAAGAAATGCCGTTTGCATGAAAATCTCCCGCGACGACTTTATTTCCCTCTCCTACTTGGTCAGCCCAAGTGAGGTTCATTTCTCGTTCAAAAAGTTCTGGCTCAGATTTTCCTTCAGGATAAAGCTTTTCGATACGGTCATTATTCACCTTAGTAATGCGGCCTCTCACCATAGGAAACCAACTAGAAGACGTAAGACCTAATTGTTGGGAGATGTCATTAATACCTTCCACTTGATTGGCTTGAACATTAAACAAATAGTGGTTAGGTGCATCTTTAGGGAGTTGAGCTTGCCAATCAGATACCAGACTGGTTTTTATGCCCACCAAGATAAGTCCTAACATAATGATCAGCGTAAACACCAATAACTGAAATAAATTGGGCGTTAATCGGCGGTAAAGAGACGCCAAACCAATTTGCCAACCACTAGTGGCGCCAGAAGTGGCTAATCGCCCTAGCTTGAACATGACCCAACCAAGAATGGAGACGACCAATCCAACACCGCCGATTGCCAGTGTCATAATGCTAGGCAACATAAAACCTTGGGTATAAAGGCACATTAGCCCGTATAACCCAATAAAACCAACAACGTAAATTGCTAATGCATTTTTTTCCACACGAGCCGCAGGTTGTAAAACAGAAAGCGGCGATATCTGAATAAGTCTAATAATAAGTGGTAAACAAAAAGCAATTAAAGAAATAAAACCGGTGGCAATTCCCAGCCAAAGTTTACTCACTGACGGCTCTGGCAAAGTGGTAGTCATCAAACTGGAAAGCAGTGAGGAAATGCCTTCCTGTATTAACCAACCACCGACTATTCCCCCCAAAGCCCCAATCACAAAAAGAAACAGCAGTTGTAACAAAAACAATTTAGCCAGTGCTCGCGGTGTTGCCCCGAGGGTTTTTAACACGGCTACCTGCATTAGGTGACGCTTCACAAATCGTGATGAAGCCAACGCCATGGCGACACCCGATAACACAACCGCCAAGGTTCCGGCTAATAGTAGAAATGACTCTGCTTTATCAATTGTCTGGCCGATGCGTTGACCTTTTTGTTTCGGTGTTTGCCAACGTTGGCCGTCTTTTAGTTGCGGTTGAATCCAAGTTTCATACTGATTAAGTTTGTCCCTGTTGCCGGCTAGCATCAAAGAATAGCGAACTCGGCTACCAGGAATGATCACATTCGTTGCCGCCACATCAGCCACATTCATAACTGCACGAGGCGATATCGCAAACGCAGAAGTACTAGAACCAGGGTCAAGGACAAGATATTTCGATACAGTAAGTTTTTTATCACCTACCTCAACTTCTTGGCCAATGTTAACGTTTAACAAACTGGCTAATCGAGATGATAGCCATATTTGACCTTGCTGAGGTGACTGACTAGAAGCAAACCCTTTGGCAAATATTTGAGTGTCTACCAGAAAGGTGCCCTTCAAAGGATAGGTATTGCTCACGGCGCTAATTTGAGAAAGCTGTAATTTGTTGTTAGCAAAAATCATGGTCGCAAACGAAGCACGAGAAGCTTGCTCCAAGCCTAAATCAGTAGCTTGTTGTCGCCACTCTGTCAGTATCGGTTCATCTGAACGGACTAAGCGATCAGCGGCTAATAAATTGGCGGACTCTTGTTCGAAAGACAATTGCAGTCTATCTACAAACAAACTAATTGACGTCACGGTACCAACAGAAATAATGAGCGCTACGATTAACGTAATGACCTCGCTGCTTCTCATTTCTCTGAAAATAAAGCGCAGGGCAAAATTCATAGAGAACCTTCCTTGAGCTGTCCCGCTGACATAATAAGTTGGCGATCACACATACTGGCGAGTTTATTATCATGGGTTACCATGATAAGCGTGGTGCCTTGAGACCGATTTAGGTCAAACAATAAATTGATAATCGTTTTTCCGTTTTCTTCATCAAGATTCCCCGTGGGTTCATCAGCAAACAGTATTTTAGGTTCAGAGGCAAAAGCGCGCGCAATGGCCACTCTTTGTTGCTCACCACCAGACAGTTGCCGAGGGTAATGCGTTAAACGATGAGATAAGCCAACCTGCTCTAGTAGTCGCTCTGCTTTTTGACGAGCCTGTTTGTCGCCTTTTAACTCTGCAGGCAACATTACATTTTCAATGGCTTCTAAGCTTGGTAAAAGATGAAAAGACTGAAAAATAAACCCAACGTACTCACCACGTAGTAACGCACGTTTTTCTTCACTTAACGACGTCAAGGAATGGTTATAAAGCGTAATATCGCCTGACGTATTTCGGTCTAACCCCGCAAGTAAACCAAGCAGTGTAGACTTGCCAGAACCTGAAGAACCAACGATGGCAACAGACTCACCCTCCTTGATTTCTAAGTCGATTCCTTTCAATATGGTTAAATCGCCAGTTTTCGACGTTACCGTATGCGTTAAGTTGTGTGTTTGAAGTGCGGTAATATTATCCATAGAAAAGTAGTCTCACTTAAGGTTTCTTATGCCATTCAAAATACGGCTTCTGCTCAGCTCAATCGTTGTGATGTTAACACTTAATATTAATGCGGCACATGCTGCTTCTACGCTGCTCATTATGGGTGACAGTTTGAGTGCTGCTCATAATTTACGACAACAAGAAGGCTGGGTAAGTTTGTTAAAAAAGCCACTTGCACATTCTTATCCCAATGTTGTCATCGAAAACGCCAGTGTCAGTGGTGAAACATCCCAAGGTGGACTATCACGCTTTCCAGCATTGCTTAAACAATACGCCCCAAAATGGGTAGTTATTGAGCTTGGTGCCAATGATGCATTACGAGGTTACCCATTGGACCAAACCACGTTAAATCTAGGTAAAATGATTGAGCAAGCTCAACTCGCTAATTCCACCGTCCTGTTGATTGGTAATCGTATTCCTCAAAACTATGGAAAACGCTATACAGACATGTTTTTTGGGCTTTATAAAACGCTTGCAGATCAATATGATGTAAATTACATGCCCTTTATGCTCAAGAATGTCGCGTTAAATAAAACATTAATGCAACAAGATGGACTACACCCTACGGCAGAAGGCCAAAAAGTAGTGCTAAAGAATGTCCTACCCTACCTTATTCAATTGTTAGATAAAGAGAAAAAACAATGAAAGCAGTATTCCTAGACCGTGGATCTTTTCCTAAATCAATCAATATTGTCTACCCTGATTGTGTTACCCATATAACAGAATTTGATAACACCCATCCAAATGAGGTGATTGAGAGAATCGAAGCGGCAGACTTCGTTTTGACCAATAAAGTCGAGGTTAACAGAGCGGCTATTGAATCCAGCTCTACATTAAAGCTGGTGCAAGTGATGGCAACGGGGACCAATAATGTAGATAAGGTGGCTTGCGAAGAAAATCATGTCAGCGTGCAAAATGTTGATGGCTATTCTGGCATCAGTGTTCCAGAGCATACTTTTTCACTTCTTTTAGCCTTGCGTCGTAATCTTACTTCCTATCTTGAAGATGTTAAAAAAGGGCGCTGGGCAGAAGCAGAGTTCTTTTGCTTTTTAGACCACCCCATTCAAGACCTAGCCAATACCACTTTAGCTATCATGGGTAATGGCAACCTAGGGCAAAAAGTAGCGAAAATTGCCGATGCCTTTTCTATGAAAGTTATCTTTATAGAACATAAAAATGCGCCACTCGTGCGCCCCGGTTATACCGACTTTGAGCAAGCATTAAAAATCGCCGATGTTGTTACTTTGCATTGCCCACTAACCGATAAAACTAAAAACATTATATCTTATGACGAATTTGAGATAATGAAATCGAACTGCGTCTTAATAAATACAGGCCGTGGCGGCTTAGTCGATGAAATAGCATTAACGGATGCACTCACCAATAAAAAAATCGCCGCGGCTGGCTTCGATGTTGCTACACAAGAACCTATGCCAATAGATCACCCTCTACAGAAGCTGACGAAGCTACCAAACTTCTTACTCACGCCCCATGTTGCCTGGGCTAGCGCTGAAGCAATGCAATCTTTAGTGGATATTGGAATGGCGAAAATAAAACGTTTTTCTGAAGAAACCATATGAATCTAGAGATTTTATTTCAAGATGAGTATTTGGTCGTAATCAATAAGCCGGCAGGTTTATTGGTTCACCGAACCGAGCTTGATAAAGCGGAAGAAGATGCCGTCGTGCAGCGATTAAGAGACCAAACAGGACAATGGGTTTTCCCTGTTCATCGCTTAGATCGTGGTACATCTGGCGTTCTGGTGATGGCCTTTTCGCCTCAGACCGCGAGGTATTTATCTGATCAATTTGCTAATGCAGCCACGGCTAAAACCTATCACTGTTTGGTAAGAGGGTTGTGTCCTGAAAATGGCGTTGTTGATTATCCATTAGCAAAACTCAATGAGCAAAAAGGCAAGTCTCGTTTTAAAATAGAAGGGACTGAGAAAGAGGCTCAAACAGCGTTTTCTTGTTTGCAACATTATGAGCTTCCTTTCCCAGTAAGCCGCTATGATTCTATGCGTTTAAGCTGGGTTAAAGTGACGCCAAAGCAAGGCCGAAAGCACCAAATTAGGCGTCATTTTAAACATCAATTTCACCCTTTAGTGGGTGATAGCTGTTATGGCTGTCGTCATGTAAATAAAGTTATTCGAGCAGCTTGGCCAGACGAACAGCGCCTTATGTTACATGCATCCTCGCTAACATTTTTCCATCCTGATACACATCGCACAATGACATTCGATGCCCAGCTCGATCATAAATTGTTAACCGTGCTAGCGAAATTGGAGCAGTATAAGATTAATTAAGCACTTGATACGGACTACTTTCCCATTTGAAGCTTAATCCATCTTGTATTCCGGTGGACAATTTGATCGATTGCACCTCAGTCGTGGAATGAACAAAACCACAAGAAAGAAGCAAACGAATGGATGATTCATTCGCTTCTCCGACATAGGCATAGACTGTACTCACCTCATAACATGAGAATATTAGCAGCAGTCTTTTCAACACATATTGAGCAATGCCTTGTTTGGTATATTTTTGCTCAAGGCGATAACTTATTTCAATCGTCTTCTCGCCAGCATCCAAAAGTTGAGCGCAAAAGCGACCAATCAACTGCTTATTTCCTGAGTAAATAAGGTAATGCCATGTTTGACTCGAAACAGAAAACTGTTTTTTGAAGTAATGCCTATCCAGCTTCTCTAACGCTTTTTGAGGCAAAAATTGAGCAAACCATAACTGATTGCGAGCCTCAAACAAGAGAATCTCATCAATGTCAGCTTCAGTCGCCCGTCTAATTATCAATGACTTCTTTATTACACTTTTCATAACTTAGTACACTATGGCATCAACTTATTTAGTTTAGGTTATATTACGACATTTATGTTGAATTCTTATGTGATCTCCTATTTTATAACTGATAAAATGCTACCTGTATCAAATACATAGAGCGGAACACAAATGAAAAAAAGAAACCTAGTGTATTCAACCGATCAAGGTCGTGTATGCCCCCATTGTGAAGAGCCCGTTGACCATTGTACATGCAAAAACACAGAAGTGATCGGCGATGGCAACGTCAAAATCACGCTGGAAACCAAAGGCCGTAAAGGCAAAGGTGTGACTATTATTTCTGGCCTTGCAATGTCATCAGATGAACTAAAGATACTCGGTAAAAAGCTAAAAGCTCAGTGCGGTACTGGAGGCGCAGTAAAAGATGGCCAAATTGAAATACAAGGCGATAGCAGGCTGAAGCTAAAAGAACTTCTAGAGAAAGAAGGGATAAAAAGTAAGTTTTCAGGTGGACAACCATAATTCGCATAGAAATAATTAACGTATTCTAAATTTTATCCGATATCATTATAGACTCTAATTGGTGATTTTTCTTTAGAACGATATAGTTAATAAAATTATAAATAGAAACACGATTATTTGACCATTATCGTGCTCATGTTCTTACCCTATGGAATGGATTTCTTGGTAAGTTTTTCTCTGTATAGAGGTCCTGATGCAGAACGAAAACCCTACGAAAGCCACAGAATTAATGCAAAAAGCAGTCCCTATGATGCTTAAGTTAGACATAGCGCCGACTCCATATAACTATGGCATATGGTACGAATACGTCTCTAATAGAAACCAAAAACTAAATCAAATTATGGATGGCACCTTGCGAAAACTGGGTAATCTACCCGGCTATTTATCGCGTGAGTTATTTCATGAGTTTTTGCTGCCTGATGAGTTCCAAGAAGGATACACTCAGAAAAACAAACTGAAATCCATCGTTACTCATGTTGAGTCTTCTTCAAAAAACATGAGTAATGGGCTTGACGAACTGTCGGCTGTTTTGACTAAAAGTCAAAAAATACTAAAACGTGCCGATAAAAATGAGCATCTTGAGAAAGTAATCCACTATCTTGAACAAGGTGCACTATCGGCTAGCCAGAAAGCTAATCAATTCAATCAATCCCTGTCTCAAGTTCAAGAAGAGCTGGCTCAATTAAAAGTTGAATTTGAAGACATTAAGAAACACATAGAAATTGACGAACTCACTCAACTACATAACAAAAAAGGCTTGGAACGCTATCTTTATAAATGGCTACCTGACGCAGAAGATGACGTGAGTATTATCTTGTTGGATATTGATGATCTAGGACTAATTAACGATCAATTTGGAAAGCGCGCTGGAACCGGGCTGATTCGCTATATTGCTCAATTAATAAAATCATTTAAGTTAGAAAAAGCCATTATGGCAAGATTTGAAGGCGGCACCTTTGCCATTCTTCTCAATGAAGCCCCGTTAGATTTCACACACAGCTTTGCAGAACTACTTCGTCAAAAGGTATCGGAACAAAAGATTCGTTATAAACAAAGTAAAATCCACATGCCTCAAGTAACCGTTTCTCTTGGAATAGCAACAATCTTAGGGCAAGAAGGCCCTAATGATTTACTAGAAAGAGCCCGTGATAATCTACAACATGCAAAACAGTCAGGTAAAAACCGCACATCAGACCGTTAAAATATTAAGGACATGTTATGCCCAACAGCACCACTCTGTTTCATACTAGTTTTTTTAGCGTTAGAGATTACGAATGTGACATGCAAGGGATCGTCAATAATTCTGTTTATCAAAACTATTTAGAACACGCTCGTCACTCTTTTATAAAATCTAGAGGTCTGGATTTCGCAGAAATAACGCAAAGTGGAATACATCTAGTACTAATGAAAGCAGAGCTAGAATATAAGCGCTCACTGAAAAGCGGCGATGATTTTTTTATTGAAACCTTTGTAGAAAGGATTTCACGCTTTAAATTTGTATTTCACCAAACTATCTTAGACTCAGATCGTAATAAATTCTTGTCTGCCAAAATGACTATTGCGTCTATTACCGCCGCTGGAAAGCCCATTATTTTTGAACAAGCCAATGCCCTGCTCTAACATTGTTGTAACCCACAAAATACAAGCACCAACAGGTCAGCCTTAGCGCTGACCTCCCCATCTAAAATAATATCGTACTTATTCTCTTAATTTATGATAATTCTCTACACCTTCCATAGTGAAAGCACGTTGATCTGCATGTGTAAATTACGAATTAACGACTAAGTGAATATTTTCAATATGATTTTATTAAGCGCATTTATTCTTATTCTTCCTTATGTATATAATTAGAGATTCTGACAATCACTAAGGAATCCAGTCTCATGAAGATATTGCCTTCAATGTTACCAGTTTTATTGGTATCAGCTTTCTCAGCTAATGCCAGTGCAGCTAGTTGTGGTTCATTCACCATAGCGGATATGAACTGGAATTCCGCAAGCCTCATGGCCCATGTGGATCAATTTATTTTGAATAATGGGTACAATTGTGATGCAGAGTTAATCCCTGGCGATAGCGTTCCAACAGGCATCTCCATGATTGAAAAAGGTCAACCGGATATTGCCCCAGAACTTTGGACAAACGGAATAAAAGAAGCACTGGATAAAGGCGTTGCTGAAAAACGCCTACGTTATGCAGGAAAATCTTTGGTAGATGGTGGCGAGGAAGGCTTTTGGGTTCCCGCTTATTTAGTTAAAAAATACCCTGAAATGGCGACAATACAAGGCGTTATCAAGCACGCTAGTTTATTTGTAGATCCAGAGAGTGAAACTAAATACGCTTTTTATGGCTGCCCCGCTGGTTGGACGTGCCAAATCACTTCAGAGCATCTTTTCAACGCGCTTAAGCTAGGTCAACATGGTTTTGAAATGATTGATCCAGGTTCTGGTGCAGGACTTGCTGGGACGCTTGCTAAAGCTTACGACCGTAAACAGCCTTGGTTTGGTTACTACTGGTCACCAACGCCTGTGCTTGGTAAATACGATATGGTTAAAGTCGACTTTGGGAGTGGTGTCGATGAGAAAGAATATCGCAACTGCACAACTCAGCCTGATTGTCTGACACCAAAAGTCACCATGTATCCGGCTGCTCCTGTGTACACCGTCACCACAGAATCTTTTGCCAAGAAAGAGCCGCTAGCTTATCAATATTTCCAACATCGTGGTTTTACCAATCATGATATGAGCAAGATACTTGCTTGGATGGAAGAGAATCAAGCAGACGAAGAAACAGCAATGTATTACTTTTTAAACACATACCCAGAAATTTGGCAAAAATGGATATCTAAAGACGCCGCCTCTAAAGTAGAAAAAGCGCTTGAATCCTAAATAATCTATTGCGACCAAGTAAATCGGATAAGCCCAAATTACTGCTTTTGATAGGCCAGTGATTTGGGCTTTTTTAGACTCTCAAGCATACAATCCAAAATCTATTGGGTGTAAGTCTCATCCTCATTTTGCTGAGAAATAACACGTGCAAGCTGTTTTATGATTGCCGTCATGATTAGAAAAAACATAGGCGATGGATATTAAAGCTTAAGAAAAAACCTCACTGACTGCGCTCACCTTTCTTAATAACGCTCGTCACAACGCCAAACATTTCTAATTCAGTGCCTTCTGAAGCCGCAATTGCAGGATATGCCTTATTCTTTGGCCTCAACAGCACATCAGGCTTAAGTTCCAATATTTTGACCGTCATCTCACCCAAAATACAGGCAATAACAATATCACCGTGACGAGCAATTAGGGATTTATCCACCAGCAATACGTCACCAAAATATATCCCCGCTTCAATCATCGAATCGTCTTGAGCACGGACAAAATAAGTAGACGCTGAGTGAGCAGTACAAAATTCATTCACGGCTAAGGTTCGCTCAACAAGGTCTTGAGCTGATGATGGAAGCCCAACGGCAACAGATTGATTATAAAGAGGAATGCAGACACTGTTTGCAGCAATAAACGCTGCAGATTCAGTCACACCAAGATAAGAAACTCGCATAACACCTAGCCCTATACTGTATATTTTCACAGTATAGGGCTAGGAAAAAAGAAAGGCTATGGGTATTTTTGCTTTACGTTAAGAGGTGTATATATTTATTCATTGCTTCCTATCTTTCACTCAAAAGTGCACCGGCAACGCCAACTTTAACGATGAAGTGACCTGCCGTAGCCAGTAACTATACTGACTACGGCATAAGTCTATTTCTTTTTAGTGAGCTTCTTAAACACGGGAAATAAAAGGGATGCCACAATAAGCACAAAGAAGAACCAGCTGATGCCTGTCGAGAAAAAAGTATCATATTCTCCTCGTGACATAAGTAACGCCCTTCTGAAATTGCTCTCTGCCATTGGGCCTAAAATTAAGCCTAAAATTATGGGTGAAGGAGATACGCCTATTTTTTTCAAAAAATACCCAAACACACCAAAAACAAACATCACGATCACATCGAAGAAATTATTGGCTAATGAATACGAACCCACAAAACACAATAAGAAAATGATGGGAGTTAATACCGCTTTAGGCACACTTAACACGCGTGTAAACAAGCGAACACTGCTTAAACCAATACAAACCATGAAGATATTAGCGACAAAAAAACCAATAAAGATGGCGTACACTATAGCGGTATTATTTTGAAACAATAGTGGCCCTGGCTGTAACCCCTGAACCGTTAATGCACCTATCATAATTGCAGCAACAGCGTCTCCCGGTACACCGAGAGTCAACATGGGTATAAGCGCCCCACCCGTTACACCATTATTAGCAGCTTCTGGTGCAGAGATCGCCTCAGGCACACCAGTACCATACTTATCGCCATTTTTTGAAAGTCCCTTTGACTGGCCATACGCAATAAACGAAGCGATATCGGCACCAACACCAGGAACACTGCCTATAAAAGTACCTAAGGATCCAAAAATTGCGCTGTTTTTAAAAATAACCCGCCAATCTTCCTTATGGGGCAAAGCTTGAGTGATTTTTTTTGCATCAGATTGTTTTTTCATCATATCTTCAACAGAGACAAAAGCTTGGCTCATAGCAAACAAACCAATCATCACCGGAATGAAGTTCACTCCGCTGAATAAATTCATATTGCCAAAGGTGAATCGCGCCACACCTGAAATATCATCAATGCCTATGGTCGCAATGAGCACCCCAAAAGCACCACATAACAAACCAATTAAAACCGACCGCCCCGATATACTAGAAATAATGCATAAGCCGAAAACCGCCAACATGAAAAACTCAGGGGCACTGAATTTAAGGGCGAACTTTGCCAGATAAGGCGAAATCAGGATAAGGAAAAAACAACTAATTATACCACCTAGAAAAGAACTGATGGTTGAAATCCCTAATGCCCTTCCAGCCTCGCCACGAGCAGCCATGGCATGACCATCTATCGCGGTTGCTGCAGAAGCAGGTGTTCCGGGGGTATTAAGCAGAACAGCAGAGATCGAGCCGCCATAAACTGCCCCAACATACACGCCGATAAGCAAAAGTATACTGTGCGTTGCATCCATCCCGAATGTAAGTGGAAGAACAAGCGCAACCCCCATAGTGGTGGTTAGCCCAGGAAGACAGCCTATAAAAATGCCCCCGGCAACGCCAAGGAACATATACAATAAAACCGAGGGTTGTAGAGCCAAAAGTAATGCGTCAATAATCATAAGGACACCTAGAACAAAACGCCAAATTTGAATGACACATTAAGGAGATAGCTAAAAACAAAATAGACAGTGCTTGCTATCAATAATGCGCAGATAAGACTGATATACCATTTAAAGTTTCCGTAATAAGTTATAAGCACAAACAACATAGCCAAACTTGAAACAAAGAAACCAACATACATCACGCTGAAAAAATACAGAATAAGAGTAAGAATCGAAATAGCCACTCGCTTCTCATCACGGCTTAAAACAGCTTTCGCTTTAACGCTAGCCTGTCCACTTCGGAAATAATTAATAAAAACCAAAATTGAACCAATCAGGATAACGATACAAATCATAAGGGGCCATTGACTTGCTCCGACACCTGAATGACCACCACTATACAAATCAAGGCTTAACTTGCCAAAAACCAAAGCTAAAATGGCAAACATCAAAGCTAAATAAACATCACCCTTCTTCATTACATCTCCTTAAAGCGCACTGATTATTCATTAATAACCAGTGCGGTTTATGTTAAAGGGTAGAAATTAATTCTTTGTAGAATTTATTTTCGCGATCAAGTTTTTCTTGGAACTCTTTTGGCCCAATAATATCAACATCGTTATTAGACACGGCCATAAATGACTTAAACTCTGCAGAGTTTGCTGCTTTTAGAATAGCATCGGTCAAGTAGTTGACAATGTAGGCAGGTGTTCCAACCGGAACACAATACCCGCGCCACGTACCAATCGCTACATCGAAACCAAGTTCTTTGGCTGTAGGAATATTAGGTGCGTCCGCCAATCTTTTTGGTGCTAATACGACAAGCGTTCTCAACAACCCAGCTTTCACTTGTGCAGCTACCTCGGCATAAGAAACCGAAACAGCGTCTAAATGATTACCAAGTAATGACGTAATGGCTGCTGAAGAACCTTTAAATGGAATATGAGTAAATTGAACGCCTGCAGCTTTTTCCATACCCACACCCGCTAGATGCCAAATGGAGCCGGTACCAGAGTTACCAAATAATAGGTTTTTACTTTTCGCCGCCTTAATCAAATCGTCGAGTGTTTTATAAGGAGAATCTGCTGGAACGGTAATCGCAGCATAACCTGAGTTTACAATCGCTAAAGGAGTGAATTTCTTATAATCAATGTCACCGCCATTACCTGAATGTGGAAGCATAACAAGCTCTGGTGCCACCATAGTGATGGTTTCACCATTTGGCTTAGCGTGCATACCGTAAGACATACCAACGGAACCTGCCCCACCGGTTCTATTTTCTACCGCAATGCCTTTTGGAAATTCAGGTTTTAACGCTTCAGCAAGAGCTCGACTGACGCTGTCCGAACCACCACCGGCAGAATAAGGCACAATAATGCGTACCGGGCTATCAGGATAATTTTCAGCGCTGTGTGCTAGCGAAGACATCCCCGCAGCAATTAAAGAAGAAACGATCAACGTTTTTATTTTATTTTTCATTTTTAATACCTTTGTTTTTTATATTTAGGTTCTTGGTACGCTTTAACAATTTTCTTAACTCGGCCTCTAGTTCCCATTAGTGATAACCAGAGGTGAATATGGTTCCACTTAATACGAAACCATAACTGCCCTTTTAAAAGTGCTCCTTTATTTTCTTCATACCTTCTAAAAAGGCCAATTCACCATCTACAACCTCACACTTCAAATTTAAAGCATGACATGCAGATTGGTACCTATCAGAAAGCAAAGCATTGCCGACAATATATATTTTCTCAGAACCAAGGCTGCTAAGTTCATTGCCAATAAGAAGCCCGGATAAATACTCTAATACTTCTGTTTCTTTTATTTTGTCGAATAATCTTAAGGTTCTAGCTGAAAATACGGTATTCATCAATTCTGGGCCAAGATCACTCGATACCCCTTTGATGAATGAAGCCTGTGAGTATTCCTGATTAGGCAAAGCCATTCCAATGATTGAATGTTTAGACAAAATAGAAAAGAATTCACCGGTCATATAGGTCTTAAAAGACTCAATTTTTCGTTTCTTTACGTTGACATGCTTACTGTGTGTACCTGGTAAAACAGCGGTAAAGTCTGGCTCTGTGACTAAGCTCTGAAGACCGAAAAGCTGAACTTCTTCTCCTCTCATCACATCGAAAGAACCATTACTTAATGCCTCACATAAACCAGGCACGATAGTGGCTTGAGCCCCCCACGGCAAAGTAAACTGAATGCCTTTACTCGCTATCGCATTCAAGTTAACCGGTACATATTCATAAGGTACTGGCACCCAACCTTGAGCAGACCCAACCATGCCTGCCATAAAGATAGGCAATGTTTGATAATGGCTGATCCAGACCTTTAAAACAGCTTCTAAGGCAGATGCAAATTCTCCATTTTTTACTTGCAACAAGCCCATAGGCTTTTCGATTTTAGCTACAACATTACCAAGTTCATCAATAGCAAAAGCACGAAAATTAGTCGTGCCCCAATCAACAATTAACCAGCTAGCTTGTTTCATTTAATTAATCCTGAATTGATCGAGCATGTCTTCATACACATATGCATTCCATTTAATAAGAAGAATTCAATCTGCAATTTAGTTAATACTTTTTGAAATATTGTCACTGAATTTTTTTAAAATCGGTATTAACTCATTCATTCTTTCAAGAGGCATATACTCTTTAATACTTGTAATAGAAATTGCCGCGATTATATTTCCATACTTATTTCTTACAGGTACGGCGACACACCTAACCAATTCATCATTATCTTCTAGATCAAAGCTGTAATCGTTTTCTGAATAGTCGTTCATTCTATCCATCATGATGTCAACTTTATCGGGGACTTGTTCTTTAAATAGCCTCATCCATTCCATTTTTGGCATATCAAGCATTAAAGACTTACCGACACCTGTGGACGCTAGTGGCAACCTGTCACCCACCTGAGAGCGGAGCTGAACGGCTCTTTTGCCCGGAAATTTATCCAAATAGAATATTTTATCTTCGTCTTTGATTCCAAGGTGAACAGCGTCTTTTGTAATCGCAGACAACTCTCGTAAAAATGGTCTAGCTAGCTCTTTTAGAGGCATATCTTTTTGGGCTTTTATTCCTAGCTGAATAACTTTTGTACCCAGCACTAAGCCTATTCCTCTTACTTCTCGAATATAACGAGATGCAATAAGCCCTTGAAGAATTCTATGTACCGTTGATTTAGGCAAATCAAGTCGTTGACAAATATCTTTAAGTTGTCTATCGCCTTCCGCAACGGCATCAATAACATGGAAGGCTTTTTGCAAAGATCTATTTTTATTATTATCTTCGTTCATAAATCACCTGGAGATTTCCCTAATAAAGGAAAATATAAATGTATAATTTTTGTAATCAAGTCGAATGTGTTTTGCTTGATTATTTAAATAATGAACATTAAAAGGATACTGCACTAGCCAAGAAATGATATCTATAGAAATCTAAAAACTCTAGAGCTTTTCCCATATAGTGGAACTTACAAACAAGATTGGACACACTGGTGAGACTCTAATCCAATTCGTTTATTTGCTTTTCTAGAGCTAGAAAAAACGATAATTGAACCCTGGAATTGTGAGGATAAGCCCATATATGGACGATACAACCATTTTTCTGTGTAATGGATCGCTGAATTTCACAGTAGTAACGTGCTCTATAAAGGCATTAATTAAGTTTTTCTGAAAGAAATCTGAAAAGTAAAAAAGCACTAAAAATAGCTATTCCACAAGCGTCTTATAGGTATTTTAATTGGCTTAATGACCGCTCTAAAATATGTTGCCAAAAACAACCAATTTACGATCCCATTTATAAAGATTTTGAAAAAGTTATTCTAGACAGCCGCGAAACATTATCTTAATTTAGGAATATCGGATTTTATCTAATTGATTTACTGTCAGTTAAAATGTAACGCATGAGCATCTTGCAAAACTCTCAACTGATCGTTTGTGGATAACTTATCGCCCCCTTAAAGGCTCTTTTTTGCTCCGTTAAGCATGTTTTTCTACACATTGCCTACTTTGGCTAGGTCATCATGGTTTTTCTCTCTTTTTTGATCATAGTGGCTCGTTCTGAGACCACTCCAGAAGCATAATACCCTCGATATATGCCTTTTTCTCTCAGCGATTTATTGCCGCAGTCGAAGCAGCTGATCAACGCTCAGTACTAAAATGCCAAACATCAGGTGACTCATGACTTTTACCGCACCACGTACCCAGATGTGTCGACCTGTGAACTCATCTTTGAGGCGGCCATTGGCTCGTTCTGCCCCCGAACGTTCCCGATAACGCACCGCATCGGCCGGTTCAAACTCTTCTTTCTCGCCCCCTCTGGGGTTGTGATCTATCAAGGGCACATGCCCTAACTCTCGACTGTGTTCATGCAGGTCAATACTGCAGTAGGCGGCGTCCATCAGATCATAAAGGTTGGTCACCCGCGTCGCGCTGATATGTGATAGCGGGATCGCAGCTCGACTGTCATGCATGGACGCTGAGGATAATAAAGCCGCGATAGGAACGCCACAGTCTGCAATGTCCAGATGAAGTTTGTAGCCGTTCCAGCTGTTTTTATAGCCTTGAGCATTGCATTTTGTGCCACGACGGCAATCTGTCGGGATCTCTTCAAGTATCTCTTCCAAGCATTGAGTACGTTGCCGTGCCACAGTGAATTTGATCGGGCGCTCTTCGCCTTCGTCCTTGCGGGGTCGCCCTTTAGGTTTGGGTTTATCCGTCTCCTTTTTGTCGTTTTTTTGTGGACGCTCTCTCACCTCAATAGCCGTCCCGTCTCGGCTGATATGTCCAATAAGACGATCTCCAAAGTGCGTTTTGATCAGTGCCTCGTGGGCACGTTCGGCCAGCTTGTCTTTGGCAAACGTCTCAAAAGCACGAGAAAAAGTGGACGCTGATGGCCGTTTTTTATGAAGCGGAAATCCACAGATTCGCCGCAATGCTTTGTCTATGCTCAAGCGTTCTATTAGATGCACCGTGGTCGTGAGCCCAAGCACCACCTTGGCAACAAAGGCGTTGGCTAACCAAGCCAGTTCATGGGGTGGACGGCCCGTCCGATACGAGAAACGTGTCACAAACTCTTCGATACGAGACCATTCCAAGATAGGAATCAGTTTTTCAAGTTTTGGGGTCAGCGACCCGATTTCTTGATGTAAGGTAGGAATCAATTGGCCTTGAACGATTTGCCAGCGTTGCATAATTTGTTGGGGCGTCGTAGCATTCATAGAGTGGGTATGTCGATGTTGTGTGGTAACTCTATCGTCGCCGGAAACGGCAGCCCACGTCTCCTCTTTTTTTCGTTTTTTACGAAAAAAAGTCGATCATAACGACAGTTTTGCAATTACCTCAGGCTATATCGAAACAGATATAGATACTGTCTATCTTCAGTTAAGGAAAGTTATTGAGCTTGTTATGTTTGCATGTATTGTTGCCAACAAATCAGCTGGTTTAACTCTAAATAAAACTCTTCGCAAGGGGTATGAAATACAGAAAATAAAATCCGAGCTGCAAAGGTTTAACTTGAAGTTCTTTCCAACCCCCAAAGCAGAAGACGGACAAGATTCAGATGGTCTTAGAAAAGTAAAAGACCTCCCTTACGAAGAGAGGCCTTTTATGACTGCGGAAGAAATTTTTAAGGCTTATGGTATGGCTGGAAATTATCTGCATTCTCAGAGAGACTATCAGTACGGCGGAGAAGAGGCCAAATTGAAGATTCTTCAACGGGGTGTGAATGCTATTAATCAACTAGTGGCTTTGCTAAATCACCATTGGACTGATATCACGAACGATTCATTCTTTGCGGTAGTTATGTCGGGTGAGCAGGATGGTAAAGTGCATGTGTCCTACCTTGAGCGCGCTAAAACACCTAATCGGGTAGCCGGAGGTCTCTAACCTCCAGCCCCCACAACACCCTGCATGCGGCTCCGCACAGGGCGTTTCACTTAGGATAGTGAAGCGCGATCCAACCATCACGCAGCGAATAAAGCCCTTCGGATTTTAAGTAAGCAAGCGATAAAGCTTGATTGATCCCCGGAGTTTTAGCGCTGCGCCACGGCCCTTTACTGGTGATACCACACGCAACTGCGGCCTGAACATGCACACCTAATCTCATTAAACTTCTTACTTTAGTGCGCGGCTTTCGCCACTGTCGCCAATAGGCCATTCGTACTCTACGCCTGATCCAATGATCCAGATCGACACAAAGCTGATAGCAATTGGCGATACCAAAGTAGTTTATCCAGCCACGTAAATATTGGCTGATTTTAAAGAGTTGATAACGCATGGACACGCCCCAGTTACGGTTCGTTAACCTTTTGACTTGCTGCTTAAATTTCAGTAATGCCTTTGGGTGCCATTGAATGCGACCTGCCTTGAAGGTGAATCCAAGGAATTTACTTTCACTGGTTTTAACGACGTGGCTTTTGACCGTGTTAACGATCAGTTTCAAACGGTTATTCAGGAATTTGCTGATACTACTCAGCACACGTTCACCCGCACGAGCACTCTTCACCAGTATGGTGAAGTCATCCGCGTAGCGAGCAAACTGATGGCCTCGCTTCTCAAGTTCTTTGTCCAAAGGGTCGAGCATGATGTTCGCCAGCAAAGGTGACAATGGCCCACCTTGTGGTACACCTTCTCGACTCTCACTGTAAAGCGGGTTATCCCCTTTGGTTTTGCAGAGAATTCCAGCTCGCAAGTAACGTTTAATCAATTTAAGCAATCGCTTATCCTTCACTTTATAGCCAAGGTGCGTCATGAGTAAATCATGATTAACGCGGTCAAAGAACTTAGACAGATCAACATTGACTGTAAAACGGCGACCCGTTTTAATGATGCTTTGCACCTGTTTCACCGCTTGTTGCCCATTCCGATTTGGCCTAAACCCAAAACTATTGTCTGAGAAGGTTGTGTCGAAAATCGGCGTAAGGACTTGAGCAATGGCTTGTTGGATCACACGATCAACTATGGTTGGTATACCCAGCTGACGTTTACCGCCATCGGGTTTATCAATTTCCACTCGTCGAACAGGTTTAGGTTGGTATTGACCTGAGCGAAGCTCAGACGTAATACGTTTCCAATTTCCACCCTTTGCCCAAGCGGGGAAGTCATCAATGGTCATACCATCGATGCCAGCAGCCCCTTTATTGGCTCGAACTCGTTTCCACGCTTCCAATATATTAGAAGGCTTTAGGGTGAGTTCGAGTAGATCTGCGCTAAAGGCTGGCTGCTTATCGGTACGCTGAGTCACGTCGCTACCGGACGGTATTCGTGTATTCAAGTCTGACAAGGCTCCTCCTTTGTTCTAAATGTTCAGGCCTTTACCGTGTCCCAACCATTACGATGGGCATTTGGCTACTATGCCGTCTGCTGACTTCTGCTTAATCACCTTGAGGGTTACTCCTCTTAGCGCTATCAATGTTTCATCTGTTTGCTTTCCTAAGGCGATGAACTCTCAGGAACCAAGGCATTTCTTAGCCAGAGCCTCACTGGCATTTCATTGATCGCTGGTTAAGCAGATCTCCCCAGATAAGAGCATGTACTTTCACTGCACTGCTGCATCATTTACGGTGGCCGTTAGATCACATGGCTTCGTCGTCTTGTGCCAACTCGCCTTCAGCCTACGCCTCATATGATGTTCTTGTTCATCAGCTCGCAGTTTTGCGTCCGGCTTCCTTCAGACAAAATCTCGCGATTATGCCCTTGCCATTCACTAGTAGTTATCGTTTACTAATCTGAAATAGATTAGAGACGGTGACCTTCCTACAGAGGACTTTCACCTCATAAGTTCATGCCCATGCTGGGCGTACACAAAACAAAGCAGCGGATTCGCTACGCTCTGCGCTGTTTGTGGCGTTAAGGTTTCAACTACCTCGCCTTGTATGCGCTATTGTCCTGTTTTGTACGGATGCACGGTAGTTTTCCAAGGCGTGTATTGTTCTAACACAATGACTCTGTTAGGGTGCGATGCGCAAAATGTTAGGCACTTAGCTTATACCTGTTGTAAAAGGTTTCGCTAACAATGCCAGTCAGTTGTGTTTTGCTGTCGTTGTGTTCGCTGTTGTTGTGTCCTAGGGCGCAACTCAGCCGCTGCTAAGAAATGTTATCTTCTAAACATTTCCTGAGCTAAAATACCGACCTTATTCGTACTTTAATACATGAGATTTATAAATGACCGCATTTGATACAAAAGTGGAAGAGCTGATTGCTAAGCATCCCCATTTAACCAAAGACGAAGCCATCAAAATTGTCACTGAGAAAAATAACCGTAAGAAACAGAAGAGAAATGAAAGATCAAATAAAGGCGGCGCAAACAAGGGCTAGCAATACGGCATATAACACTTTGTAAAAACGCGGTTTCGACGTTGTGTCTTAGTACATTTTTGGCGATATGACACAGCAGAAAAAGGCCCCTTTGTCATGTTGCAAAGGGGCCTTTTGCTTACTTAACTTGCCATACGGCTAGCATTGAATATTTCAATCCAATAACCGTCAGGATCTTTAATAAAAGCAATGTTATTCATCTTGCCATCGCTTAGTTTCTTCTGGAATGGCACACCTAAGGCCTCAAAACGCTGACACGCGCCTTCTAGATCGGGCACATGAAAGCCAATGTGACCAAAACCACGAGGATCACTGTTACCGTTGTGATATTGCGTATTGTCTGGGGTATCGTCCCAGTTATGGGTAAGCTCTAACATGGCAGGGCGACCAAAGGTTTGCGCGGTTCGTTCCGAATCATCATTACTCATATCGGAAAAATCTTCACCGTGAGTCAGAAAATACAAACTGAATTTCATGTCTGGAAAATCGAGTTTCTTTAATAGCGTCATACCCATCACTCGGGTATAAAAATCGAGAGTGCGCACAGGATCGGCAATGCGCAACATGGTTTGGTTGAATACAAACCCGTTCGTTGCTGGGTCTTTTTCTTCACACAAGCCTTCGGCTTGTTCAAAATGACGACTCATATTTGTACTCCCTTGTTGTAACCAATGTATACCTTGAGAACTGGGGGCTAGCTGCAAAATTCCAACCCCTTTATGATGTTAATTGATTAGTACTCCAGCGCCATTTCTGCCATTTTCAGTATATTTCCAAACGAGACTAAGCCTACGATAAATAAGCGGTTATGACAGAGAGTAGCATCGTCTAACCCGGTGACGTTTTGTTGTTCTTTATCAGGCTATCCTCCTAACAGAACGGCTATCCCTGGAGAAGGTGGTTTTGTATGAAGATGATCTGCTTTTAATGAGAATTTCTTGGTAAGCTAACGTTGACTTATTAGCAAGTGGCGCTGTTTGTGACTAGGCTGATGCTATTCATTGGCTTTTTGGGAGCCACGTTGAACAACAACACCACTTTCGTCATGTGGTATTTGTAGATGAGGAGATATGACTGGCTTATTTGTGTCCCCATTAGTGACCTATATAACCTTTGCCATCTGTACAGGCATTATTCTATTTGCAGGCGTGCGTATTACTCGGTTGGCCGACGCTTTGGGCAAACGTACCGGCATCGGTTCGGCGCTATTTGGCGCCGCACTGTTAGGTGGTACAACATCATTGCCCGGAATTATCACGTCTGTGAGTACGGCTTGGCAGGGTTACGCCGACCTTGCTGTCAGTAATGCCGTGGGAGGTATCGCCGTACAAACCACTTTTCTTATATTTGCAGATATGATCTATCGACGTGCCAACCTGGAACATGCGGCTGCCTCGCTTGAGAACTTGGTGCAGTGCACGCTGCTGATTGCTCTGCTATCGCTCGCATTGCTGGGGCTGACCGGACCAGAGTTCAGTATTTTTGCCGTTCATCCTGTCTCTATTGTGCTGTTATTGGCATACGGCTTTGGCTTGCGGTTGATTTCCGATACTCAGAATCAACCGCTTTGGTTTGCCTCTAAAACAAAGGACACCAAGCCCGAGAGTGAGCTTCCTACGCCGGACGGTAAATTATCCACTCTTTGGCTTAAATTCGCAGGCTTTGCTGCGGCCATTGCTATTGCTGGCTATGGCATTGGTGAAACCGGTATCGCGATTGCTCGTATTACAGGCATGTCGGAAACAGTGGTTGGCACCTTGCTTACCTCGGTCGCGACCTCACTGCCTGAATTGGTTACCGTTTTGTTTGCGGTGCGGATGGGCGCACTGGCTCTGGCTGTTGGTGATATTATCGGCGGTAATAGCTTTGACGTGCTCTTCTTGGCTTTATCCGACTTTGCTTATCGCGACGGTTCTATCTACCACGCGACAACAAGAGACACCGGGTTCATATTGGCCATTAATATACTGATGAGTAGCGTTTTATTACTGGGTTTGCTGCGCAGAAAGCGCAATGGTATCGGCAACATTGGTTTTGAAGGCATTATGGTACTGATGCTCTACGCATTGGCTATTTATGTTGTCACGACGTGAAAGTGCCTAATGCTTGAGGTAGCGAGTCATAAGTATCGCTTGATACTTTGGGTGTACAGATAAAATGTGCCACAGGGGATGTGCGTAATGTTGCTATAACAAACAAAAAAAGACCGATATGAAAATCACATCGGTCTTTTTTATTTCGAATCTCTAATAATCTAACGCCATTTTTGCCATTTTTGCCATTTTCATCGTATTTTCAAATGACGCACAGCCGGCGATAAACAAGCCGTTATGACAGAACATGGCATCGTCTAAACCGGTGACGTCTTGTAGTTCTTTATCAGACAATCCAGCCCATGGCGCGGGATACTATCCCTAGATAAGGTGGCTTGGTTATATAACTATTTCACATTCGAAAAAATATCCTACACTCTTCTATATATCGATTTTTGTAGTCTAAAAAAACTTTTGAGTTAATTTTAATAGTCAATTTAAGTTACATTTTATAATGAAATAAGCTGCCTACCATTTTTAAAGAAAAGATAAAATAAAACAGATAAACCTATCGTTATGCATAGAATGCTAACGATAAAAACTATATTTTGAGGAGATGTTTGAGTAGAGTATACCGCTACTAAAAGACCAGAAAGTGGCTGAGCTATATTATTTAATAAGATAATAAAACCAGTTGTCTTTCCTAAATCCTTTATTGGTATGACTCTTGCTCTTAGAGATCTCAAAAATACATTGAACATCTTATCAAACCCCAAAATTAATAAAAATCCAATGCTATAGATTATGTACTCTTGAGAGAAAGAAGTCAGTAGTGCTCCTAATGACATAAAGGAGAACCCCAATATTCCTAATAGGATAAGTGGTATGCTTTTTTTAACAACTAATAGTAAAACGACAATTGTAGATACTGCTCCGAGAGACTGAAGTAAACCGTATGCGTAGTTGGTTTGGTTAAAATGACCGATAAAAATTGGAGCCATTGTAGCTAAAGTGGTTCCTAATATAAAATTTATACAAATTGCTAATATTATCGATGGAAAAAGTCCAGGTAATTTGAAGATGTTAAGAAATGATACTTTACTAGCGTTAAGAAAATTAATCTTACCTTTGTTTTTAGGGATGATTTTAATTTCAAGACTGATTTTCCAAATGTAAATAGATAAATCAGATATTAAAAATAGCGCTGCAGAGAATAATATTGATATTTGCCAACTAAACATTGAAATTAAGTAGGAAGCAAGTAATGGCCCAAAAACCATTCCTGCTTGATCAGATAGAGATGTATATGAAAGGGTTTTTTCATATTTACCAATATTAGTATTGAAAACTTGAGGTAAGATGAGTTCTCTTGACATCATGCCAAAGCTAGTTGCAATACCTGTAAATGATGAAATAGCTACAAGCCAATATATACTATTCTCGAATTGGTAGCCTAATAACCCTACAATAATAATAATAAACCTAAACCTTTGGCTGTATCTAATTAATTTTAGAGGAGAGAAAAAGTCGCACAGTATTCCGGATATAGGAAATGAAATGAAGCGTGGTAATGTTTCAAGAAAAAATGCTAATCCAGAAATACTAGCACTACCTGTAACTTTATATACTACTAATGGAACTAAAAATAACAAAAGTTGATCAGATAGGCGTGATAAAAATAAAGAATTAAAAAAGAAAAGGTCACCACGCTTCATACAAGCTAAACTCCCTATTAGTAAGATGATGCTACATCTTGATTAATACTATGCTTCTCGTTACCTACTAATGGGGGGGTGAAGACGCTAACAAGAATACAAGGCATATCTCCTTTGTTCCTAAGAATATGCTTATCGTGCTCATTCAGTACGTAAACGGTCCCAGGCTTTATTGTATGACGATTTCCTTCGAAATCTTCTATCTCTCCTTCTCCTTCAATACAGTAACAGGCTTCCAAATGGTTTCTATACTCTAGCATTGACTCAGTTTTAGGCCAGACAACAGTGTGGCAAATAGTAAATCCAATGTTGTCTTCTTGTGTCAAAAGCCTATGACTAGTACCTGATCCCCATTCGACAAAATTTGGCGTAGTTTCAATATCTTTTAGTGTTCTTATAAACATCGACTTTTCCCTTAAGTAAAGAGGCGTTGAGAAATGTAATAATATTACTAAATAATTTGCTTAATCATTCTTTTAATTGTAAACATGCGTCAAAAAAAAAGAAAAAGGTTGTTATTTTACTACAATAGTGAAATTTTACTACTTTCAGTTTGATAGATAGATCATGGGGTAAGAGCCTGTATGACAGATTCGATTAGTGATAAGATTTTTTCGATAGCAGAAGAGTTTCCATTAAAAAATGCCTTGTGTATCAATGAAGATGGGTGGTGGGATTTTCAAAGATTAGTGACAAGTACAGACCTATTTAAAATTGAGTTTATACAGTCTGGTGTTATAGAATTTTCTCTTGTGGCAATAGTAGGAGATTTATGTAATTCAACTATATCTGTTTTTCTTGCGTTGCAAAGTTTGGGGGCAACAGCTTGCTTTTTAGGTGCAGAAATAAATTCAACTGATCTGGATGAGAGAATTAATAACTCACTTGCCGAATTCATTGTTGACCCAAAAAAAGAAACAATAATACACACTGGTTTCAATCCCACGGAAAATTTTACTAGGTATAAGAAAATAGCTCTTCTTAAAAAAAGATGGCCTTCAGTAGTGTTTTACACTTCTGGCACTTCAGGAAAATCTAAAGGCGTTCAGTTAACAAAAAGAAATATTAGTTCAACTGTTCTTTCGTTATTAGATTACCTTCCGATAAATGAAAGTAACGTTGTTGCCTCCTTCTCTTCTATTTATAGTGATTTTGGTTTTTATAATATTATCTTACCTCTTTGCGTAGGATCAAGTGCCGTATATATAGATCAATCCACTTCTATTAATTTGATTTTTTTAAAAATTATATATTATAAAATCAATGTCATTCATGCTTTTCCTCCTTTGCTTGAAAAAATATACGAAGGAAAGGCTGTTGAAAAAAATGTTTTTCCTTGTATGGATTATATTTGTAGTAGCGGTCAGAGAATGAAAAAAAGTACAATAGAAAAAATACTTAATCATAGTCCTAGTTGTGAATTGCATTTAGGTTACGGCCTAACAGAATGTAAAAGAGCATTATCTCTTCATCCAAAATTCATTTCAGAAAAGCCTGATTCCGTTGGTAAACCAATTTTTGGGGTGAAAGCCTATTTAGTTGATAATCAAAGAGATCAAGTAAGAAAAACAAATACTCAAGGTGAGTTATGCTTAGTTAGTGATCAAGTGACTTGCGGTTATTTTTATAATGATTTTGATACAAAAAAAATTATAAAAAAGCTTAAGTTTTCAAATGAAATAGCATTGTTTACTGGAGATTTTTTTACAAGGATGATGATGGGTTTTATTATTTCGTATCAAGAAAATCTAGAGTTATATCTATAAATGGCATAGATTTAGATTTGACTTCTTTAGAGGGTGATATCTCTAGAATAGATGGAGTTCGTGAAAGTGTTGTTGTTCTTGGAGAAAGTGGTGAAGAAAAGATTTTAAATATAGCAGTATCTTTGGAATATCCAAAAGATCATTGTTTTTTAAAAATAGAAGTGAATAAAAAAATTCCTGGTTTTTTAAAGGTTAATGAAATTTTATTTTTTGATGATATTCCAAAAACTCCATCTGGAAAATATGATTATAAGAAAGTTGAATTTATGTCAAGAAGGTTATCAAATGGAAGCTGAAATAAATAATGACTTATCTGCAATGATAAAATTGAAAGAAAATTTCAAAGATTTAGCTGAGGGTAATATACAAATACCAAAAGGAAAATTAAATAGCCGAATTAAAAATTGTATTGATGATAAAGTTTTATCACTTTATCAAGATCTCTTAATAAATGACTCTGGGCCTTTGTTTAAGCATTTCTTAGCAAGTATACCAAATATACTGGAAGAATTATCTAGAATTTCAATTTCATTAAAAAAATTAAATGAATCTGATGATTTTTTATGTAGTTATTGGGAGATTGAAGCATTTGATGGGACAAATGGGAGAGCTTTGAATAAGATATTAAAAACAGAGATAAATATTTTAACAAATTCTCCAAATTTTTCAAATAAAAAATATTTTATAAACTATAACTCTTCAGGAAAAAATTATTTTGAGTTTGGGACTTTTTTTGAGATATATGATTTGATGTTTCAAAAAAAACAGTTTTTCGATTTTATTTATGAAATGGCTGCATTTCAATTCTATGGAAGGGATAGATATGAGCATGTATCCTTGGTGAAAAAAAGGCTGGCTAAAAGAGGTATAGCAATTTTTTTAGAAAAGCTAATGAATTCTGATGAAAATGAATTTATTCTTCAAGAAGATACAAAAGATTGGATATACAAAAAAAGATTTTTCTCAGAAGAAGAAATAATTTGGAAAAGAAAATTCATGCTGGAAGATATGCACAAAGGCCTATTAACTAAAAACGAATTTGAAATTACTTTATGTAGTCTTTTTGAAAATGTTGCTCTTATTTGGAATTCAACAAACTTCTACGAGTACTTAGCTACAAATGATACTGAAAAATTCGATCGTTTTTTGTGTGAAATAGGTGATCCATATATTGAGACAGTGTTTCAATTTTATATGCCAGTTTTAATAAAGAGAGGTGCTAATGTATACAAATGAAACTCTATCGAATCAGGATCATTTGCTAAGAGCAAAACTTTATCTTAAAGGTATAGCTGAAGTTACTTCAACATGGGAAAGTCATGAAATATTCCTAAGAGGTACAAATGAGGTAATGTTTAAAAGAGTTAATCAATTAAAGGATTTGGGTTTTTTTAACGCTTTAATTCCTTGTGAATTAGGAGGTATAGGGCTGTCTTGGAAAGAGGTTGTGGAGGCTGGGAGGATTGCTTCAAGCTTTTGTCCCAGTAGTGGTTGGTTGTTATCTTTGTTAAGTGGTCATGCTGGAATGCTAATGCGTCTGCCACTCCAAATTATAGAAGATATAATTTACTCGGGCTCTAATAACGTGCTCGTAGCTACAGTTACTAACACTAGAGATGGTAAATTATATAGGAAAAATCACGAAGGTTATGTATTAAACGGAACTTGGCACTATTGCTCGGGTGTTGATTATGCTGATTATGTTATTGTCACTTCTAAGCTAGAATTTCATGATGATTTTTTAGGGGAGAATAAATATCTCGTATTGATCAAAAAAAACCAATTCGAAGTATTGGATGACTGGAATGTATCTGGATTATCTGGTACGGGGTCTAAAAGTATTGTATTCAATAACTTAGAGGTTTCATATGATAAAGTGTTTTTTAGACCAGACTACTTTAATAATAATGAGTTTTCAGGATATGATGTATTTGAAAGTAAAGAAGTTTTACCTGTAACTACCTCTTTAATATTGGGACCAATTCTAGGATGTTTCGAGGGTGGGCTCAAGAGCGCTATATGTGAAATTGAGTCACTGGTCAAAAAATCAAATAATTCCACTAAGTTTCACTACCTTCATACGTTGCTTAATGCAAAAGAACAATTAAATTTGATGAGGATTTTATATGTTGACTTGATTTCTAGTGTGGAAAAATCAATAATTAATGGATCTATTTTTAGTCTTGAAGATAAGTTTAATATGCTAAGTAAAAAGTCTTTTTTTTCAAAGTTGGCGCTTGATTCTATGAGCCCTATAATACAAACTATAGGTTCGAATGGCAATTCGATGCTAAATAATTTTCGAGTTTTTTGGAACGATATGCAAGCTATGTCTACACATATGGATGTCAAATGGGAGAGGGCATTATCTGATTTCGAACATTTATCTAAAAATAAAGATATCCAATCTCTTGTTATTCCGGAGGGTTATTGACTATAGTATTTTTTTGAAAATAAACTGTTCATATATTATTAACTAGTTGTCAATTGCCTTGAGAATCTTGTTTAAAGTAGTGGTTTTATTCGAGTCGTCATCAACCAAAAGGATATGAGGATACGCTACTATGCGAAAACATACATTCTCCATGTTAGTTGATTATGTTTTTAACGTTGTTGTGTTGGTAATTGTATCTTCTTTAGTATGTTACATTAAGTGGTTGGTATCTAATGAAATGTCGTAGAACAGAGAGTCGTCAACGAATTGTTGCTGGTTATGTAATCCATCCAATAGCTCATGTGAAGCTGTTAAATGGGCAAGAAAAATTGAGTTGTACGAGTGACACCCTAACAGATAGTTATTACTGTTTTGATTATGTATCTCGAACTGACTGTAGTGATAAAGGTACATTCTATTGTGGATCTCATGCCGCTAATGACTTTCTATCACTTGCTAACCTAGCCCCTTTACCGTTATTTAATCCTTTAGTTACCAGTCGAACGGGAGATGGTGGATCTGGTGGCCCTCCTTCTAATAAATGGGATCCTTTGGCTAAACAGTTAAACAATGCAATTAATATGTTGGTCTTTTGCTGGGATATTGTTCCTGGAGGCCCCTTGGCAAGCATTCAATCTCAGTTAATCCAATATCCTTATTCAACCCCATATCCATCAAAGCTAAAATCTGTGAACACCATTATCGGTTATGGCGGGCGAACGCTACAAGAAATGATCGAAGGTTTACGGGAGGTAAATAGTGTTCGAAACTTTCGGTTTAATTTGATAAACGAAGTGCTAAGGTCTGAAGGTATAGCGTCAAACTTCGGCTAACAAAGTATATAAGAGTCATTCCTAATGATTGGTGCTCTCACTTCTAGTAAATTTTAATGTTTATGACATAATACTTGAGGTTAAGTGGTATCGTTGCTCACACCTTAATACTGAGTTAAGCCTTTTCAGGAAATCATACGGCATCTTCAGAAAGATTGAACTAAGAACTGAGCATCTTGCAAAACTCTCAACTGATCGTTTGTGGATAACTTATCGCCCCCCATTAGAGGCTCTTTTTTGCTCCGTTAAGCATGTTTTTCTACACATTGCCTATTTTGGCTAGGTCATCATGGTTTTTCTCTCTTTTTTGATCATAGTGGCTCGTTCTGAGACCACTCCAGAAGCATAATACCCTCGATATATGTCTTTTTCTCTCAGCGATTTATTGCCGCAGTCGAAGCAGCTGATCAACGCTCAGTACTAAAATGCCAAACATCAGGTGACTCATGACTTTTACCGCACCACGTACCCAGATGTGTCGACCTCCGAACTCATCTTTGAGGCGGCCATTAGCTCGTTCTGCCCCCGAACGTTCCCGATAACGCACCGCATCGGCCGGTTCAAACTCTTCTTTCTCACCCCCTCTGGGGTTGTGATCTATCAAGGGCACATGCCCTAACTCTCGACTGTGTTCATGCAGGTCAATACTGCAGTAGGCGGCGTCCATCAGATCATAAAGGTTGGTCACCCGCGTCGCGCTGATATGTGATAGCGGGATCGCAGCTCGACTGTCATGCATGGACGCTGAGGATAATAAAGCCGTGATAGGAACGCCACAGTCTGCAATGTCCAGATGAAGTTTGTAGCCGTTCCAACTGTTTTTATAGCCTTGAGCATTGCATTTTGTGCCACGACGGCAATCTGTCGGGATCTCTTCGAGTATCTCTTCCAAGCATTGAGTACGTTGCCGTGCCACAGTGAATTTGATCGGGCGCTCTTCGCCTTCGTCCTTGCGGGGGCGCTCCTTAGGCTTGGATTTATCCGCCTCCTCTTTGTCGATTTTTTGTGGGCGTTCTCTCACTTCAATAGCCGTCCCGTCTCGGCTGATATGGCCAATAAGACGATCTCCAAAGTGCGTTTTGATCAGTACCTCATGGGCACGTTCGGCCAGCTTGTCTTTGGCAAACGTCTCAAAAGCACGAGAAAAAGTCGACGCTGATGACCGTTTTTTATGAAGCGGAAATCCACAGATTCGCCGCAATGCTTTGTCTATGCTCAAGCGTTCTATTAGATGCACCGTGGTCGTGAGCCCAAGCACTACCTTGGCAACAAAGGCGTTGGCTAACCAAGCCAGTTCATGGGGTGGACGGCCCGTCCGATACGAGAAACGTGTCACAAACTCTTCGATACGAGACCATTCCAAGATAGGAATCAGTTTTTCAAGTTTTGGGGTCAGCGACCCGATTTCTTGATGTAAGGTAGGAATCAATTGGCCTTGAACGATTTGCCAGCGTTGCATAATTTGTTGGAGCGTCGTAGCATTCATAAAGTGGGTATGTCGATGTTGTGTGGTAACTCTATCGTCGCCGGAAACGGCAGCCCACGTCTCCTCTTTTTTTCGTTTTTTACGATAAAATGTCGATCATAACGACAGTTTTGCAATTACCTCGCATAGCAGCTTTAATGACCTGTCTGTGACGGTGGGAAACCAAAAAATCGTTTATATTCCCGACTAAACTGTGAAAAGCTATTGTAACCTACTTGATAGCTCGCTTCGTTTGCCTGTATCCCTTGAATTAACAGCGTTTGAGCTTTCTGTAATTTAATCGATTTAATGTATTGCATGGGCGACACGTGCATCAGTTTTTTAAAGGTATTAAAAAACGATGTTTTACTCATATTAGCGATAGACGCTAACTCATCTACCTTAATGACTTTATTCACATTGTTGTGAATGTGAGTCACCGCTCGGGACACAGGTTGTATATTGCCATATTCATGCAACAACTGACGCAATGCGTGACCATGTTCGCCAGTGAGTAAACGATAGTAAATTTCGTCAATAATCGACTCCCCTAAAATCGCAGATTCCAACGGGTCTGACGCGACACTTAGCAAACGCGAAAACAACTCAATGAGATCGTCATTTGCTTGCCCGACAACCACACAGGACGATGAATCGGACGTGGTTTTTCGCACGGTTTTTTCTTGGTGCTCAATACGCATGATCATATCAGCCAATTTTATTAAATTAATATTCATAACCGCAGACTGGAATGGTGCCTCAAACGATGCCACTGTCACTTCAGCGTATACAGGGATCGGCAAGAAATTAATGAAAAAATCCCCGCTCTGATACAAAAAAGACGCATCCCCCACACGGCAGATTTTCTCACCTTGACCCATCATACAAATAATAGGCTCATATAAAAAAGGAGACATTTCTTGTGCGTTATGCCATTGCACTACGCCTACACCTTCTAAGTGCAACGGCGTAAATCCTTCTTGATGAACGTTTTGTTCAATCAAATGATTAAACCTGTCCATTTTATTAGATCGTGAGATCTTCATCATTGTTCCGCTACCTAAGTGAGTATTGGCAGAAATACAGGCTCCTATTATGCAAGTAAATTGCAGACTTCAAGGAGCATTTAAGAAACAAAAGCATTTCATAATAAAAACACAAAATAATGAACGATTATGCATGTTTTTTGGTGTTTTGTGGATATGAATATTTTTAAAATGACATTATAGTGCATGACAAATTTAATAGACATACCGCATACAAGGAAACCTAATGCTTGATTTTGATTATTACAACCCAACTCGCATCGTCTTTGGACAAAACCGTATTGCTGAACTAGACAACCTAATTCCAGCAAACGCCAAAGTCATGATTACCTTTGGCGGACAAAGCGCTAAAAAATACGGCACGATCGATGCTGTTCGTGCGGCCTTGGGTTCTCGTGACATTATTGAATTTGGTGGCATCGAAGCTAACCCACAGTTCGACACCTTGATTAAAGCTGCGAATATCGCAAAACAAGGAAATGTTGATTTTCTTCTTGCGGTCGGTGGCGGCTCTGTTATGGACGGCACAAAATTCATCGGTTTGGCTGCCAAAGCCGCACCTGAAGACTACGCAGGCTTGTTGTCTCACGGTTTTGCTATCATTCCAGTCACGGAAATTTTACCACTTGGCTGTGTGGCTACATTGCCTGCAACGGGTTCAGAAATGAACATGGGTGGCGTAATCACACTAGAAGGTCAAAAACGTCCTTTTATGTCCACGTTGGCGTTCCCTACTTTCTCTTTGCTTGATCCTGATTTGACGAAAACCTTGCCAAAAGAGCAAATTGCCAATGGTGTGGTTGATGCGTTTATTCACGTTTTAGAACAGTACCTAACGGTACCTGTCGACGCTCGAATCCAAGATCGCACTAGTGAAGGCATCTTGAAAACCTTGATCGAAGTCGGTCCAGTAACCTACCGCGACAATGACGACCTAGACGCACGTAAAAACTTCATCTGGTCGGCAACTAACGCGTTAAATGGTGCGATTGGTGCGGGTGTTCCACAAGACTGGTCAACGCACATGATTGGCCACGAATTAACGGCATTGTTTGGTATCGCTCACGGTCGAACCCTAACGATTGTTTTGCCATCCCTATTGCGTGAGCGCAAAGAGAAGAAACACGCGAAACTAGTTCAATTTGCAGAACGAGTTTGGGATATTACTGAAGGCACTGATGACGAAAAAATTGAAGCGGCGATTAATAAAACAGAAGCCTTCTTCAATTCATTAGACATAGTAACCAACCTAACGCACTACGGCATCGATGACGCAGGAATCGATAAAGTGATTGCAAACCTTGAGAATGTTGGCATGACAGCATTGTCTGAAAGCGGTGATTTGACGCTGGATATCGTTCGCAAAATTTTGGTAGCGGCTAAATAATTTAGCACAATCCAAGCGCACACTTACTGAAACTAAAGGTCAGCTGATGCTGACCTTTTTTGTTTTCTTCCAGAGCCCCGCATTTCTTTTATTAATCAATAGACAAAGCTGAAATAAAAAATCGAATTATTATAAAGAAAAACTAAAAACAGCTTTCGTTTTAACTGCTATTATCAAAAGCCGCTCATGCTATTACTATAATGTGTATTGAAGGCACAGTTGAGCAACAGGCAAGCTAAGGCTTACTGTTATCACCTCCTCAAACTTTGCATCGCTAGATCACTTTTATGTTTGGAGTATTACCATGAAGAAAACCATATTGATTACGGGCTCTACCGATGGAATTGGCTTTGCTACGGCTAAATCCTTATTAGCACAAGGCCATACAGTTCTGCTTCATGGTCGCAGCGCTGGCAAGCTTGACTCAGCCAAAGCGCATTTATCAGATCCAAACCTAGAAACTTATCAAGCGGATTTATCACGCTTAGAAGATGTGTATTCACTGGCTTCACAGATCCGTCAAAAGCACACAAAGCTTGATGTGATTATTAATAACGCAGGTGTTTATATGGTACCGGTAGACATATCCGAAGACGGTTTAGATGTTCGCTACATGGTCAATACCATTGCCCCTTATTTACTAACCAAAGAATTATTGTCTTTATTAACGCCAAGCAGTCGTGTGGTGAATTTATCATCTGCTGCACAAGTACCTGTAATGGCCGCTGAATTATCGGCATCCAGTCAGCTAGTTGATGGCATGGTATACGCTAAAAGTAAATTGGCGTTGACCATGTGGTCTCGCCATTTGGCCACCACGCTAGGGGAAAAAGGCCCTATTATTGTTGCCGTAAACCCTAAATCATTTTTAGGTAGCAAAATGGTGAAAGAGGCTTATGGTGTTAGTGGAGGCAATCTACAAGATGGTGCCGACATTCTGGTAAAAGCGGCACTATCAGACGAGTTCGCTAACGCATCAGGCCTTTACTTTGATAATGATATTGGCCAATTTAGTGATCCACACCCAGACGCACTAGATACTCAAAAGAATGCTGAAATTAGCCTAGCGATTGATCAAATCTTAGCAGACAAAAAAGTCGCATAAACGGCACCGCCTAACCCATCAGGGTCACAAACTTGCTGATTCTGATAGGAGGTAATTCGCAATTCCATGAGTCACAAGCTATGGTAAAAGTGATTCGTGTTGCTAGCAGTAAATATAAAAAGGAGAAAATTATGTTAGGTGAAGATCACGCTATTGTCATCGAGTTTCCAGAACACAAAGAAAAAATATCCGAGCTTAATAAAATAGATTCTGCATTTGCTGAAAGTGCTCGTCGCTACCACGCACTGGATCAAGAAATACGTACTCTTGAACTGGATAATGCGCCTATCGATGACGAAGCCATGCATCAATTAAAACATGATAGAGCGGTTCTTAAAGACGAAATATATCAGCGTCTGCAAGCGTAATTAATTTCTAAAAAGATCCCTTAAAAGTAACCATAAAAAAGAGCAAGCATGACGACGTTATGTTTGCTCTTTTTCTATTTCTGATGGGGTTAAATATTACTATTTAGGATCGTTTTCCCAATAGGGTACATCGCCGAAATACTCTGTGAAATAATCAATAAACGCCCTGACTTTAGGTGCAAATAAGCGAGAGCTGGGGTAAGCCGCCCAGATATTCGCCTCTGGAAGTATTGGATAATCTTTTAATATTTGTACTAAACGACCCTCTTGTATTGTGAGTGGCTGAAATACGAACAAATAATTTTAAGTGGTCTACGTTCATTATCAATGGAATCTAAAAAGTGATTGTATGAAATAGCATATTATCAAGAATGATTTCAGTAAATATACTTTAATCATAAATTAACAAGAGGTGTTTACGATGAAAGCAATGACAATCAAGGAATTTGGCGATAGCAGCGTTTTTCAGGCAGCAGAGCTAGCAAAACCAGAAGCAACAAAAGGTCACCTAGTGATCAAGGTTGTTGCTACCAGCGTAAATACTGTAGATATGATGATTCGCCAGATGGGGACTGACCTTGGCCCATTAGCACCTCAATTACCTGGTGTATTAGGAATGGACTTTGCTGGTACTGTGGAAGTCGTTGGCGCCGATGTGACGGGTTTTGCAGTGGGCGATGACGTTTTTGGCTGTGCCGGTGGACTTGGCGAGTTACAAGGCGCCCTTGCAGAATATATATTGGCTGATGCAAAACTTGTGGCTCACAAGCCAAAAAGCATTTCTATGCGTGAAGCAGCGGCTTTACCACTGGTCGGTATTACAGCCTATGAAGGTCTGATCAGAGCGGGTATTCAACCTGGTCAAAATGTACTTGTACATGGTGGTGCCGGCGGCGTTGGTCATATTGCGGTACAACTTGCTAATTATTTCGGTGGCAATGTGTTCGCCACCATTAGTGACGATGAACAAGCTTCAGTCATTGAAAAAATGGGCGGTACAGCGATCAATTATAAGCAAGAAAGCGTGGCTGACTATGTTGCAAAACACACTGGTGGTGCAGGTTTTGAACTGGTGTTTGACTCAGTTGGTGGCGAAAACCTTAACGCTTCTTTTGAAGCGGCGGCTCTGAATGCCAATATCGCAACAACCGTATCTTTGCTTAACCTTGATTTAACAGCAGCGCACTTTAAAGGCTTGTCGCTACACGTTGTCTTTATGTTGATTCCAATGCTGCACAACCATAAACGCGAGCAACATCAACACATTTTGACTCAGCTGGCGAACATCGTAGACGAAGGCAAACTTAAGCCTATTCTTGATACTGAAACCTTTGCTTTAGAAGACGTTAGTAAAGCCCACGATCGCCTTGCTAGCCGAAAAGTGATTGGCAAAGTTGTGATTGACGTCTAACAGTCTCCTTAAAATCAAGATCCAAGCAGCGCTATGTTGCCGACAACAAAAGGCCAAAACGGTGATTTCGGCCTTTTGTTTATCTTGATTGAGCAAAGTCAAACAATGAACGCTCACCTTTGACGTTAAAAAAACCAAACACCTGTTAATAAGTACAAGATATTTACATATAACCATTCTCTTCAATATCAACACACAACCTATTAAAAGGAGTTGATATGAAGTATTTAAATAATTTAATCGTCATGCTCATTTTGAGCGTCGCGTCTTTCCAAATTGCCAGTTTAGGTGCTGTGAAGCACTATTAAATCAGCTCATTGGTGATCTGTATCCTAATGGCTATGGTGTTAGGCAATCTCAAAAGTACATCCCTAAAAGCACCCTACCTAGTATCAAATTTAGCCAACAAATCATTGCGAAGATCTTTGCTGCAGTACTTTTATTGGTATGAAAGTGCTCGGACTTATTAGAGATATCAGTATACTTACAGCCATATAACACACGTATAAATGTCATTAACCCAACGGTACTAGCGGAGGCGTGGGACGTCTATGGAGAAATGATGCCAGGTTTTGAACCAGTACCAGAAAATTAGTTGGCAAAGCGTTTGAGCGCTCAGTGGACGGTTTTATTGCTGGCGAAGTGATCTTTGTGGATGCCTAAGGAAAACCAGAGAAGTTTATTAGTAAAAGTCAGTAGAGCTCTTGCATACAAGGGCTCTACTTTGACTTATAGGAAATGAGAAATGTATTTTCTAGTATAGCTATTTTATTCTTTAGCAGATGAGGCAACTTCTTTAAGCCGCGTATTTTCTTTCTCTTTTTTAGCTTTCTCTAACGCTATTTCAGCTCGGCTTTCACTCAAGAGTTGATTTAAACGATCATGTAGCAATTCAAGAGAAGCGGTCTTATTCACCCACCAATCTGTTGACCAAACTCTCACAATGGTCCAACCAAGACTTTCTAAAACCGTTTGTCGAATCTTATCTCGTTCACGAGCATAAGCCGAACTATGATACATAGCGCCATCACATTCTAATCCCGCTAGGTAACGTCCAGGTAAATCAGGGTGAATAATCCCCATATCTATACGATAGGCTGATACTCCTATTTGGGGGTGTAATTGCCATCCCTTGGCTTGTAATTCACGAGCAACAGCTACTTCAAAAGGTGATTCGAAATCTCCTTGAGAACCTCGATCCTGTGTTCCTAATACAACGGGGCCACGCTCTGCATATTCCAAGAAATGCTTTAAATCCGCAACCGCTCGTGATTGAGTTCGAGAAAGGTCAATATGATCAGGACTCAACGTTGAGAAAACAACCATTTCCGAGCGCGCACGCGTCATAGCTACGTTGAGCCGACGCTCTCCCCCTGTCCGATTCAATGGTCCAAAATTCATAGCAATGTGGCCAGACTCATCAGGTCCATACGTGATACTAAATAGAATCACATCACGCTCATCTCCTTGTACCGTCTCTAGATTTTTAACGAAAACAGGCTCTAAAATATCATCGGAGAATGCCCATTCAATACTAGGATCCTTACTTCGTGCATCATCAAGTAAATCTTGAATAAGTGACTGCTGTTCAGTATTGAACGTAACAACACCAATAGATTGATTTCTTATGCTGTTATCATCACTAGTTAAGCGGCGGACAATTTCAGCCACAACTGATTTTGCTTCCCCTTGATTATGACGTGCTTTTCCGCGAGCATAAAACCCATCAGGCCTCACCAGACTAACACCATTATCTGGGTGAACTGGTGCAGGGAAAGTGACTAATGAACTGTCATAATAATGGCTATTAGAAAATGCGATGAGACTTTCTCGGCGTGAACGGTAGTGTAAGTTCAATAACCGCTGTGGAATAGACGCCCCTAACAGCTCGTCTAGAATGCTTTCTAAATCTCCTTCACCATCTATATCTCCATCAGGATCACTATCTGCTCGCCCAAAGAAATTTGAAGGTGGCATTTGCTTTGGATCTCCAGCCACAATCACTTGTTTGCCGCGAGCCAAAGCTCCTACCGCATCCCAGACAGTTATCTGAGATGCCTCATCAAAAATCACAACATCAAATAATGCTTGCTCCGTCCCTAGAAACTGAGCAATTGATAACGGTGACATCATCATACAAGGCGCCAATGTCATTACTGCATCTGGAGCCTCTTCAAGCAATTTACGAACGGGCTTATGCCGTGTTTTTTTCTGCATCTCATGACGTAACATCCCCCAAGAACTTGCTCGGGTTCCAGTGTCAGTACTCGGGATTTCCCCTGCCAGTTTTGCAGCAATATACTGAGCAGTAAGTTGGCAAAATTCCTGATCTAATGTTTGAAAATTTTGAATTGTTTTTTCATGTTCTGGAGATGAGAAAGCTCTTAAAACATTATCTTCATTTATCAGCGCTTTGCTCCACCAAGCACAATAGGCAGCCTCAAAAGCATCTTCAACTTCCTCTGCTGAAATTGTACCTGCCTCAAGCGCACTGACTAATGGTCCTAATTGAACATCTTGGGCTTCATGTTTACGCTTATTCCAAGTACACCAAGATTTAAGTTCAACTTGTTTTGCTAAGATAATTTCTGCCAATATTTTGACATCATCAAAATGTACTAATGTATCTACAGCATTGCTCGCCGATACCGCCTGGAACTCTTTAAGCGCGATATCAAACTTGGAAATTTTCTCTATCATCCGAGAAATGGCTAACCCTATTATTGCATCAGGTGCTAACAAGTCGTTGCCATCATGTAGTAGCGTACGAATTTTCCCCCGTAGAGCCATTAATGTCTCTGCATCTGAAGCTAATTGGCTTACTGCTTTTCTAGCTCGAGCTCCAATAACTTGCAAATCAGTCGCTGTCTCTGGAGCTGTATCGTGACTTCGCCACGCTTTAATGCTTGAGAGTTGTTTATCAAGTTCAGAAATAGCTTCCCCTTTTTCCTTGAGTTCCGCTAGAACAGCAATGTCTTTCTCAAGATCAGGCTCTCCCTGAGCACCTTTCGTTTTTACGAATTTGATTAGTTTTCTTATGGCAAAAAAACGTTTTAGCCACCAAGTATTATTAGCAGACAACCAGTCAGCCCTTAATAATTCAGGATCAATTTCTTTCCAAGCTAATGGCTCGTAATGACAACTTAACTCGTCTTGCAAGTCGATATAACTTTTCAATAGAGTAACCGCTTGCTCTAAGGCATCAATTAGATCTTGCCCATCCGCTTGTAAGGCAAAATCTGATTGCTTTCTATATGAATCAAGCAAAAATTGCCCTAGCTCTTCGAGCATCGGCAGCTGACTTAACGTCACAGTACCGAACTCGAACCCTAATGAATCAATAAACTTTTCTACAGCGGATTGCGCTTCACTTGCTGTACTTTTAAGTGTTTGAGCACTATTCACAATACTATCTTGCCAAACAGGGCCCCAATTGTCTGCCTGAATAGACAACAGTGGATGCTGACTAACGGATTCAATTGCATTAGCTTGAACTGCTAAATTTTGAACGACGTTTCGTATTAGTTTCAAATCCTCTCTACTATGATAATCAGCATGAGGCCATGATAGCGAAAGTTTATTTGTCAAATGGGCATCACGTACTTTGACTCCCATCGCATAATGAGCCGTCAGACCATTATTACGCTGTTGATGAAGAGCACTAACCAATGCATTAAGCTGATCTCTAGAGTTTTTTAGTTGCTCTGATTTCTCTCGCCACGCTTCTGAGGTTTGACTTGAGCTTTGCCCCCATGAGTCTTTCAACTGAGCTAAAACATCGGCTTTTTTCGCTTTATTTGAATGTAGTTCAAGGCAAAAAGATCCTAGACCGATATCTTTTAAGCGACGATGTACCACTTCGAGTGCCGCCGTTTTTTCTGATACAAACAATACCTTCTTGCCTTTGCCCAACATATGAGCAATAAGGTTGCTGATTGTCTGGCTCTTACCAGTACCTGGCGGCCCTATAATTACGAAATCCTTACCACGGTCCGCAGTAGCAACAGCAGCCATTTGTGAAGAATCTGCCGGTAAAGGAGTAAGAAGATCGGATGGATTAAATTGATAATCAAGTTGCTCAGGCTCAACAAAAGGAACAGTAGATTTATAAGGATCTCTTGGTGTTTCAAGTAAATGCTTAACCACTGCATTCTGCTTTAACTGATCTGCACGATCAACCAAATCCTTCCACATCAGATACTTAGCAAATGAGAAGTGACCTAACGCAACGTGATCCACTAATTCAAAGCCTGTAGCCTCTTTTACTGCTGCACGAACCCAACTAAAGATTTTAGCTACATCTAATCCTGAATCATCTTTTGGCAATTCAGAGGCTAAACGACTTAAATCAATATCAAAATCCCGTTTTAACATTTCTAGCAACGTTGTATTAAAAGTGGGTTCATCGTCACCTGCAATGATTTTAATTCCACTTCGTACTGACTTACGTTCTAATGCAACGGGAAGTAAAATAAGTGGCGCTCGGTAGCGTTTTCCGTCTTTTTTATTTTGTTTCCAATATAAAAAACCAATTGCAAGATAAAGAGTATTTGAACCTCCTTCTTGCAAGGATGTTTGGGCTTTTCGATAAATCTCTACTGCGCGTTTATTTAATTCATCTTCAGTCAAATGTACCAATAATTGCTTTTTTTCAAGTGCATCTCGTGCGTACTCTTTCTCAATATTTTCACCAGTACGTTGCTCATGAATACTAGAGTCTTGACTAGTAGAAGATAGTTTTGGAAAAGGCGATACTGAAATTCTAGCGCCATCGGCCAATAAGTCTTCTAGGCGCCCTGCATCCGTGGCTACGAATGATAAACTTGCTTTGCCATCTTTGTGATTAAGTAATGGGTTACGAGCAGAAAGCTCCAATAGTTTACGCTGCCAACGATCAAGCCTGCCAGTCGAAGTTGTTGCCACATCTTCAAAACTCAATTGTTCTGTGAAATCTGGCAAGCTAGGCGCTTCTTCTAATGACGTTTCGTATACATCTTCAATTATTTCTTCGCTAGAAGAAGAAATAGAAGATTGCCGTATAAAGCCTAATGGGCGAATTTTATGAGCGCGTGCGCGGCGAATATCAATTGCCAACTCGAAGTTATCATCTTCTTCAAGTGATACTGCTTGGGCCCCTTTTTCAATAGCTTTAGAAAAAGAAACAACTGGGTGGCTAGTAACTAGAGTAGTTTCGATAAGAATCAATTCATTGTCAGGTAAACGCTTACGCAAAACTTCAGCCTCATCAGTCGTAATCGCCGACAGTTCATCAGGCTGAAGCCATACACCAACGAATGCATGGCCTTCTTTTAACACTACAAGGGGATTTAAACCTGCTTGTTCAAAAGCAGCAGAAAATAACATTGTCGAGTCTAAACAAGTTGCTAAACCCGACGCTATAATTTGATCTGGGAAGCGAATCTTTTGACCATTTCGTTCAAAACTGGACGGTGGAAGTGCATAACTTAATTGTAAGTTTGCGATAGCTGTATAAATTGATGAAGCAATTGACCAGACTCGTTCCCTACTTTTAGAAACATACCCATCAATCTGATCTGGTTTTCCAGCTTTTCTTAATACTCGACTGGCTTCTTTTAACACTCCATCTACGGCAACATTATTGGGTGTACAAAATGCAGCTAAAAGTTCCGGCATATACTCAGCGCCACCCCATTCATTATGGGCTAGTAACTCCATCTTATGCTCGCTTTCAACCAGAACATCATCATCCTGGGACACTTTGATCGTAATACTCCCGGATAGGGATTCGGTTAACCCCATTAGAAAACCGCCATCCAATTCGATGTCACGATCTCTTACAGGTAAAATACCACCAGCCGATAAGCGATCAATTGTCCAAACTTTACCCTTCAAAAAGCTTGGAGAAGACGACAAATGAATTTGTAAATTCTCTATAACGTCGCCAGATAAATTCTCAACACATAATTCACGTAACAGGGGAAAAGCACTTTGGTGACAAGCAAAGTTAATTTTGTTTACCAGCTGAACGGATAGTTGGCAGAGATTTTGGTTAGCATGTTCTAGTGTCATGATCATCCTTTACATGATTTTCATTCTAGTTAGTGGGGTATTTTTAAGTAAATTGCTTCGCGTAGACTGTTGAGAAGGTGTCACTTGTACCTAGGTTAACCATAGGCCCATGAGAGTGTCATTTTTAAGGACATCTAACTAATGTTAGCCGATACACCTTATTAGTGTATTTTCAAAGGAAATCCTTCTTCAATTTACACCTAAATTAATAAGTTAATCGATTTCTATTAGGTTACACTTAGTAACATAGCACTTTTTTTGTGAGTGAATAAAGGATAAATACTGACAAAAAAAGATAGCTTTCCTGCTACCTTTGCTACCTCACTATTTTTTTGATAAAAAACGTAATTAGCTAGGCTGTTTTCACGTTTTTCTTTGAGAGTTAAGACCTTTTGATGTGTACCATACGTCGGTGTTATAAATCCAATAAAAACGGCGCCATTCTTAATGCAGTTAACTGCATTATGACAAGTAGTCAGTAATCGAAACCTCATCAATCTGATCCGGATTCATGTATTCTTGAGCGTAAACCAGATAGACCTTTGATTCTAAAAACAAACGAAAGATATCCGGGTCGATATGCTGATTTTCTACCATAAAAGACATAATTTTAATGGCTTCAGACAGTTTTTTTCCTTTTTTATAGGGTCTATCTACCGCCGTCAGTGCTTCAAATATATCAGCTACAGCCATCATTCGGGACACCGGCGACATCTCATCTCGAGTTAAGCGTTTCGGATATCCAGTTCCATCCATTTTTTCATGATGGCCACCAGCAAGCTCAGGTACAGACTTTAAGTGTTTTGGAAAAGGTAGCTTATCCAGCATTTTTATGGTTTGAACAATATGTTCGTTGATTTTGTAACGATCTTCTGCCGTCAGCGTGCCTCGCTGTATTGAGAGATTGTGCAGTTCACCACGGTTGTAAAGAAATTCAGGCACATCCATTTTGAATCCCCATTGATTGCCATCTGGTAATTTCTCCGAATCTGGGCGTTCGAAAAGGTGTTCCGGTCGGTCAGCAAGTAATGGTTCTTTGATCGGCAAGGTGGGGGCTACTGTTCTATTCTTCCGTTCTAGCTCTTCATGAGAAATGCCAATACGATCGTCTAGAGTTCGAGTCCAGGTTTTTTGCGCAATGCTGTCCATGCGCTCTTGTTTACTTTCATCTAAATATTCACCGCCTTGATTCAACTTGGCAACAAATGCAAAGTCATCATCCAACTGAGCCAGCGTTTCACGCAACGCTGTGTCGTCAACCAAGACCCTATTCTGATCCAGTGCGTTACGCAAAAATTGAATCTCGGTCTCCCGCTTAATCACTTCTACACGCATGCGAATCTCGTGAATTCGATCGTAAATGGTTTCGAGTTTTGTGGCTTTATCGATCACAAATTCAGGCGTGGTAATCTTGCCACAATCATGTAACCAAGCCGCGACGTGAATCGCTTCCCAGTTATCACGAGATAAACTGAAGTGTTTGAATGGCCCTTCTTCTGACTCATTTGCGGCTTTTGCCAATAACTTTGTTAGCTCGGGGACACGTGCGCAATGCCCACCAGTGTATGGGCTTTTCGCGTCGATTGCCCCCGCTATAAGCTGAATAAAACTCTCAAAGAGGTCTCGCTGAGCAGAAATCAGCCTTCGTGCTTCCACCGACACCGCCGCTGAACCAGACAAAGCCTCTGTGAAGCGCATTAAAGCCGGATCTATGCTCTCCTGTTCGAAAAGAAGTATGACACCGATAAGCTCATTTGTTCTGTTAAATAACGGCGTGGCCAATAAGTACGATGGAGGAATCTCTAAAGCCCGACTGAGCTCAGCAAGCCCCATTTGTTCAAGTTCTTCATAGGTGACCTTAATATTCTCAGCAGCTCTATTTTCGACAGCGCTTGCGATTAACCCGTTGTTTAATGAAAGTTGCGCTACTGGGATATTGATATCGAATTGTTGTTTGCTGGCAATACGTGATGCGAATGGCACCAAAGTCTCATCTTCGCTATCGGTTAAGTAAAGTACCCCTGCCTGAGTTTCTGTGGTGGCGATGATCTCATTTAATAATTTTACCAGAAGAGCATTGAAATCATCTTCTGCAGCAACGGTTCTATTGATATCAAGAAAGCGAGAAACAGTGACCCTTAATCGATCAACCGTGTCAGCTAATTCTGACGCCTCTTTTACTCTAGAGCTCACGGTAATAGGATGAGTGAAATCGAAAGAAGCCAATTTTTGAACTTCTTTCGATAACTGGCTTAATGGTTTGGTAATTTGGCGGATTATCACAATACCAAAAGGTATAAACAGACCAGTAATTATTAAGATCACAATACCTTGGTCTCGAATGATCTTACGTGTAGTGGCAAATAAGTTGTCTGCTGGCACCGCAAGCAATAGGCGCACTTCAGTTCCTGTCCCAAAATCTAACGACCTACTGGAAACAACCCACTCTCTTCCCTCTGATTTCACTATGCCATGGCTGTATGGGCCAGATAGGCCTATCTCATGAGCAGCAGTACTTAAGGTGGAGGAGGTTAAATTTGATATATTTTTGCGAACTATTGTTCCCGCAGAATCTTTCTCGATTAATTGAGAAAGATCAGAATAAGCGATCAAGGTGCCATCACTTTCTGTTATGGCTATTTCAGAATCTGGCGTCAATCGCAGGCTTTGCACCTCGGATGCAAGCTGGTCGACAGTCGCATCAAATCCGACAACAGAAGAAGCACTGACAGATCGCTGAGAGATGGTGACACCAATTTCTCCTGTGGTAAAAAAGGTATATGGACCACTGGTAACTGAGTTTTTTCCATCTTCACTAGACTGAAACCATGGCCGTTCACGGGGGTCATAAATATAGTCGGGCTTTGGTTGCACTGCCTGCAAATGGAGATTTGCATCGTACAATCGATACTCCCCAACCCGGTTACCATTAACATCTAGCGTAATTGTTTGAACTAGGTATCTCGTACTATCACTTAAATCAAATGACGCGCGCAGTACATCGTTATCTATTTTTCTAACTAGAAAAAACTCACCATTCGTGTAGCCGACGTATATATTGCGAATCGTAGGGTTACTTTTAAGCGCTTCAGCCAACACAGGCAGTCTAGACAGGCGAGTACTTAGATCGGAAGCAACCGTCATTTGATCATGGATCAATATACTGAGTTGCGATTGTACAGGTTCGGTTAATCTTCGAATTCGCTCACGGACCATCACCCCAATAGTATCAAACTGCTCTGCGAGCGCCGCCGTTAACGCGTTATTGACGCCTTTATATCCAAGCACTGAAACAGTACTCGTAATGGCAATCGCAAGCGTCAAGCTTGCGGCAATAAGCAAGGTTTGTACGGAAACAAGAAACTTTTTTTGTTTACGATGTGGCATGAGAAAGCAATTCCTTTGATTTTCGTGCGCAATTTTCGTATTCAAGGCACATGCAATAGATAAGTTTTAGTATTAAGTCATTTTTTTACTTGAAATGCACAAAAAAACTAAATATTTCTGACAACTCGTCAACAATGTGCATTACCATTGATTATTGCTTGCATTTTTCAAGGTTTTTCCATGCGTTCAAAAATTCTAATTTTCTTGTTATTTTGGGTATTTATATCACCCGCATCAGCTGATCAATTTGGATGTGATAGTGGCGTTATTTCTGTTGGCGTTACTCAATCAGGGGTTATGTATCATGACGGACATGGCATAGACCCAGATTTACTAACACTGCTAAGCAAGATAACGCATTGTGAGTTTCAGTTAATTCCGATTTCTCGAGTGGATGCCTTTAAGCTCGTAGAGCGAGGCGAAATTGATCTTGTTCCTAGCGTTACTCGTGAGCCTCTTCGTGAGTCCTTTGCCTGGTTTATTCCCTATTATGAGATCAAATTTTTACTATTGACCAATGCAAATAGACTGCCCTTAGTAGAGAATCTAGAACAATTAAAAAAGACCCAAGGTGCGAGCATCGCAAAAGCGCAAGGAAGTGGGTACGGCACTTATTTTAATTACCATTTGTCTGAGATGGCATCACTGGGCATGGTTAGGCGTTATGCGGATTATGGAGAGACAGTTAAAGCGTTATTAAACAAAGAAGTAGATGCTATATTAAGCGTACCTCAAGTTTACCGCTTCTTCTTTGCAGAAGGAAAAGAACCTTTCCCAATAAACATTATGGATGTCTCTCCAGCGACACCGACAACTGTTTCGTTAATGTTAGGCAAGCGCCGATTCTCAAGCCCCCAAGTGGCTAACTGGCTCCGTGTGATTGAAAACTTGCGTTTGGACGGAAGACTGCAGAGTATTATGGAGAATTACGTGTCTAGCGATGAGGCCGCCGCGATGCTAGGAGCAGGCTCACACTAAAATAAACCTTTCCTCCCCAAAAAAAATGGAACCACTCGGTTCCATTTGTCTTTAAGTCGACTTTATATTTAGGCGCAGTAAAACGATCGGCACCTTTGTTATTTTGACGTAATGTCGTATTTGCCATTGGTGCGGATATAGATAGTCGCGCCTGTGCTTGAAACTGAAAGTCCATGTTCAAATTTCCCTGTTGAACCGAAGTAACTGCCTGGTGTCAGTTCTTTTTCTTGCTTTGTTTCTGCCGATTGGTAGCTCACGTCACCCTTGATCACAACCGCACGAAACTCTTTGGCATTAACGTCAATGTTACCTTGATAACCTGCGGGTAATTTCACCATAGAGCCACCTAGCTTGCCGACTTTATTGCTGCCCCACAATGAGCTGATTTCTGCATTTTTACCGTGGATTGATTTAACGTCAGATTTATCCAGCCAAACAATGTTTGATTCCGCTAGGTTCAATGGTTTTTCACCATTATCGAAATGCTCATCAGCAGGCTGTACGAGGTAAGGACCACTGTCGATCTCTAAATAGATCATGTTATCTTGGCCTTCGGCCGCTGTAACATGTGTTTCACCAGCTGGCTGAGTCCAAAATGACCCTGCTGGCATCCACATTTCTTCAGCTGTAGGGTCATCGTTATGCATCAAGCCCTCAATAACAATCGCACGGTAAGTAATGTTATGAATGTGCGGTGGTGAGGTGAAGCCTTTTTTAAACTTCACTAACATGCCAGTTTCCATATCTTTGGTACGGTCTCCCCAAAGGTCGGTCGCGCCTGGGCTTTGATCACCACGTAATGGGTTTAAATAGCCCCAATTAACCTCATTGGCAGTAACCACTTGAGAGTGTGATTGTACATCTTCAGCGTAGGCGGAAGAAAAAACGCCCATTAGAGCAAGGGTTAATGTGGCTTTGACTAATTTCATAAAGGGTAACTCTCTGTTAAGTAATTTAAACACGGCCATCTTAGCGTTTTGATTAGTTTGAAAAAGACGGCAAACAGAGAAAGATTGTTAAGCGTTTTTTGATAATACGCTGGGAACTTTTCAAACAGAGGCATCTACCTAATAGCCAATTCGCTTCTTGAATGAAACAGTTGGTCAGACTTGTTTATGGCGCTACAGACGCACGCCCTATTAGCTATTCATTCCTGCTCTTTTGATATTTTTAACAAGGGCACCAAGGGAAGAGATTATATCTCTAAAATTAAAACTGTTTTGCTAACAGCCTCGTTTATTAAACATATGAAATGGAATAAATTACCCCTATTACGACGGTAACCCACATTTCATTAGAGGAGTGTTACAAGATGTCTTTAAATTCATTACAACAAGCACGGGGCTTAAAACTCCCTTCTCGAGAAGCCATGTTGCAGCGCTCACCCTCTGCACAAATGTTTTGGGATAAAAATAGACAATTACTTAAACAAGCTTGGCAAGAATGGGAAACAAGCGAGCAAGATCGCCTTTTGCCGATTGATGACTCTCTTATTGATAGTGCACTGCGAGATGCGATCACTGAGTCTTGGAAAGACCCATTGCAAGAAACAAAAGTTGCTAACTTGATGCATGAAATTGCACCTGATGTGTTTCAGTTTCAATTATTTGACCCAGAACGCCTTGCAGGCTTGCGCCATTATCTTGACGCAGTAGCGGACGCAGAGATCCCACTACGACCACCCTATGGCATTGTCTTAAATCGTGGTGGAGCAATGCTAGATGCCCGTTCTGAAGGCTATCTGGCGGCACCAAAATTTCAAGATTTGTATCAAGAATTGCTTGATACATACATGCGCCCAATCGCACGCTTATTGTTCCCTGAAACCATGGGCTACGACGGGCAAACGTTTGGCTTCTCGATTCAATATCGTGCCGATACCGACACCTCATTGCGTTTGCACACGGATGCTTCAACCGTCACATTAAATGTAAACCTTAATCTACCAGGGGAAGCATTTACTGGCTCTGAAGTGGACTTTTATGACTCCATGACAGGCAAAATGAATCGCTATGTATTCGCACCAGGTGTAGCGGTTATCCACCGTGGTAATGTGGCACATGCTGCGCACCCTATCACCTCAGGTAAGCGTACAAACTTTGTTTTGTGGCTTTATGGTAAACATGGTCAAACACCATCACATCATGCCCCACAACAATTGACCGACGCACACTTACGCTGGACAACACCAGACCAAACCCCTGACAGCATGGCGCCTTTCTAAGACGTCATCGCAAGAGCTTAACAACTTAACAAGACACCCATGTTAAGAAGCCCGCCGTTACGCTGTCTTCTGTACAAATCTCAGTCACAAAAGGTCGTTCTAACCTTGTTAGTACGGCCTCTTTTTTTACCTGAAAACACACCCTTTTTCATCACACACGATAAGCTAGTTTAACAAGACACCCATGTTAAGAAGCCTGCCGTTTCGCTGCTTTCTAAGCCAGCTTAACAAGACACCCACCCTAAAAAGTCAGTCATAACGTGGGCTTTAGCACGCATTGCTTAACAAGACCCCCATGCTAATGGTGCGTTCGAGCAAAGCCTGGGAAGTCCATACATCACTGCACTATAAAACCAGTAAGGCTGTACATGAGAATAACAAAAGAAACAATTGAGACGCTGAGCCTTTGGACTAAGCACAGTAAAATTAGCACTAAAATGAGCAAGCTCAGTTAAAACATAACTTGCTGTGGAGAATGCCACCAGCGATGAATTGATGACGTTTATTGTTGTGGGTTTATCTTTGATGGTTCGCCTTTGGTTATTTTTTTTGGCCATTTGTTCTTAGTCAGGAATGTCTTTTGGCGTTGAAAAAGCATTGTTTATCGATTCATCACCTATCGCTAGTTTGCTTGATTTGTGCTTGTGCAATAGACCCTAGGGTTTATGAGTTTGTTGTATTGTCCGATGAACATTTTCCAACCCACCACACCTGATAGAATATTCCCCAATGATGCGCCAATAAATAAGCCCATTAGCCCATGCATTTCAGAGCCCAGCCATACCAGTGGTAAGTAGCAAACAAATAACCGCAACAAAGAGGCATGCAATGCCGCACTAGGTGCCCCAATTGCATTACAGGCAGACACACTAATCATACAAACACCAAGGCCTGCATAACTGATTGGAATCAGAAGAAAGTATTGCATTAATAAGCTTTTAACTTCTTCCTCGCCACTTAGCAGACTTGTGATTGGACTGACAAATATCATCATTAAAATGGCCAAAGCCAATTGAAAAGCAATAATGCTAAAAATAGCCGTTTTGATCAGTTTTAAAATATCTGTGTAGCTTTTCTCGCCTTTAAGTTTTCCTATCATGGGCGGCAATGCCATGGTGACGGCTAACACCAAGACAATCAAAACGTATTCAATTCGGCTCACCATGCCCCATACACCAACGGCTAAAATGCCATAAGAAGCAACAATGATGGTTACAAAGAAGGCGGAAAGCGGCGGGATAAATTGGCTTAATAACGCGGGCGCGGTGAATGTTGCAATGGCACTGGCCCCCGCTCTTACCACCTCAGTATTTTTCGGTAAGGCTATATAACCTTGCTTAAAAATGGATTTGAAAATGACCACCAAGCCAATAAACAACGCAATACAGGTCGCCCAAGCGGCACCAGCAAGCCCCATTTTAAAAGTGAAAATAAACACTGGATCGAGTACCACGTTGATCACACTCGTCAGTATCATGACCTTTCCAGGAACAAGAGTTTGCCCAAAAGCACGACAAATACTGTAGCCAAAATACAAAAAAGCACCTAGCCAACAACTTAATAACCAAGGTGCCCAAAATTGAGGCAATAAGCGAATAACATTCGGCTCAGCGCCTAATGCAGAGAAGATGCCTTGTTGATAAAGCCAGAGTAAGAAAATCAGCAAACTAACCACAAGACAGCCAAGCCCTAGCACGATCGTACTCAAGTACTTGGCATAGCTATGTCTTCTTTCGCCAATAGCAATTGATATGCAGGCAGTAGCGGCGATGCCAATACCCACTTGAATACCGACAATAAGTTGATAAATGGGCACAGAGAAACCAAGTGCAGCGAGGGGCTGTGGACCTAATTGGGCAATAAAAACACTGTCTATAAACTGACTTCCCATGATCGCAAACAAGCCGACCAACATTGGCAAGGTTTGGCGGTAAAGCGATTTAAGTGGAGAGGAAGTTGTATACGCCATTATTTAGGCCTTTATGAAGTCAATAATTTATAAAACTGGATATGAACCCAACTCACTCGCTATACAGCACAATGAGTAAGGCACGCGAGAGACGAGTAAAATGAAGGAGGAATTAACAATCCGTGTTAGTCGTAGCTCTTTAGTACCCATGATTCCTGATATAGGGAGTATGTTTACAAAGCTTTTTTTTGATAATACAATAATCAGCACATTCAGTTTTAAGAATTTCTAAACAATGAATAACGACCATCTACAGCTTTTTGTACGCGTAGCCTCAACCCAGAACATCAGCCTAGCGGGCAGTGAATTGGGCTTATCGCCGCCAGTTGCCAGTATGCACCTGAATAAGCTGGAGGAATCTCTCGGGGTGAAGCTTATTCATCGAACGACACGTAAAGTGTCTCTAACTGAGGAAGGTCGTGAGTTCTTACCCCATGCAGAGGAAGTACTCAGCGCCGTAGACAGAGCCAAAGCATCGGTTGGCGCGGGCAGTTTTACCCCTCGTGGCACTATTCGCGTTACTGCGCCCTCTTCATTTGGACGCATGCATATAGTGCCTGCCTTGAAAGATTTCATTAACGAATACCCGCAGTTAAAAGTCGACCTAAGACAGAGTGATAACATTGTCGACATGGTAGAAGGCGGCTTTGATATTGCGATCCGAAATGCGGCACTCAATGACTCCAGTTTAGTGGCTCGAAAGTTAGCTTCAGACACCCGTATTATATGCGCTTCCCCTGACTATATAGCCAAATTTGGCGAACCTAAGACCCCTCAAGAACTTCAGCAACATAGTTGCATCAACCTGATTGGCATTGATCATTGGGATTTTGAAAGTAAAGAAGGCATTCAGAGAATTAAGCCTAATAGCGCGATTAGGATAGACAACGGGGAGTCTACTCGTGACGCCTGTGTCGACGGCGCAGGAATTACCATTTCCTCCATTTGGTGCTGTGATAAAGAGTTGCGAGAAGGCAAATTAGTGCAAATATTAACAGACTACCAGTTGATTAATAATTCAGCGATCTGGGCGGTTTATCCAAGCTCACGACTGATCGCCCCAAAAGTGCGAGCCTTTATTGATTTCTTTGTAACACGTTTTGGTGACAACCCTTATTGGGAAAGCAAATAACCCTTAATAAGGCCGATTGATTGTTCGTTCGGCCTTATTTTCATCTGGCTTGCCTCTGGTTTTAATGGCACTTAATGATCTGGATTCCTTCCCGCCCAGGCTTTATTTGCTGCCTCAATACTTTCGTTATTGCCAAGTTTCATTAAGTCTTCCAATTGCGCGTGATGCTTTTTATACAAGGAAAGGCGCAGTCAGTTCTTTTAAGGAAAACTCGTTAAAGCCCTCTTTTTGATAGCTAGCTCCATCGCCACCAGAACTGATCACCTGAAAAAACTTACCTTTTAGCGCGTAGCCTTTAGAGCCATAAGCCCAATCATGCTCTAACACGAGATAAAACTATTCTTTAACAATGGAAGGTGGGGAATCGTACTATTCACAAAGAATTTTTTTGATTTTTTTTATTATTGGTCGAATTGAACATAGTGTTTTAAGTTATTATTAATAATAGTTTTTCCTAGATGCGCCTATGATTACTCTTATGCCTAAACACACTCCTATGCTCACAAACAATAGAATACAAGCATTCATACATTTCTCTGCTGTTAGTACCTCAGCTCAAGAATCATTGATTGAGACCCATCTGATCTTGCCTAACACTGCGATTTGAGGACGTTATGAAAATTGCTGATTTACAAGTACTTATTAAGATTGCAGAACTGCAGTCTATTACCGCCGCTGCCAATCAGTTGGACATGAGCTCCGCCAGTGCCAGTATGGCGTTAAAGCGCATAGAGCAAGCACTAGGAACCCAGCTGTTTGTCCGTACTACGCGCAGCATCCGATTGACCCCGGAGGGGGAACGCTATTTGCCAATATGTCAGCAAGCATTAGAGCTATTGCAACAAGGGCAGATGGTGGTAAATGAAGAACAAAAAAGCATCAATGGCGAAGTCAAAATGGCGGTGTCATCGGAAATGGGCCGCAACCTAATGCGCGTCTTATTAAATCAAGTGATGGACGAGCATAAAGCCGTTACGCTACGTTTGCATGTCAGCGATAGCCGTGTGGATTTCTACCGAGATGGGGTTGATGTCGCATTGCGAGCGATGACCAAGAGTGCCGTGCAAGACTCGAACTTATACGGTTTTCAGATTTGTAATATTCCTCATTTTTTATGCGCTTCTCCTAGCTATATTGCCGAGCATGGAGCCCCTGAAACCCCGGAGCAACTGTCTCAACACAACGCTCTTTTGTATAAACTGTATGAAGTAATGCACGGCAGTTGGGAGCTTTATCAAGGCAACGACAAAGTTAAAGTCAAAGTTATGAGTAATCGAGTGGTCAATGATGGAGACATTGTTCGCCGCTGGTGTGTGGATGGTACTGGCATAGCAAAAAAATCTCTCATTGATGTTGCTGAAGACTTACTTGCGGGGCGACTGCAAAGAGTCATGACGAACTACCAAATACCAGTGACAGAAATGTGGTTAGTATTGCCAAGCCGACAGATGATTTCACCAGCCATACGGCTAATTCGTGATGCGCTTAAAGCCAAAATCCAATCCCTTAGAGAAAGGCTCATTGCTGCGCAGCTAGTGACGAAAGAAGAGTGGACAGACCTATAGTGACTGCGCTCATCATTAGCAGAATGAACAGAAGCCTAACAACAGAAGCGCTAATACTTCCCAGCTCTAAAGATGCCCTTTCTCTAAGCCATGTAAATAACTAGGGATTACTACGAGAATAAGCTTCAACGCCTTCGTTAGCCGCTTCAATCGCACCAGCAATATAGCCCGGGAATTGCCTTGACCATTCACTGCCAATGCCAGTCACGCGCTGCTGCCAAGGCCCTGTTTTGACAATCGCATCTGGCGTTGGCCCATGATCGCTGGGCGAACTCAGATCAAGCTCTGTTGCGGTCAATGGGTCTTGCGACCAATCTTTGAGGATGTCTGAGCTAGGCGTCGCCGCCTCTGTGCCAAAAAGTCGTGCCATTTGTGCTCTACAGTATGCTTTCATCTCATTTTCGCTGATAGTTTTTCTTTGCTGTGCAGGCACTCCTAAAAAGCCAAATAACGCCGCCTGTCCCTCAGGAATAGATGCATCATGGATTTCTACCATGGGACCAAGGGCACTTCTTGCACTGCCAGAAAGGCCTTTTTCGCGCCAAAATGGCGTATCGTACACGGCAATATATTTAGCGTGAGAGGCCATCCAAGTGGCTGTGCTTTGCCATTGCTTTACCAATAGCTCTGGTAACGCCGGAATAAATTGTATGGAAGCCATCAAAAGACGTGGCGGCAATGCAAAAAAGACATGATCGACCGTTAGCGAGTGTTCAGACTTCTGATCACGATAAACGACATCAATCTCACCCCCATTAATACGCAGCGATTGGACTTGTGACCCAAGCTTAATGGATTTACTCGTTAATTTAGAAGCCATGGCTCGAACAAGTGCGCCCATTCCGCCATGAAGACGCATGGAGGTTGGGGAATTCACATACCCTTGCATAATACTCGGGGCGGCCGTCGCCGAACGTTCAACCACCATGCTGCCTTGCTCGTATTGCGCAAAGCTTTGTACACCGAAAGTGGTCATGACTTCATTAAGCTGTAACTGAAAATCTGGCCAGAACCATGTTGGGCCTAAGTCAAAATGCGCGCTACCCGAAGTGGACTGATTAGAACTAGACTGATTAGAACTAGGCTCAATAGAATAGTCCATAATCCGCCCACCTAAATCGTCTCTTGCTTCTAGCAAAACATAGTCAGTGATGCCTTTTTGTTCTAATAAATACGCAGCGTAGAGCCCACTAACACCACCACCGATAATGGCAATTTTTTTGCGTGTCATACGGTGGCCTTGTGGTGTACGTTTTGAAATTCACCCTGCTTTAAATACACAGTAGCGCCAGATTCTCCCGCTAAAACAGACACATTATTTCCAAGTGGCAAGCGTAACCAACTGCCTTCGGCATACTCCACACCATCAAACAATAAGTCGCCTGATAACACTAATAATTCAGCAGGCGCAGCCATAGGAAGGGTTTGAAACAAGGCTTCAGAGGGCGTTAATTTTTGCAAACTTGTTGTCTCGTATTGATCTTCAAAGAGCGCACACACGGCTCGACCATTTTCTATGCCCCAAGATTCGGGGTCATAAGTATTGATTCGAACCGTACTTTGATCGGCTTTATTCATTTGCCATAGTTTGACAAAAATAGTCGCGCCTTGATGACTAAAAGGCGCGTGTTGAGTACCAATCGGATTTCTTAAGTACCAGCCTTGAGGGTAGTCTCCTGATTGATCGGAAAAGGTACCTGATAATACGAATATTTCTTCACCACCTGGATGGGCATGATTGGGAAACACGGACTCAGGGGCATAACGCACAACGCTGGTGGCTCGTGCCTTTTCTTCTCCTAACCTGTCTAACATCATTCTGTCGACGCCGAATTGAGTCGATGGCACCCAGTGGTAATCTTTCGCAGCTACGGTGGCTACCGCTGAGAAATCTGAATTGATTTGCATTGGTTTGTCCTGATCAATATGGGAAAGGCGATGATGAGATCGTTTGTCTCATTGCTCTTTAGGTTAGCGACATTTTTCACTGTTTTACTTTCTATCGCAAACTAGATAATCTAAATACCCACTAAAGAAAAAATTTATCGATATGAAGCACCCTATCCATCTCAATGCATTAAGAGCCTTTGAAGCGAGCGCCAGACACCAGAGTTTTTCGGCCGCGGCAGAAGAGCTTAATGTTACCCCCGCAGCAGTCGGACAGCTCGTTCGAACACTAGAAGAATGGCTGGATACGCCTCTATTCCACCGTATGAAAAGTGGTAAGGTGCGACTGATCCTAACCGAAGCCGCTGAAAAAGGGCTGCCTGACATACAGGCGGGATTTGACCGGCTCGCGTTCGGGCTGGAGCGATTAAAAGAAAGCACGGTAAGTGGCATCTTAACGGTCGCGGTGAGCCCAGCTTTTGCAGCCAAATGGCTGCTGCCCCGTTTGAACCGGTTTCAAGAGCGTTGCCCTGACACCGATGTTAGATTAGACACCAGTCTTAAACCTGTCGATTTCGCTGTTCAAGGGATCGATGTAGGCGTTCGCTATGGGCGCGGAGATTGGCCTGGACTGACCTCAGAAAAGCTGATGGAGGAAGAAGTCTATCCGGTCTGCTCTCCTGCTTTTTTACAGCAACACAATGGTTTTAATCACCCTAATGACTTGCTCCACGAAACCTTTATACACGACCTATCACTGGACACTTTTACCGGCTTCCCCACTTGGAGGGAATGGCTGCACCGAGCCGGAGTGACGCAAAAACCCACCGCACACAGCATTCAGATTAACAACTCAGCCGCCGTGTTACAGTCCACAATGGATGGTAGAGGCATCGCACTTGCTCGCAGCGTTATGGTGCGTGATGACCTTACGGCAGGACGCTTGATTCGACTCTTCCCCAACATACAATTCAACTCGCCATTGGCTTATTACGTCGTATACCGGCCAGAGCTAACGGAACTGAGTAAAATGAAAGCTTTTAAACACTGGCTCTTTAGTGAGATAGAAAAAAGTGGCGAGCTATAAAGTTTTTCTATTCTATGATGACAGAGGATTTGATTCATGATTTTTAATAACCATCGGTGCTATTTAGATCGTAACTGACACTTCTAAAATTTGACCTAAGACTTCTACCGTCATTTATACCCGCGTTTTATCCTTCATTTATACCCGCATTTCTTCTGACTGAATCGCTTCAGTAAGAGATTCGTTAATAGCAGACAGTAGAAACTCAATAAAAACACTGCAATCAGATTTAGAATCAGCTTCTCTAAGCACTTGATAGTATTCTTCTTGTCACGCTTTGATGACGGTTTCTACCGGTAAAAAGCCAGTAAAGGGTGCCAGCTCTTTAATACCAGTGTTTGCCAGAAACGGCCTGTGCGACCATTTCCATCACTACACGGATGAATAAATTCATAGTGAAATGCTGCGGAGGCGATAAGAGGATGTGCATCCGTTTTTTCAACCAATCCATTAGCTGAATCATAGCGTTTTGAGGCAAAACTCAGTTAGAGCAACCTGTCAACTCTGGCCCCAGCCTAGAATGAGAAGTCACAGATAGAGTCCTGCATAATCCATATTAGTGTATTCCCACAATACTCTTATTTTGGCTTAAAGTGCGCCAGTTTATACCTCGTACTCCGCCCTCCAGCGTCACTTTTTACCAAGCAACCTAGCGCAACTAAAGTTGCCAAATGGCGAGAAGCTGTTGGCTTACTCACTTTTGCTACTTTATGATATTGCGAAGTATTAATACCTTGGTCAAAATCCCCATCAAGCATTCGATTGAGCACTTTTACTTGTTCTAAAGACAATTGAGTTTGATCGACATTTAGCCAAAAGCTGGTTTTTAAAATTGTTGGGGCTATTCCTTCAAGCACATTCGTAAAGGTTTCACCTAAGGTATTTAAAAACCACATAAGCCAGGCGGTAATATCAAGATCACCTTTCTGTGATTGCTCTAATATTTCGTAATAGCGGTTACGATTCGCTAGTATCGCCACTGACATCGCATAAAAACGGACAGATTGACGCTCGGCCTGTACCAGCGCTAAATCAGTGAGTAACCTGGTGTTCCTACCATTGCCATCATCCAAAGGGTGAAGAGTCACAAACCAAAGGTGTGTTATCGCAGCTCTAAGCAAAGGGTCTAAAGCTGGGTCCTCACGAGAATCATTAAACCAGCGGATAAACACCTTTAGTTCGGTCTCAAGTACATCCCTGCTCGGCGCTTCAAAATGTACCCTTGGTTTGTCAATCCTACCTGACACGACCAGCATAGGCTCATCCCCGCGCAACTGTCCTCCCATCACAGGATTGAACAAGGTATAACCTTCAGGAAACAGTCTTTTATGCCAATTCAATATTCTTTCAAGTGTGAGTGGCGCGTCTAAATTCTCCACTGCGTCTAGCATCATTTCTGCTAGGCCATCTGTGCGTTCACTGGTTGGAAAGGACTTTTCTTCAGAAACACCAAGCTTATTAGCCAACGACGAACGAACAGAAAAAGCATTCAGTTTTTCACCCTCAATTGCACTCGAATGGATAATATTCGCCAATAGCGTGTCTAACATACTTTGCTTTTGGTCTTTAGGCTGGCCCGACATCTTGCCCAACAAGATTCCTTGACGAAAACGAATGTCACGTAACTTAGGTTCAATGACGTTTTTATCCCAAACAAAGTTAGGCCAATTCTCTTGCTCCCAGATCTACGTATTATCGCCTTTGATTTAAACAACCGCATATTCAAATCGAATCACTGATTGATGTGAATATAACACCTAATCACATCAATCAGTGATTCGAATAAGACAAACTTTCGCATCACTCAAAATCGAATAAGCAAAGTCAGATATAACACTTACCGCCGTTCTCAAGCGCATGGATCGTAAAGACTTAACTCAACATAAAATGCGCTCCAAGATCCAAAGAGGGCTTATTCTTAAAATGAAAGAAACGATGAATTTTTTCGCTTTTACATTCCGAAATTCATCAAGAAACCAGTTGATATATCCCCTATAAATCGTCATCATTTACTCGCTCACCTACCATTGCGTAGAAAGAGGTGACCGTATCGTCCGGTCCACAATAGGCGACCATTCCTTTCTTTTAGAACCATTCACAATTATCTATCAATGCATCAGAAGCGCTTAATTTCTGCACGATGACGAACTCGACAAAGCTGGCGTAAGTCGCGACCTCATTGGCATTTCAGTCGGTATTGAAAACATCATCCCAGATCCAATGATAAATAGATCTGTCAGATTCATGTTAAAGAAAATTATCGCTTGACTAGTTACCGTCGCCAAATTTAATATTACTAGCAATACGGCCCCTGCCTCTTGTCTCTTTGAGATTACGCGGGGGGGTTTTTATTGCTTGCTTTCCTCCCCATCAGACCACCAAGCACTCCACCCCTCAACAACACCTATGTCGGCAATGGTTCGCTTATTGTCTGACTGTATTATTGGAAAATCATCTAAAAGAAAGGCCAATCGATGATGCCACTGAGTATTTGGACAAATTTCTCGTACAATATGACGCAATATAGCAAACAGAAGAAAAGGCTTGGCAATTAAGTCTGATTTACCGATAAAGCCATCACACCACCTTATCTCACCCACTTCGGGTAACTTTGGTTGATCAACGATATTACGATTCCATAAACGACTGTGATGTGCCGCTATATTACGTAAATGGTTTAATGAACGCAGCCAGCTGGCAAATACCATACTTCTACGGCCACCCAAATAGGTAAATTTTCGCCATGCGTACTGAGGTAATGTTTTACAAACTCTTCTTTCTTTTTTGAGCGATTAACCAACCCCAAATATTTTTGTTGCCACCCTTCAAATGCAGGCACACCTCTGAATTTTTTGTTTGAAAACCCTGGGTGAAATTGGCTTCGATCTAGATAAGCAAATGTGTTTCGCTTTCCCAATAGGTAAGCAAATGTGTTTCGCTTTCCCAATAGGTAAGCAATATCAACACGCAATGCCACCTCCACTCTTTCTAAGGCATCCAATACCAGCAAGCGCAGTTTCTTATCAAATAAATACAGTTCAACCGCATCAGAAAAGTGCGTATTCAAATGAAACTGATCGCTGACATTAGTCTGCAAGGCTTGGGTTTTCGGGTCCTGATAAATGGAGAAGCGTCGAAAAGGATACCAATAGCCACTGAGTCGATAATAGCCAACACGCTCTAAATAGTTTATAGCGGCTTCGTCATCAGTGACAGACATACCCCGCATTTTGAGCAAGGCGAGCTGCTCATTAAGCGACTTCCATGGGCGATCATAGGCCATAATTTACCATCCTTGGTTATGTTGTTTACAACGCCTCTTTGACTAACGCATCCGCTAGGTGCTGCTGCGTGGTTTGAGCGTCGGTTAAGCGGGCTTTTAAACTGTCGCAGAGCGCCATTAATTCATCGATTTTCGACACGATGCGATGTTGTTCTTCAAGCGGAGGAAGAGGCGTTTTAATTGAATTTACTTGACCTTGATTTATTGACGCCTGCCCAATTGCCTCTTTAGCAAATGCTGAAATAGATTCCTGCGCTATTCCTGTCATCATAAATAAATTCAAGTATTCAGAAGATAAAAATCTTTTAAACGGTTTAGCTCGCATATTCATACTTTCATATACTAATGGCTCCTCTGTTTTAGGGATTATCGCTGTCTTACCTACAAGCTCCTTACTATTCACTCTATTAATCAAAAGGTCACCAGCTTCTAGTGTAAATTGCTCTAATTCTTTGGATACTACCTCAACTCTCTTCGCCGCGTTAAAATCTATACATCCATTTTGGATGTTATACATTCTCAAAGAAATCACACCAGCATCTGTATAAAATTTCGCAGGTTTATACAAACCATTTGAAAAAGACTTAAATAAAATGCCAAACCTTACCCACTCCCACCCTTCTGGCAGTTCAAACGGTTTTTCGTCTTCGGTGATTTCTAGCAGTGGTTTCTGTTTTTTGATTTTCTTATCTTTGATCAGTTGGGCTTTTTCAGCGGCGATGCGCTCGAGCAGTTTGCTGGCGAGCTCGTCGTTCGGGTCTTGAGGTACAAGCTTGCCCATAACCGCCAGTTGTAGGATGGTTTGTTTCAGTGCGTCTATGCTCGCAGTGGTGGTAAATAAGGTATCGAAATGCTCACTGATGCGTTGCCAGTTATCTTGGAAGTCACCACCAGTAGAAGAGCTGTCGCCTGTTGGTAACAACAAAGCATCCAGCAAGGTGGTGACTAAGGTTTGGTGAGCGCTGATGCTGCTTTCGGTTTGTGCTTCTAAGGCGTCACACAAGCTCATTAACTCATCGACTTTCGCCACGATTCGGTGTTGTTCTTGGAGTGGAGCAAGTGCCAACAAAGCCATTCGAGCTTTATCGGTTCCCATGCGAGGTAGATTCATGCCGTGAGTAGATTCATTTGCATATACTATAAAATAAGGTGATTTCATGATTAAGCGCAAATACTCCGCTATAAGATCACCATAACTCTTGATAGGAATCATCTCAGTTGTACAAACGCCAGCTTCGTCAGCAATCAAAACTTTGTCTAAATATGGACGAAGTTTTCCATAAATCACATCACCTTCATTAAAACGATTTTTTGAACTTTTAAATTCTCGATCTTTATAACGAATTTTTTTAAGTAATTTGGAGGTGGCTTTTTCGACATCCTCCAACTCTAAAACCCAAGTTTCTGAAGTTACATCTGAAGACTCTGCTTTATCACAAACACCATAATCTGTAGATTCTCCTAAACGGCACCATTCCCAACCATTCGGCAGTTCAAACGGTTTTTCGTCTTCTCTGATTTCAGGCAGTGGTTTCTGTTTTTTGATTTTCTTGTCTTTGATCAGCTGGGCTTTTTCAGTGGCTATGCGATCCAGTAATATAAAAGCTGGTTCATCGTTTGGGTCTTGTGGAACGAGTTTGCCGCGTACGGCGAGTTCTAAAATGAGCTCGCGCAGTTTCTTGATGCCATGCAGGGAATATTTCTTGGAGCTGCCACGACCTGCGGTAGACTTTTGCTCTATGGCGGCGGTCCAGATGTCTAGGTTATCGGTAATTAATTGCTTTGGGCTGGGGTTCAAAGGCATGATTATTTACCCTCTTCACTAGAAGACAGCGCCGCAGATAAAATACCTTTTAACTGATCACGCAAAGCTTGAATCTCGGCTTGTTGCTGATTGTATTCGGCTAATAGTTCTTCTGGATCGTGGTTGATCACGTCGTCAACGTGCGGGTTTTTAATGTCTAGATTGAAGTTACGGGCAATAATGTCGTCGATGGAGACTTTCCACGCTTGCTCGGTTTCCACTCGCGTGGCAAAACCGTCTTCTTCTTTTCCCCACCAATTCAGTTCGGTTGCAAACTCTTCAAATTTCATTGGTTTGGTTTTGTTGTAGTTTTTTACCCCTGCTGGGTAGGGGTGCTCGTAAAACCACACTTCTTGCGTTGGCTGACCTTTAGTGAAAAACAGAATATTGGTTTTAATGCCTGTGTACGGGTTAAACACGCCATTGGGCAAACGCACTATGGTGTGCAGGTTACATTCTTCGGTGAGCATTTTTTTGATTTTGGTTTTGACGCCTTCACCAAACAAGGTGCCATCTGGCAAAACCACAGCGGCGCGGCCTGTTTTGCTGAGCACTTCAATGATCAGCTGTAAAAACAAGTCGGCGGTTTCGCGAGTTTGCATTTCACTAGGGAAGTTTTTCTCGATGCCGTCTTCTTCCGTACCACCAAATGGAGGGTTGGTGATAATCACGTCTACCTGCTCATCCCAGCTAGAAAGCGGCTTATTAAGAGTATTGCCGTGTTTGATTTGCACGGGCACTTCGATACCGTGGAGCATCATATTGGTGGTACAGAGTAAATGTGGCAGCTGTTTCTTTTCTACACCGTAAATTTGCTTTTGTAGAGTTTGGTGATCCCCAGACGATTTCACATAATGCGTTTTTACATGGTCAAAGGCACAGGTCAAAAAGCCACCTGTACCACAAGCAGGGTCCATGATAGATTCACCCAGTTTTGGGTCTGTCACCGCGACAATGAACTTGGTAATGGCACGAGGCGTGTAGAACTCCCCTGCGTTACCGGCACTTTGTAAGTCTTTTAAGATTTGCTCATACAGGTCGCCAAATAAATGACGCTCTTGGGAATTGGTAAAGTCGATCTCGTTTAACTTGTTGATCACTTGGCGCAACAGAGTGCCGTTTTTCATGTAGTTAAAAGCATCGCTAAAGGCTTCTTTTACCACGAAACCGCGCGGGTTTTTATCAATCGGGGCAATGAGGTTTTTGAGCCCTGGAAATAAGTCATCATTGATAAACTCTAGTAACTCATCCCCTGTCATGCCTTGATTATCAGCGGCCCATTCGCGCCATAAAAACGCCTTGGGGATTGGCTCGCGGTAATCGTCTTGTTCCAGCTCTAGCTCTTCTTCTTGGGCATCAAATACTTTTAGAAACAATAACCATGACATTTGGCCAAGGCGCTGAGCGTCGCCATCTACACCGGCGTCTTTGCGCATAATATCTTGGATGGATTTGATTGCAGAACTGATAGACATAATTTTTCTCTGATTATTTACTACTAATAACGCTTTAGTTCACGTTTTTAATGAAGAGTGTTTGCCGTTGTAATGGCGACTGGAGCTAAGCCCAGCCGCTTGTGGTTAGGCTGTTTTAGGCGTATCCGGCTGGTATATTTCAAACTCCAGTTCCTTGATGGCCGCGTCGTATTGCGGTTTGCCACCAAAGCCTTTTTTAACAATTTCCGCAGGACGGCCGTATTGGTCAAATGGCGTGACCTTGAGCACATTGATGCTTTCGATTTCTTGTACGCCTACATCGGCGTATTTATCCAATAATTGATTCAACACTTGTTGAGCGGTTTCGCCATATTTGGTGAAGTAATTGCGTTTCTTCACATTGTCGGCACGCTCGCGACGCGTTAGCGGGGGCGTATCATAAACCACATGGCAAATGAGATCGAATGGATCTAGCCCTTTTCCTACTTCTTCCTCTAGGGCTTCCCAAATAATCCCCTGCTCTGCCAGCTCATCGATGATCGCTTGTTTGCGGTCTGTGCCTTGCCATTTCTGGGTAAATTCGTCTAACGAGCTAAACAAGCCCGCCATGGTTTTGCGGGTGTAATCTTTAAAGGATTCGGTGACCAATTTGCCATCGCTATCGTAATACTGAACGCGCTCAGCCAAGGCTTTGACGCTCACACCTTTTACATGAAATTTGCGGACTTTTTGCTCGTCGTTCCAGTCATCACTGCCCTCTGTGTTATCGACATATTCATTGCCACTTGTGCCATTATCGAACTCATAGGTTTTTTCGGGTTCTTGGATGGTCGCTGGGTCAATGTCTTCATCTTCGAATGCCTTGCTGGCGTCTAGCTCACCTTCTCCTTCGATAATGTCGTCTAAGCCTTCGTCGCTCTCAAAGTCTTTTGGTGTGGTTTCTTTCACTTGCTCTGGCTCACCATCAAAGCGCTCGTCGGCAAACAGCTCGGTGGCTTTTTTAAAGTCCATTATGGTGAACCACAGCTTGCCGTATTTATCGTCTATGCGGGTGCCACGACCAATTACCTGCTTAAACTTGGTCATCGATTGAATGCCTTGATCCAACACTACCAGCTTACAGGTTTTCGCATCCACACCTGTGGTCATCAGCTCCGAGGTGGTGGCAATGACAGGGTAGGCTCGTTTCGGGTTAATAAAGTTGTCTAGCTGGCCTTTGCCGAGATCATCATCGCCGGTGATCTTCATGACGTATTTGTCATTTTTCGCCATTTGCTCTGGATTAAGGTTCGCTATAGCACGACGCATGCGCTCGGCATGGTCGATGTCGTTACAGAAAACAATGGTTTTCGACATTGGACCGATGCGCTTTAAATAGTTGGTTACCGTTTGCGCGACCAGTTGAGTGCGTTCATCAATGACAATGGTTCGGTCAAAATCTTTTTGGTTATAGATGCGATCTTCTATTAATTCGCCGTTTTTATCGATTTGATCTTTAGTTGGACGCCAACCTTGCACATCGATGTCTATATCGACTCGGACAACTTTGTAAGGCGCTAAGAAACCATCTTCGATGCCCTGCTTTAACGAATAACTGTAAATAGGGTCGCCAAAGTATTCGATGTTCGATACATCTTCGGTTTCTTTTGGGGTGGCGGTTAACCCCACTTGGGTCGCACTATGGAAGTAATCTAATATCTCGCGCCACGCACTTTCTTCTGATGCACTGCCACGATGGCACTCGTCGATGACGATTAAATCAAAGAAATCAGGATCGACCTGTTTGTAGGCTTTTTGCTCTTCTTCTGGACCGGTTAAGGCTTGATATAAGGCCAGATGAATTTCAAACGCTGGATCTACCGTACGACCAGTGATTTTCGTCATGGCGGTGCCAAAGGGCTGAAAATCATTGATACGAGTTTGGTCTACTAATATATTACGATCGGCTAAAAACAAGATGCGTTTCTTCGCGCGGGCTTTCCATAAGCGCCAAATAATCTGAAAGGCGGTGTAGGTTTTGCCAGTGCCGGTGGCCATTACTAATAGAATTCGATCTTGACCTGCCGCTACCGCTTCTACCGTTTTATTAATCGCTTGAAGTTGGTAATACCGTGGCGCCTTGCCAGTACCATCGTCATGGTAACTTTGCGTAATAACGGGCAATTGCTCGGTTTTGTAGCCTTTCCATACACAGAACTTATGCCATAATGTTTCTGGCGAGGGGAAATCTTCAAGGCGAATTTCGGTTTCTAAGGCGGTTAAATTGGTTTTATCATGAAAGATAAAACCATCACCATTGGAAGCAAATACGAAAGGCACATCCAACAAATTGGCATAATCTAAAGCTTGTTGCATGCCTTTGCCAATTTCATGTTTATTGGCTTTGGCTTCAATAACAGCAAGCGGCATACTGGGTTTATGGTAAAGCACTATGTCTGCCGACTTCACTTTTCGGCGAGCGGCCATTTGCCCACGCACAATCACCTTACCATCACGCAACTTTACCTCTTGGCGAATTTGCGTCATATCATCCCAACCAACGCTTTTTACCGCCGGTAGAATGAACTTCGTAATGATGTCCGTTTCGGTTAACCTTGCCTTATTAATCTCAGAAGCCATGCTGTATATCCGTTACAAATCGGTTTAGGTACTCAATAATCAAAAAGCGTTACTAGAATAATTTTATCTGTGAGTTAGGCGCTAATAATGGGCAATCTAGCTACCAGCGTCTTTTTCAAAGTAAATCCTTATCCAATTTGTACCTAAATTAATGAGTTAAATGTCACCTCTGACATTACAGTCCGTAACATAGCACTTTTTTTATGAGCGAATAAAGGATAAACCCTGACAATAACCAGACAAACGCAACCAAAGAAAGCCTTATGGCATATACGAGCACTTCTAAAGCCCTTTTCTCTGCACTGGCTATTTCCTATGACGCAGGGGCTCTAATTCTTTGCTGTTAGGTTCAAAGTGATAAGCAAGGGAAGATGCATGTGGTTGGGACTAATTGATCGACTTAGTAGAGTGCGGAAAAATATTTTAGTCAAACGCAAAAAAGCCCTTAGTAAATGAATACTAAGGGCTTTTTTTATTTGATTCTGAATGAATTCAGTACCAAGAAATAATGGCGGTGAGCAAGAGATTCGAACTCTTGATGCCTTTCGACATACACGCTTTCCAGGCGTGCTCCTTCGGCCACTCGGACAGCTCACCAATACCGGCCAATCACGCTCTGCGTAATTTGTGGGCGTATAATAATTATGAAGTCATTGAATTGCAACCAATTTTTAAATAAAGAATCTCGTTATTAGCAGCTAATCCATTCAATTCGTTCTTTAATACCTGTGTCTTCTGGTACTGTTGGTTTTGCCGTTGGTGTACCGACATAAATTAAGCCAACAATTTGGTCCTCTGCATCAAGCTCTAATAGTTCTTTCGTTTTGGATGTAAAACAAGCCGAACCACTGCGCCATATTGTTCCGTACCCAAGTGCATTTAAGCCAAGCATCGCTTGTTGAGCGGCGGCGGCTGTTGCCATAATCTGTTCAATATCCGGTACGGCCGAATGCTCTTGTATATGGGCGTATACCAATAAAATGGTCGGCGCTCGAAATGCTTTTTTAACAAACGAAGCCTCTTTTGAAGGATCGAGATCATCTAATTCACTTAATGCCTGCTGCCAATAAATCTGCCCTATTCTATTGCGTCCTTCCCCTTCATAAACTCGGAAGCGCCACGGCTTTAGGTTACGATGATCTGCTGCTCGGCTGGCTGCATCTAACACTTCCAACCATTCTTCTTTACTTGGACCTGGGGATGCTAGTGCTGGTTGTGAGACTCGATTCCGCATAAATTTTATAAAGTCATTACTCATAAAGCGCTATTTTCCTTTCGACATACGTAAAGATTAGATTGGAGATACCAGTAATGATAATTAATATCATATAAGGTTTTTTGTGGTCTAGTTTTTTATAGTAAATACAAAGAAAAAATGAAGACTTAGGTTCAGGTGTTAATTGCGGTACCTGAATAATTTGGAAGAGAAAGCAGGATGATTTGAGCAACCATCCTGCTAATATTAACTGATTTGAAAGTCCAGCATACGCTGTAAGGGAATTAGAGCGCTAACTCTTGTTTCTTCGTCTACAAATATTTCGCCAGTACCATCTCTCAGGGCGTTACGAAGTAGCTCTAACGAATTCAGCGCCATCCAAGGGCAATGAGCACAACTTCTACAAGTCGCACCAGATCCACCAGTAGGCGCCTCTACGAAACGCTTGCTAGGAGAAGCCTGCTTCATTTTATAAAAAATACCTCTATCTGTTGCCACTATGAAGGTATCGTTGCTCATTTCTTTAGATGCTTTGAGCAGTTGAGAGGTAGAACCAACAACATCAGCGACGTCAACAACAGATTCAGGCGATTCAGGATGCACCAAAACAGCGGCATTCGGATAAACCGTTTTTAGGTCAAGAATACCTTTTGCTTTAAACTCTTCATGAACGATACAAGCACCATCCCAAAGAATCATATCAGCACCAGTCTCACGCTGAATATAACCACCAAGATGTTGATCTGGTGCCCAAATAATTTTTTCACCCCTATCAGAAAGATAAGTAACGACATCCAGAGCAATGCTCGAGGTGACAACCCAATCTGCCCGCGCCTTTACCGCCGCTGAAGTATTCGCATAAACAACAACAGTACGATCTGGATATTGGTCACAAAATGCAGAAAATTCATCAGCAGGACAACCAATGTCTAACGAACAGGTTGCTTCTAACGTTGGCATTAAAATGGTTTTTTCTGGGCTTAATATTTTAGAGGTTTCGCCCATGAATTTAACGCCAGCAACCACGAGAGTTGTTGCATCATGGTTGGCACCAAATCGAGCCATTTCGAGAGAGTCGGCAATGACACCGCCGGTTTCTTCAGCCAATTCTTGAATAGCATCATCGGTGTAGTAATGAGCAACTAGAACGGCATTTTTTTGCTTAAGTAGTGACTTGATCTCTTCGCGAAGCGAGTCATTATCTAAGGGGGGATTTTCTAGGGATTTTTCAGCTGCGGATAAGTGTTTTTGAACCGTCGCACGCAATGCCACTTTATCAAAAATCTCAGACATATCGCTACCTCTTTAGGTACTTGAAGCGAGGTGATATTTGGTGGGTCGTACTGGATTCGAACCAGTGACCAATTGATTAAAAGTCAACTGCTCTACCAACTGAGCTAACGACCCAAAAATCACAGAAAGATAAAAAAAGTTGGTGGGTCGTACTGGATTCGAACCAGTGACCAATTGATTAAAAGTCAACTGCTCTACCAACTGAGCTAACGACCCAACGGGTTGCGTATAGTACAGAGCCCGCTGAGAATTACAAGTTATTTAACATTACTTAGATAACTTGTTGCCAACTTTGCAGTTTTGCTATTAGGAAAACGACTAATGACATCCCGTAAATAAGACTTAGATGCGTCAGTATTACCTAACTGATCATTGACAATTCCTAGTTTATATAACGCATCAGGCTCTTTGTTATGACCAGGGAATTTCTTAATGACAGTATTGAATTCTTGCAACGCTTCTTTAGGTTTACCCAGAACGAGTTTTAACTCGCCAAGCCAATAGTAGCCATTACCAGTAAGTTTGTTATTAGGGTAATCCTTAACAAACTCTGTAAAAGCGACCTCAGCTGTTTCAAATTGCTTCTTGCGAATCAAGGCATAAGCATCATTGTAAGCACTTTTGGCTTCTGGTGATGCTGGTGCGAGGGCTATGGGAGCAGTTTGAACTGAAGTATCCGATGAATCGCCATTTACACCTAGCGCAATTGGCGCTTCGGTAGAGGCTGGAGCAACATCTGAACTTACTTGGGAAGTATTATCATTTTGTTTTGCTGCCGAAGCTGACATTAAAAGAGAGATACGTTTGTCTAAATCAATATAACGATCACGCTGCTGCGCTTTCATTTGAGACAACTCATGCCCTTGCTCTTCTAATTGACCTCTAAGGTTTCTCACATCGGATTGCAATGTATCCAATTGCGAGAGTAATTCTGCTGCCGCATTCGATGACAAAGCACCGGTCTGCTGATTGGCAGCCATTGCTAGTGGTGCTGTAAAAAACAGCACCACTGCAAAGGAGCGAGAAATAAGCTTATTCACGATCATTTTTCGTAACGAACTTCTACTCGACGATTTAATTGCCAAGAAGCAGCATCATGACCGAAGGCAACTGGAACTTCTTCGCCAAAACTAACTGTTTCGATTTGAGAAGCCGCAACGCCTTGAATAGTCAAGTAACGAGCAACTGCTTTAGCACGACGCTCACCTAGTGCCATGTTGTATTCACGAGTACCACGTTCATCAGTGTGACCTTCAAGAACAACATGTGCTTCTGGGTTAGCGATAAGGTATTGAGCGTGTTTAGCTAGCGCTTCGCGAGCAGCTGGACGAACAACAGACTTATCAAAGTCGAAGTAGAAAACAGTTTGAACGCCGTCAAGCATACTCATGCTGTTTTTGTCATTCGCTTTAGCTTGACCATCATCAACAATAACACTGCTTACAGCGTTATCTTGATTAGCACCATAAGATTGATCTGATGTGCCATTTGCATCTGTAGCTTGTTCAGTGGTTGCTGCATTTTCTGCTGTCGTAGCAGAATCAGTATCCGTTGACGTTGTGCTACAGCCGGCAATCCAAGCAGCAGATAGACCAATTACAGCAATCTTACCTAGTTTATTTACACTCATTATTCACTCCTTAATAACTTTATTTGAAGTACGGAGACCAGGCTGGTTCACGTACATCTCCATCAGTTGACGGCAACTTATATTTCACAAGCCCATCAACAGATACCACTGCCAGAATACCCTTACCATTTTCGGTAGTAGCATACATAACCATGCTGCCATTTGGCGCAATAGTCGGCGATTCATCTAAATAGGTACGAGTCAGTATTTTTACTCGACCTGTTTTCATATCTTGCAAAGCAATGTGGTAATTACCATCATCTTTTTGCACGGTAACAAGATAACGACCATCAGGCGTCATCTCACCTTTTGTATTTGAGTCACCTTCAAAAGTAACACGCTCGACGCGCTTTGTCTTAACGTCTAAGCGATATATTTGTGGGTTCCCGCCTCGGTCTGAGGTAAAGATAATACCTTTCCCATCTGGCTCCCAACTTGGTTCAGTATCGATAGCATAATGATTTGTCATGCGATCAAGCTTTTGAGTTGCTATATCTAACGTATATATCTCAGGATTACCATCTTTAGAAAGTACTAGCGCTAACTTCTTACCATCTGGTGACCAAGCAGGCGCACCATTCAAGCCTCTAAAGTGAGCGATTTGCTGTCTTTTACCCGTCGCTAATTCTTGTATAAAAATATTTGGTCTACGGTTTCTAAACATCACATAAGCAATGTTTTTACCATTACTACTCCACGCAGGAGATAGGATAGGCTCCTTCGACTCTACAATGACTTGAGGTCGATGACCGTCTGCGTCAGCAACTTGCAATTTAAATGTTGGAGCACGCTTATCGCCTTCTGCCGTAACATAAAGAATGCGCGTGCTAAAAGCACCAGGAATTCCTGTTAATAATTTATAAACCTTATCGCTGATGTAATGCGCCGCGTCTCTAAAGTTTGAGCCACTAACATCAATGGACGCATGTTTTTCTACTGGCTTTTGGGTCAATACGTTTAATAATTCAAACCCGATGCGGTAACGATTTGTGGCGATTTTTTTAACCGAACCAATAACCACATAGTCACTTTTGAGTAAGCGCCAGTCCCGATAAAAAACGTCCGCTTCTTTTGAAGGCTGACTCAACATGCTGGATCGTGGAATCGCATGAAACAGGCCACTTCGCACTAGATCATCTTGAACAATTTGTGCGATGTCTTCAGGTAACGGCGCAGTGCCATCGTAACCAAACGGTACAACAGCAATCGGCAATAACTGATCAGCACCACTGGTTACTTCAATAACAAGCTGAGCTCTCGCCGTACTAATAAACACCATACAGGTGAAAAATACTAAGAACCATTTACGTAACATCATCAGTTTCTTAAGTCCTGTGGGTTAAATATGATAACGACTTTACGAAAGTTTCGATCAAATACATAGGGATCGATTTTCGACAATTCCTCTACTCTAATACTTCTTGCTGCATTTACCGCACGCTGATCAAACAATGCATCACCGCTACTCTTAATTAAGTTCACTGCAAGCACTTCGCCCGACGGTAGAAAAGAGATCTGTAGTTCTGTTTTCATGCCATTTCGAGCACTAGCAGGTCGATTCCAAGCCGCCGTGATTCTATCATTAATCAAACTACTGATAGATTGTACCGCTTGCGCCTCATCGGCTGCTCTTTTTTCATCTTCGGCTTTTTTCGCCGCGGCCGCATCGGCCGCTTCTTTTGCTAACCGTTCTTTTTCTGCTTCCCTATCTGCCGCAAGTTGGCGTTGTTTCTCTTTTTCTGCAAGCTGTTTTGCGGCCTCTGCTTTGCGTTTTTTCTCTTCTTCCGCTTTATCTTGCTCTAAGCGCTTTTGTTTTTCTGCATTTTGTTTTGCGACCAACGCTTCTTGCTGCGCTTTTTTCTTCGCGTCATCAGCGGCTTTCTTTTTATCTGCGGCGGCCTTTTTTGCGGCAGCAGCTTGACGAATTGCTTTGTCTTTTGCCTTTTTAGCTTGAGCTAATTCTTTTTTCTGAGCTTCTAAGGCTTTTCTACGTTCTAAATTTTTAGCTTTTTGTTGTGCTTCTTTTTCTTTGTTCTTTTTTTCTATCGCTTGTTGCTGAATAAGCTTCTTGGCCTGTTCTTCACGCTTACCAATTATAGTTTGCGAAATATCAACCACGGTCGCCTGCACAACTGGCGTCCTCTTTGGCGCAGGCGCATCTTTATCACTGAAATCAACAGCGACAAAACAGCCCCCCAAAATAACCAAATGAAGACCCACTGCTAATAAAGCCGGTACTCCGTAACTTTCTTTATTTAGCCACTTCATTAATTTTTGCTCGGCTCCGTTACCAAACCAACGTTCGGCACGCCCGCCCCTTGTAATGCCACCATCAGACCGACTACGGCACCATAAGATACATCTTTGTCGCCTCTAACAAGGACAGGTATTTTTGGATTTTGCTTCAAGACCTTACGAACTCTTGCTTGTAAAGCGTCGAGTGTAATCGGCTCTTGTTTACCACCAAAATCCAAATAAAACTCACCTTTGCTATCAACTGAAGCAATCATGACATCCGTTTCAGTCTCTTGAATTGGCGCAGCGCTTGCGTTCGGTAATTTTACATCGACACCTTGCGTCATCATCGGCGCTGTAATCATAAATATTACTAGCAACACAAGCATAACATCAATATAGGGAACTACATTGATCTCTGCCATAGGACGACGTTTTTGTCTTCTTCTAGAGCGAGACACTAGGCGACGCCTCCCTCTTTCACATAGACCTTACGATGCAGGATACTGGTAAATTCATCAGAAAAGTTTTCGTAACCAGAACTTAAAGATTCCACAGTCGTAGAAAAACGGTTGTAAGCTATAACAGCCGGGATCGCCGCGGCCAAACCAATCGCCGTAGCAATAAGCGCCTCGGCAATACCAGGTGCAACCGTTGCTAAGGTGGCTTGTTGAACATCAGCCAATCCGATAAAAGAATGCATAATCCCCCAAACAGTACCAAACAAGCCAATATAAGGACTTGTTGAACCAACCGTAGCTAAGAAAGCCAAATGCTTATCCAGTTTCTCTTCTTCACGATACAAGGCCACTCGCATTGTTCTCTGCACGCCTTCCATGACCGCATCAGGTTCTATATTATGACTCTGACGTAACCGTGTGAATTCTTTAATACCTGCCGTGAAAATATGTTCAATACCTTCAATTTTTCGACCCTCTTGAGTTAGCTTTTTATAAAGCTTACTAAGGTCTATGCCTGACCAAAATTCGTCTTCAAATTCAGATCTTATTTTCTTGGCTTGTTTTAGAACACGTATTCTCTGAAAAATAATTACCCAAGAGAAGATGGATGCTGCCAACAGTATCAACATAACAATTTGCACAACAAAACTGGCGCTGGCGATTAAACCCAAAATTGACATTTTTAACCTCTATTTAAAATCTGTAGGTAACTGGTAATTAAAATGCTCGTAGGCTCGCTTAGTAACTTGCCGACCTCGAGGCGTTCGTATAACAAAACCTTGTTGTATTAAGAAAGGTTCAATAACATCTTCGATTGTATCTTTATCTTCACCAAGAGCGGCAGACACACTATCAAGTCCGACCGGTCTTCCATCAAACTTTTCTATCATAGTTAATAACATGCGCCTGTCTAGGTGGTCAAAACCTTGGCTATCCACACTCAACATATCCAACGCTCGTTGAGCAATCTTTTGGGTTACCAGTGCTTCACCACTTACCTGCGCTACATCACGCACTCGGCGTAATAATCTGTTCGCTATTCTGGGGGTTCCTCGGGATCGCCTGGCCACTTCAAAGCTGCCAGATTGATCAAGTTCCATCCCCATCTTTCCTGCTGAACGCGCGACAATCGTCGTTAACGATTCAACATCATAAAACTCTAAACGCTGCACGATACCAAAGCGATCTCTAAGCGGTGATGTTAACAAACCCGCTCGAGTTGTTGCTCCGACAAGTGTAAAAGGAGGGAGTTCAATTTTAATCGAACGCGCCGCCGGCCCTTCACCAATCATAATATCCAGCTGATAATCTTCCATGGCTGGATACAGGATTTCCTCAATGGCTGGGCTTAATCGATGAATTTCATCAATAAAAAGCACATCCCCTTCGTTTAGATTGGTTAATAATGCCGCTAAGTCTCCCGCTCTTTCAAGTACCGGCCCCGACGTTGTTTTTACGTCCGCCTCCATTTCATTGCCAATAATATGAGCCAATGTGGTTTTACCCAAACCTGGCGGCCCAAATATCAGAGTATGATCAAGCGGTTCATTTCGTTGTCTAGCAGCTTGGATGAATATTTCCATTTGCTCTCTGACAACCGGCTGCCCTATATATTCTGCTAATGCTTGAGGGCGAATAGCACGATCTACTTGCCTGTCGCTGCCTTTTATCTCAGCCGTTATAATTCGATCCTGCTCAATCATACATTAATTCCTTAGCATACCTTTAAGTGCGGCTCTAATGACATCTTCACTGCTAGCGGCGTCCATAGGAACACCAGCAATAGCACGAGCGGCTTCTTGAGGCTTATAGCCAAGAGAAATAAGCGCTGCCTCAGCTTCCTGCCTAGGATCTGTCTGGACTTGACGCAATACGGCTGGCGTAGAAAACAAGTCGGTTTTCGCCGCCTGTCCGAGCTTATCTCGTAATTCGATAATAAGTCGTTCTGCCGTTTTCTTACCAACACCAGGGATTTTTGTTAAGGCAGATACATCTGACTCTTGTACATTCGAAACCAACTCTTCCGCAGACATGCTTGATAAGACAGCCAAGGCCATTTTAGGACCAATGCCGTTGACTTTAATCAGCACACGAAACAAGGCACGCTCATTTTTATCAATAAACCCATAAAGTGTTTGGGCGTCTTCTTTTACTAGAAAGTGAGTATATAAAGTCACCATGTCACCCACTTGCGGCAGGTCATAAATAGTCGTCATAGAGGCACTGATTTCATAGCCTATGCCGTTCACATCAACCAAAAGCTCTGGTGGTGTTTTTTCTACCAAGGTACCGACAATTCGTCCGATCAAAGTGCTTTCCTTACATCTTGTTCAGTCCAACGTTTAGAAGTGCGCCCTGCTCGTTTACCGACGCCATATTCCAAGCCGCCAGAGGTGCGAGTGTTAGCATGACACAAAGCAATCGCGAGCGCATCTGCCGCATCTGCCTGAGGCTTCGCGGATAATTTCAGAAGTAACTGAACCATGAGCTGAACTTGTTCTTTGTCTGCATTGCCGTTGCCCACGACGGACTGTTTCACTCGTCGAGCCGCATACTCATGCACAAACAGTTCTCGCAATGAAGCGGCAACAATGGCCGCACCTCGTGCTTGCCCAAGCTTCAATGCTGAGTTCGCATTTTTAGCTAAAAACACTTCTTCGATGGCGAATTCCTGGGGATTATATTCTTCCAGCAAAGACGACACATTATTAAAGATATGTTTTAGCCTTACCGACAGCGCTTCATCCGGTAATCTAATGCAACCACTATTGACATAAATGGATTTGCCATTTGAAACATCAATGATTCCAAAACCTGTAATTCGAGAGCCTGGATCAATCGCTAATATTCTCGTGACAGTCATTGAGTTCCCGTATTCTTTATCATTACTGTATATTCCAACAGTCCTTTCATAAGTATGCAATGTAAATGTATAAAAAAGGCCGCAAATAAGCGGCCTTTTACATTTTTCTTGCAATCCTTTAACACAACTTACTGTTTTAAAATAAGTTTAAAGGTCAAATGTTACTATTCTGTAACAGGCTTTCTAACGCGGATGTGCAGCTCTTTCAACTGCTTTTCGCTTACTTCACCTGGCGCTTGAGTCAACAAACAAGTTGCACTTTGCGTTTTAGGGAAGGCAATTACGTCACGGATAGAAGCCGAGCCCGTCATCAACATAACAAGACGATCCAGACCAAATGCTAAACCACCATGTGGTGGCGCACCGAATTTCAATGCGTCTAACAAGAAGCCGAATTTCTCTTCTTGTTCTTCTTCGCTGATATTAAGCAATTCAAACACGGTTTCTTGCATAGAAGACTGGTGAATACGGATCGAACCACCACCCAATTCAGTGCCGTTTAGAACCATGTCATACGCTTGAGACAAGGCATTAAGCGGATCTGCTTTTAGGTCTTCTGCAGAGCAAGAAGGCGCGGTGAAAGGATGGTGAATGGCAGTAATGCCGCCGTCCGATGTTTCTTCAAACATTGGGAAGTCAACTACCCATAAAGGTGCCCACTCGCAAGTGTACAAATCAAGGTCTTCACCCAATTTGCAGCGCAATGCGCCCAACGCTTCGTTAACTATTTTCGCAGAGTCAGAGCCAAAGAAGATCAAGTCGCCATCTTGTGCATCAAGACGAGTCATCAACTCTTGGCGCACTTCCATCGGCAAGAACTTAACGATTGGAGACTGTAGGCCTTCTTCAAGGTTAGATTTGTCGTTTACCTTGATGTATGCCAAGCCTTTGGCGCCGTAAATACCAACAAATTTAGTGTATTCGTCGATTTGCTTACGAGTCAGTGAATTACCGCCCGGTACTTTCAAGGCAGCAACACGACCTTTAGGATCTTTTGCTGGGCCAGAGAAGACTTTAAAGTCCACATCAGCCATCAAGTCAGACACAGTGACAATCGTCAATGGAATACGTAGATCAGGCTTGTCGCTGCCGTAAGTTTCCATTGCTTCAGAGTAAGGCATACGAGGGAATGTACCCAAATCAACGCTCATTAGCTCTTTAAACAAGCTAGTGATCATCTCTTCTGTCATGCCCATGATTTGTTCTTCGCTCATGAAGGACGTTTCGATGTCTACTTGAGTAAACTCAGGTTGACGATCGGCACGTAAATCTTCGTCACGGAAACATTTTGCAATTTGGTAGTAACGGTCGAATCCAGACACCATCAACAGTTGCTTAAACAACTGAGGTGATTGTGGAAGCGCGAAGAAACTGCCTTGTTGTGTACGGCTTGGTACCAAGTAATCACGCGCACCTTCTGGTGTTGCACGCGTTAGAATTGGTGTTTCGATGTCTAAGAAGCCGTTATCGTCTAGGTAGCTACGTAATACCGATGTTACTTTTGAACGGAAACGCATTTTTTGTTGAATTTCAGGACGACGTAAATCAATAAAGCGATTTTTTAAACGTACGTCTTCACCAACAGATTGATGTTCATCAAGTTGGAAAGGAGGTGTTTTTGCAGCATTAAGGATTTCAATATCCAAACCCAACACTTCGATTTCACCCGTGTTCATATTAGGGTTAACCGTTCCTTCTGGACGAGCTCGAACCAAGCCTTTTAGCTTAACAACGAATTCGTTACGAACACTGTCCGCAATTGCAAAACTTTCTGCACGATCTGGATCAAAAACAACTTGCGTAATACCTTCACGGTCACGCACGTCTAAGAAAATAACCCCGCCGTGGTCGCGACGACGATGAACCCAACCGCATAACGTGATTTCTTGTGAAATATTAGAAGCATTTAATTCGCCGCAATAATGGCTGCGCATAATTTCTATCCTATTACTGTCTTAGTAAGAGAGTGAAGTGTTCTTTGATCGCTTTTTGTTAGGTCAGAAAACAAACAGTAAATTTTCTATATGACAGCTAAAACAAAAAGCCAAAATATTTTAAGGCAAAGCATTATATGCGAACCACGTCATACTCTCTAGAGCAAGAGGGAAATTTGTCTATAACAGCCCCCTTCTTCATAACACACTGACTATTTCGTAAGCAATTTCACGCCCTGATTGCTTTAAAACTACCTCATCTCCTTCCGCTTTGCCTATCAGCGTTAGCCCCACAGGGCTAGAAGGCGTTACCAAAAAGACACTTTTGCCACCAGTGATGTCAACACTCAAGCCACCAGCGCAAGCAGAAAGGTAAAACCACTTAACGTCACCGACTGTCGCATTGAGTTCAACTACCGACACCAATGCTCCTGTTTTTACCTCGTCATCTTCAGCAAAAATCATAGCGTCATGATTCAAAAAGCTTAAATAATCTTTTTCACACTCCAGTACACGTTGCGATTGACCATGAGCAAGATACGATGCTTCTAAACCAAAAGTATCGTATTTATTCTCCGCCACACTTTCTTCGCTTGTTGCCGCCTCGTAGGCTTGATTTGCCGCCCATTTCGCGGTGTCAAAGCGCTTTTTTAGTGCCTCTACGATGAGTTTATAAATCACTACTTTGTTCATTTACTCTCACAACAATTATTGAATTAAGCTTTATCTATGAAGAACAACGTTTCGTCTCGTTACTTGTATTGCCATTAGAGTGAGCAAAATATAAGGAAACGCGAATAAAACAAAAACCTGAATTGACAAAGTCAACTGAGGGTATTATATTTGATAATCATTATCATTTCTGGTGAGCGACATTATGACAGTCACGTTAAGCGAATCACTACACCGACTCATTCATAGCTATAAGTCTGAGATCAAAGGCGCCATCAACAATTCTGATATGGCGCTCCATGTTGGTCATATTAGAGCATTAAAATGCGTTCAAAGAATCCCAAACTGCCATGCACAAAGCATTTCGCAAAAAATGGGGCTTGATAAATCACAAGTGACAAGAATGGTAAAAGAACTTCATGGCAAAGGACACATAGAGAAACGCCCTAATCCTGATAATCACAGAAGCCAACGACTAGTGCTAACAGAGTCAGGAAAACACATCCTAAATACCATGATGACACTTGACGAAGCCACATCAGAAAAAATGGCACGAGGACTGACCGAACAACAGATAAATGATTTCAAACATTATGCAGAAATCATCACTAAGAATTTATGCGAATAATACAATATATCCAGGAGAAACTTATGAGCAGACCACAACCAAGAGAACTTACTGTCATCAGCACGACCTTGGTGACACCGCACATGTTAAGAGTCACGTTAGGCGGTGAGAATATTAGCACCATGCCGGAAAACCAAGAAAGCGCCTATGTGAAACTTATTTTCCCTAGCGAAAGCAGTCGTTTAATGCGCACTTACACCATACGTAAACAACGCACCGATGCCATCGACATTGACTTCATGTTGCACGATGACTCAGGCCCAGCCTCTTCATGGGCAAAAAATGCCAAACCGGGTGACCGTATTTTGGTCGGCGGACCGGGCCCTAAAAAAATGATTGAAGAATCGGCCCAATGGCAATTACTGATTGGCGACATGACTGCCCTACCAGCGATCAGCGTCAACCTTGAAACCCTACCGGCAGACGCAAAAGGCTATGCGGTAATCGAAGTGGTGTCTGAAGAAGACATTCAACCACTCAAACACCCAGCTGGAATCGAACTTAAATGGGTTGTTAATACCCACCCTGGCAGTAATGACCTTGCGTTACTAGAACAAGTTCAAGCGTTAGAGTGGTTATCAGACGATGTTTCCGTGTGGGCCGCCTGTGAATTTGGCAGCATGAAAGCATTACGTCGCTTCTTTAAAGACGAGAAGAAAGTCGAAAAAACAAATCTGTACATTTCCAGCTACTGGAAACAAGGCAGCAACGAAGATCAGCACAAAGCGGTAAAACGCGCCGACAGCGAAGCCGCTTAATCCGCTACGCAAAAAAAACAACGCAAAAAAAAACCAGCACCATGAGATAGGCTCATGATGCTGGTTTTTTATTAGATTAAAACGTTTAGCCTGAAACGCTCAGACTAAACTGTTTAGCATAAAGCGTTATAAACGCACTTGCTCAATAATCAACTCAATCACATCGTCTACTTTGCTTTCAGCGATTTCAATGTCGGCAATATTAGTGTCAGACACCAATAAAGTCACACCGGTTTCACGAATCAAAGCGGCTTCAGTTGCGCTCGCATCGGCTTTCGCTAATGCCACCACACCTTGACGAAGCAATAGTCGCTCGATGGATTCCACTTGTGCTAACGCACCAGCAGTCAAAGCAATAACCGCAGGCTTCTGACCAAGACGAGCGGCACGGTCTTCCGCACTCACAATCCTGTCTTCGTCTAAATCCGCAATCGATTCTTCAACCATACCGGCACCAACAGTGACGTTGGTAAGGCGATCGATCACAATTAGAGCGCCGGTAAAACGACTATTGGTGTATTCATCAAACGCGACTGGCGCGTCAAATTGAATCACACAATCGCCAATACCATTTAACTCAAGCGATTCGATGGCACTGGTTTCCAACGTATTCACATCGACGCGATGATTAAAGTGATGCACTTTACCCGGTACCGTTTGTGTACCCAGTTTAAAGTCATACAACTTACCCGGCACTAATGGCTGATCCGCCATCCAAACAACCGATGCTCTTAACGCTGAAGAGATAAGCGGCTCTTGATCTAGATGAGACAGCATGTCGCCACGGCTGATGTCGATTTCGTCTTCTAGCGTGATGGTTACGGCTTGACCGGCTTTCGCAGACTCAAGGTTGCCATCATAAGTAACAATTTCTGCTACTTTGGATTTTTTGCCTGACGGCAATGCAACGATCTCATCCCCTGGTTTCACAACACCTGCGGCTATGGTGCCGGAGAAGCCTCGAAAATCCAGATTTGGACGGTTAACATACTGCACAGGCAGACGGAATGCGTCGCGTTTCACATCACGATTGATTTGCACGGTTTCCAAGATAGCCATCAACGGCTTACCTTGGTACCAAGGTGTGCTCTCAGAGACGTTTACCACGTTGTCGCCACGCAATGCCGACAGCGGCACAAATTGAATATCTTGTGGTTTACGGTCACCTAATTGCTCAACAAACGTCAAATAATCGGCTTGGATTTCCTTGTATTTCTGCTCTGAGAAATCCACTAGATCCATTTTATTTATGGCAACGACAACGTGCTTAATGCCCAACAACGCCGCAATATAAGAGTGACGACGCGTTTGCGTTTGCACGCCATAACGTGCATCAATCAAAATAATAGCCAAGTCACAAGTCGACGCGCCAGTGGCCATGTTGCGAGTGTATTGCTCGTGCCCTGGTGTGTCTGCGATGATGAACTTGCGTTTTTCAGTTGAGAAATAACGGTACGCCACATCAATGGTAATGCCCTGCTCGCGTTCCGCTTGCAAGCCATCTACCAAGAGTGCCAAATCGATTTCTTCGCCTTGCGTACCAGATTTTTTACTATCGCGTTTTACGGCATCTAAATGATCTTCATAAATCAATTTAGAGTCATGCAGCAAGCGGCCAATAAGGGTACTTTTACCATCATCTACGTTGCCACAAGTCAGTAGGCGCAGTAGGTCTTTTTCTTCATGTTGTTTCAAATAACCAAGTATGTCTTGGCTGATCAATTCTGACTGGTGAGACATTCTTCACTCCAAACTTACTTCAAACTTAAAAGTAGCCCTGCTTTTTCTTCTCTTCCATAGACCCTGCTGAGTCATGGTCGATCATTCTGCCTTGGCGCTCTGAACTGGTCGTTAGCAGCATTTCCTGAATAATTTCAGGTAATGAATCCGCTTCTGACTCAACCGCACCCGTCAATGGGTAACAGCCTAGCGTTCGAAAGCGTACTGACTTCATTTCAGGTACTTCACCATTCAAAGGCATGCGTTCATCGTCTACCATGATCAAGGTACCATCACGCTCAACAACCGGACGCTTAGCAGAGAAGTAAAGAGGAACAATCGGAATACTCTCTAAATAGATGTATTGCCAGATATCCAGTTCAGTCCAGTTAGATAATGGGAAAACACGAATGCTCTCGCCTTTATTGACTTTGCCGTTATAGATATTCCACAACTCTGGACGTTGGTTTTTTGGATCCCAACGGTGTTTCTTATCACGGAAAGAATAGACACGCTCTTTGGCACGAGATTTCTCTTCGTCACGGCGTGCGCCACCAAAGGCCGCATCAAAACCATATTTGTCTAATGCTTGCTTTAGACCTTGAGTCTTCATTACATCGGTGTGTGTTGCGCTACCGTGAGTGAATGGCCCAATGCCTTGTTCAATCCCTTCTTGGTTTTGATGAACAATCAGTTCTAACCCTAATCTCGCGACCAATTCGTCACGGAAGGTAATCATTTCTTTGAATTTCCAACCTGTGTCCACATGCATTAGTGGAAACGGAGGTTTACCAGGATAGAATGCTTTCATGGCAAGGTGCAGCATTACCGCTGAGTCTTTACCAATGGAATAAAGCATTACTGGATTGTCAAATTCAGCAGCAACTTCACGAATAATGTGAATGCTTTCAGCTTCTAGCTGTTTTAGGTGAGTCAGTCTTGCCTCTGTCATAATTTCCCATCTCTGTTGTATGGCTGAGCATTTATTTTTTCACTATAACATGCATTTACGTTATAAAAACCAATACAACTAGACCGAATTGATATATTGATATTTAAAAAGGCTCATAAGCTGAGCCTTTATAGAAAACCAACATACAACCAAATTTAGGACTCTTAAACGTTCGGTAAATTTCTCATTATCAAACCATATTCAATCCCTTCAGGTCTTACAGGCACTGGGATACGAACCACATGACCAGATCCTGGAGCCACATTCACGCGCTCCCCTTTTCTATTTTCTATTACCTTCAATTCGATCAATTGACTCCCCGATGGCGTCATCAGCTCTAAACTATCACCCACTTGGAAACGGTTTTTTACCTCTACGGTCAGCCAGCCGTTATGCCAATCTGACATTTCTCCAACAAACTGTTGCTGTGTTGATAGGGAATTCCCATGTTGATAATTCTGATACTTGTCATGCACATGCCGACGATAAAAACCTTCCGTGTAACCCCGATGCGCCAACCCCTCTAATTTATCCATTAAGCCCATATCAAACGCTTTGCCATAGGTTGCATCATCAATGGCTTGACGATAGAGCTGAGCGGTACGAGCTGCGTAGAAATGTGATTTTGTGCGACCTTCGATTTTTAACGAATGCACGCCCATTTCTATCAACTTTTCAACGTGTTGGATGGCCCGTAAATCTCGACTGTTCATGATGTAGGTGCCGTGTTCATCCTCAAAAGCCGGCATGAACTCTCCTTCACGCCCTTGCTCTCGTAACAACACCACCTCATCAAACGGCTTGCCCATTCCCAGCGTTGTTTGGTCTTTAGGGTCAAAAAGTTGAGCGCCTAAATGACTATTATCGGCGGGTACTATGTCACCACTGATGTCTTCTCTCGCGGCTTTTACATCGTATTGCCAGCGGCAAGAATTAGTACACGAACCTTGGTTTGGATCGCGGCGATTGAAATAACCAGACAACAAACAACGCCCAGAATAGGCAATGCACAAGGAGCCATGCACAAAGGTTTCTATTTCCATGTCTGGCACCATGGTACGGATTTCACCAATTTCTTCTAATGACAGCTCCCGCGAAAGAATCACGCGACTCAAGCCATAGTCACGCCAAAATTTCACTGTCGCCCAGTTCACGGCATTGGCCTGTACGGACAAATGAATCGGCATCTCAGGAAATTTTTCTTTGACCAGCATCATCATGCCAGGATCCGACATAATGAGTGCGTCTGGCCCCATTTCAATAACGGGTTCGATGTCTTTAAGGTAGGTTTTGATTTTGGCATTGTGTGGCGCAATGTTGCTGGCCACATACAGCTGTTTACCTTGCTGATGAGCTTCTTCGATGCCAACCGCTAAGTTCGCCATATCAAAGTCATTGTTGCGCACTCGCAAACTATAGCGCGGCTGTCCGGCGTAAACCGCATCGGAGCCATAGGCGAACGCATAGCGCATGTTTTTAAGCGTACCGGCAGGAGAAAGTAGTTCGGTCATAATGTCACTAATCTTGATTGGAATGAATGCGCGCATTCTACCCAAACTCTTCTGTGACGCTATTTGAGGCAATAAAAAAGGCCGAACAAGTCGGCCTTTCAATGATTCAAATCAATCTAATTTGATTCTGTATTCAACTGCTGCTGCAGTAATAGCTGGTTAATCTGTTTATTCAAGCGAAGCATTTGTGCATTCATTTGTGACCGGAAGGCATCATTTGAGTCTATCGCATCTTGATACTTTTTAAGCGTTTGCTTAATGTTTGACAGCTCTGCGGCACTCAGGCCAGCAGAATTGTTCGCAAGCGACTTAACCTTCTTCTGTAATGAATCAATATCTTGCGACGCTTGATCAAGACTTAATGCTTGCGCCTCGTCATTACCTTTTTGTAAAGCCACCTCTTTCTCTAAGCTTGCTTGCTTATCTAATGCCGCCGCTAACTGTTTCGTTAATGGTTTGACCGTTTTATCAATCTCGGCAACGGAGGTGATTAACTTATTGTAATTTGCCTCTAATTCATTAAAGGCATCACCCTGAATCGCGATTCTTTGTGTTTGAGTTGAAACCGCATCGTTCATAATAGACAGCTTTTTCTGCATCGCCGTAATAGCATCGGAGTGATCCGAAAGCGTTTTGCGATTTGTATCATAAGCAATGGCCCAAAGCTTACGAATCTCACTGTCGTGATTCTTTAACGTTTGTTCAACGGTTTCGCCTTGTTTGTTGGCTGACACGTCTGCTGCTAATAATTGATGATCAAGGTTTTCAATCTTCCCTTTGGTACCCGATAACTCCTCACGCAGCTGCAGGTTTTGTTGCCAAAGCCAGTAGCCCGCTCCAGCGGCAGCGGCTAAAATCAAAATGAGCAGTATATAGAGGCCTGTTAATTTTGGCTTTCTATAGACGACATTACCCGTAGGTACTGACGCTCTTGCAGGTGGAGGGTTAAGCCGGCGCTTAGGTGTACTTGATGATGGCCTTCTGTCGCTAACTTCATCTTGGTCTAGCTTAAGGCTTGGAATATCTACGTCTTCGTCTCTAGGCATGGAAATCTTATGTCTTCGCTATTAATAAAAATTATGGAATTAATAACCATACAAACTTAATGAATATTATCTTCCAAAGTTCGATGCTACTATATAAGCACCATTAACTGCTTGATAACAAGCATTTTTCGTTAATATAAAGCAAGGAGAATAGAAATGGCTTTTGAATTACCCGCTCTTCCTTTTGCCAAAGATGCACTAGAGCCGCACATGTCTGTAGAGACACTTGAGTACCACTACGGTAAACATCACAATACTTACGTAGTAAAACTTAACGGCTTGGTTCCTGGTACTGAATACGAAAACAAATCTCTAGAAGAGATTATCACTTCAGCACCAGCTGGTGGCGTTTTTAACAACGCTGCTCAAATCTGGAACCACACTTTCTTCTGGAATAGCTTAAGCCCTAATGGCGGCGGCGAACCAACTGGCGCACTGGCTGATGCCATCAATGCAAAATGGGGTTCTTTCGCTAAATTCCAAGAAGCATTCAATGACAAAGCAGTGAACAACTTCGGTTCTAGCTGGACTTGGCTAGTGAAAACTGCAGACGGATCTTTAGACATTGTTAATACTAGCAACGCTGGTACTCCAATGACTGATGGCCTAACAGCAATTATCACAGTTGATTTGTGGGAACACGCTTACTACATTGATTACCGCAATGTACGTCCTGACTACCTTAAAGGTTTCTGGGCATTGGCTAACTGGGAATTTGCAGCAGCAAACTTCTCAGCTTAAGTCACATTTACGATATGCAGTCAAAACGCGGCTTATGCCGCGTTTTTTTTATTGCTCAAAAACTACTCAGCTTCTATTTCCGCTTGTACCGACAATTTTGCCTGAATAAATTCTGAATGCGGCATAAAGAGCAACTCACTAATACGACGTATGCGATGGTCTTCATAAGCGTCCACAACACCATCTGCAAAAGCGACTCGCCATAAGCCTTTTACAAGCTCGACTTTTTGCTCTACCGATGCACTTTCATTAATGACTTTAGTAAATTGATAAAGGTCATTAGCGTTTGAAACGCCTGCTTTTGCCTCTTCATACAAAGTATCAATTTCGTCTTCTAAATCCGTTTCTTCACGTAAAAAACGTTTGACCTGCTCAACTTCACGGTCGTTTATTTCATCGTCCGCCATCATAACTTCCAGCAGCAACGCGGCGATCGCCTCTTGATAACTAATGCGTTTTTCTGGCTCTACAGAAATTTGAAATAAAACTTTTAAGGCTTGAAACATGCATTCTCCGGGATATTATTATTAATTGAATGGCGCAACTCGTCGATTAATACATTAGGAAATTGACGATAATCTAAGTATGGGCACCAAATATAATTCGGCGTCAAAAAGGCAACATGTCGCTGCCCTAACGTAATCGCCTCATCTGCAATGACGATTTCGTCTCGAAATCCATTGCCAACGATAAACGTGGTTCCTGTTATCAGCTTAAGCTGTTCAGCATCGAAGATGATAGTGACATTATCCGACAACATTTCATTACGCCATTGTCGCCAGTTCTCAAGCTTTGGCACCGTTAACTTTGACATTATGGTTAAAATTTTTCGCCAATGATTGCCATTTAGATTAATGAGCTCAGACACATATTCCGCTACCAGCCCTTTTTCCATACTCTTTAATGGCAATATAGGCTTGTTTGGTAAAAGAAATACATAATCGGCTTCTCCTAATGGCACTCCGATATTTTTAACTGGATCTTGCTCTGTACTCATTAACTTACAAAACCTCTGTGCCACATCATTAAAAGAGCGTTAACTTAATTACTGCATTGAAGAACATTTTAATCTAAGTAGTCTACCAGATTTAGGATATCCGAGTTACTTTGGTCAAGACTGTGCACTAAGGCGATCATCTCTAGAATATATTGTAACAAGGAATAGTTTTTATATTAGATTTAGCTTATATTTAACAATAGCATTAGAAATAACTAATATTAATGAGGCACCACAAATGACTTCCATTTTTAACCCATTGGCTGGCGGACTCCTAATCGGGCTCGCCGCTGCCATTTACCTTATCACAACCGGAAAAGTACTTGGTATAAGCGGAATACTATCCCAAGCTATGTTCCAACAAAAAAGGTTCATCCCTTTGGTTTTTCTAGTCGGCTTAGTCATCGGTGGCAGCGCCTACGGAACACTAACAAACCAAACCGTTCCTTTCCCTGATGTCAGAAGCCCGTTTTTATTGATCATTTCAGGCTTACTTGTTGGTTACGGCACACGATTAGGAAGCGGCTGCACTAGTGGTCACGGGGTTTGCGGACTTGCTCGTTTATCACCGCGCTCTATTGTCGCGACCGGTATTTTTATGGCGACTGCCATTATAACCGTCTACTTTACAAAATAAGGAAACCACTGTGATTCTTTTTATAACACTCATTTGCGGATTACTTTTTGGCTTCGGCCTAGCACTGTCTGAAATGACTAACCCTGCGGTTGTTATTGGCTTCTTAGATATTTTTGGTGATTGGAACCCTTCACTCATTATCGTCATGGGATCTGCCGTTTTCGTTAGTATGATTGGCTATTTAATCAGTAAAAAACAGATAAAACCTTTGTTCTCCCAAGTATGGTCATTGCCTACGTCTAGAATTATTGACAGAAAATTAGTCTGTGGTAGCGCCCTGTTTGGGATAGGCTGGGGATTAAGCGGCTACTGCCCAGGACCTGGTTTAACATCGTTAACGAACAACTCAGCTGAAGGCATTTATTTCGTTCTGGCACTTGTTTTGGGCAGTGCTATTTACCATATTCAAACACGTTAATAAGAACTTAAGTGGCTCTAAAAATTAAGATATTTTGAGTGGCCTTTTTTTTGTTGTAAAAATACAAAAAAAACTTGACGCTGACGCTTTAGGGTTTTAAATTGCGCCCGCGTCATTGCTGAACATAATCCGTACCGCTTAAACTGCTGCGCTAGTCGCTTAAGGCTCTATAGCCGGATAAGTAACAGCCACAAGTAGGATGGGGGGGAGGTAAAGACGCTCGTACTTTAACTCGGTTTATGTTTAGCCAAAAGGAACTCTACACCATGACGATTGACGTCCACTCTTTTTACTCTCCAGAACGTTTCGCTCGCTTTAAAGAATTTGCAGAAACCAAAGAAACCCCATTTGTTGTTATCGATACTAGCATTATTGATGAAGCCTATACTGAAATCACAACAGGCTTTCCAGTTGCTGATATTTTTTACGCGATTAAGGCCAATCCTGCGCCAGAAGTGCTGACTTTGTTGCGTGATCGCGGCTCAAATTTTGATGTGGCCTCACGTTATGAGCTGGATAAATTATTCGCCATTGGTGGAATATCACCAGAACGAGTGAGTTACGGCAATACCATTAAAAAAGCGCAAGACGTTCGCTATTTCTATGAAAAAGGCGTTCGTATGTTTGCGACAGATGCTGAAGCTGATTTGCGCAACATTGCAAAAGCAGCCCCAGGCTCACGAATTTATGTTCGTATTTTGACGGAAGGCACCGTCACTGCCGACTGGCCATTATCTCGTAAATTTGGCTGCCGACCTGATATGGCGATGGATTTGTTAGTGTTAGCAAAAGAACTTGGGCTTGTTCCTTACGGCATCTCTTTTCACGTGGGCTCTCAGCAGCGTGATATTGGTGCTTGGGATGCGGCCATTGCCAGTGTTAAGGTAATTTTTGAGCGTTTGAAAGAAGAAGACGATATTGAGCTTCAAATGATTAACATGGGTGGCGGCTTTCCAGCCAATTACATCGCTCGCACCAATGAGCTATCGACCTACGCAGAAGAAATTTCGCGTTTCTTAGAAGAAGATTTTGGTACTGAATTACCACGAATCATCTTAGAACCAGGTCGATCTTTGATTTCTAACGCTGGCGTTTTGGTTAGTGAAGTCGTGTTGATTTCAAGAAAATCTAACACGGCTCTAAATCGCTGGGTATACACTGATGTGGGTAAATTTTCAGGGCTTATTGAAACCCTAGACGAATCCATCAAATACCCTATTTATGTTGATAAGAAAGGCGAGCTAGAAGAAGTTATTATCGCAGGACCGACCTGTGATAGTGCGGATATCATGTACGAAAATTACAAATACGGCTTGCCACTAAACTTGGCCATTGGTGATCGCATGTATTGGTTATCGACCGGCGCTTACACAACGACTTACAGCGCGGTTGAGTTTAATGGATTCCCACCATTGGCGTCCTACTACCTGTAAGTAAGCTGCTTAATGTAAATTGATACTATGAAGAGCCCTATAGATAACACTCTGTAGGGCTTTTTTTATTTGAGCCAAGTGCACATAAATAATAGACGCATTAAGAGTGTTGCAGTAACGGCAGAGTTAAGGATAATTGCTCACATCAATATAAGGAGAATGGTTTGTCTTACTCAGTGTGTGATATCTGCATTTACCCGATCAAGTCTATTAAAGGCATTTCTCTACCATCTAGCCCAGTCAATTTAGATGGTCTGTGGGGAGATCGTCGTTACATGATTACTAAACCAAACGGCGATTTTATCACCGGCAGAGAATATCCCACTCTCACTTTACTGGTAGCGTCACTGTTACGAGAAGAGCGCTGGCAATTGACACACCCAGCGGCCTCATCACCTTTAACACTCAACCCAGAGACCTTCAGCAAAGACTACCAAAACGTTGTCATTTGGGAAAACCCTGTAGCAGCACAATATTGCTCTAAAGAAGCAGACCAGTGGTTAAGCGAGATTCTAAACGAGGATGTAAAACTGGTGTACTTTGGTCATCAATCCGACCGTGTTACTAGCCGTCGACCTGACATACCTGTCGCCTTTGCGGATGGTTACCCATTTTTACTGACCACCCGCGCCTCACTTGATGAGCTTAACCAACACTGCCCAGAGCACATCCAAATGGCACAATTTAGACCAAACATAGTGGTCGAAGGAAGCCTACCTTTCGAGGAAGACACATGGAAGCGAATTAAAATAGGCGACGTCATTTTTGAGAACGTCAAACCTTGTGAACGCTGCATATTCACTACCGTTAACCCTGATACAGCTGAACGTAGCAAAAAGGGTGAACCCATGAAAACACTAGGCAAATTCCGCCTGATAAAAAAAGAAGGCGTCTTGTTTGGAATTAATCTTATTGCAGAAAACAGCGGCACTATTCATCAAGGAGACAGGGTAGAAGTCTTAGAATACCAAGACGCTCCAGCATTAGAAGACAGACGCATCAAACCGAATGAGAGCTAAGCAGCACTTAACAGGCATTAAAAAAGGGAAGCCATAATAGCTTCCCTTTTATTAGGCATTTAAGACGCGCTTATTAAGCCTCTTGTTTGGCTAGGTATTCGTCATAAGTACCATGGAAATCGACAACACCTTCGCTTGTCACTTCAACAATTCGTGTCGCCAAGGACGAAACAAACTCTCGGTCATGAGAAACAAAGATCAAGGTGCCAGGATAGTTATCTAGCGCCAAGTTCAACGATTCAATAGACTCCATGTCCATGTGGTTAGTCGGCTCATCCATTACCAATACGTTGGGCTTTTGAAGCATCAACTTACCGAATAACATACGACCTTGTTCACCACCAGAAAGAACTTTTACAGACTTTTTAATGTCATTTTGAGAGAACAACAAACGACCCAAAGTGCCACGTATGATTTGCTCATCATCGCCCTCTTGACCCCATTGTGACATCCACTCAATCAAACCTACGTCTTTTTCAAATTCGTGAGCATGATCCTGAGCGTAATAACCAATGTTGGCATTCTCAGACCATTTCACCATACCTTTAGTAAGATCAGTATCACCCACTAGACACTTCAATAATGTCGTTTTACCGATACCATTTGGCCCGATAACCGCAATGCGCTCACCCACTTCAACCATCATGTTTAAGCCACTAAACAATTGCTCATCATATGATTTGGCTAAGTTTTCAACTTGCACCGCGGTACGGTGTAGTTTTTTCTCTTGTTCAAAGCGAATAAACGGATTCTGACGACTTGAAGGCTTAACATCTTCAAGTTGAATCTTATCGATTTGTTTAGCTCGAGACGTTGCTTGCTTAGATTTTGATGCATTCGCTGAAAAGCGACTAACAAAGGCTTTAAGCTCATTGATTTGCGCTTTTTTCTTAGCGTTATCAGACAAAAGACGATCACGGGCCTGTGTTGAAGCCATCATGTATTCGTCATAATTACCTGAGAAAAGACGTATTTCACCGTAATCCAAATCCGCCATATTAGTACAAACAGAGTTCAAAAAGTGACGGTCATGGGAAATTATGATCATGGTGCAATTACGCTCAAGAAGAACACCCTCCAACCAACGAATAGTATTGATATCCAAGTTGTTGGTAGGCTCATCAAGCAACAATATTTCAGGATCAGAAAACAACGCTTGAGCCAGCAAAACTCGAAGCTTCAAGCCTGGAGCAACCTCACTCATTAGTCCGTAATGTTGCTCTGTTGGAATACCCACGCCAAGCAATAACTCGCCGGCACGCGCATCAGAGGTATAACCATCCATTTCAGCAAATTCTGATTCAAGATCACCAGCGCGAAGGCCATCTGCTTCCGTCATTTCTGGATTGGCATAAATGGCATCTTTCTCAGCCTTAACCGCCCAAAGCTCTGTATGACCCATGATCACAGTATCAATTACAGAAAAATCTTCGTAAGCAAATTGATCTTGCTTCAATTTACCAAGACGCTCATTAGGATCTTTAGAGACATTACCTGAACTTGGCTCTAAGTCGCCACCAAGAATCTTCATGAAAGTGGATTTACCACATCCGTTCGCACCGATTAAACCGTAACGCTTGCCTTCAGCAAATTTTACGGAAACATTTTCAAACAAAGGTTTTGCACCAAATTGCATGGTGATATTGGCTGTTGTTAACAAGGTAATCTTCCACTTTTCATGACGTAAATTTAGGCGCTTAATGTCAGCAACCATTGATGTGACGTATTATCGCACAAACCCCCACCATTCTTTAAGTGACAAAGTCACTATTGGGCACATTAAACGGTGTAAAAATTTGGCAAGCTTCTTTCTAAAGAAAAAATACATTCTTTTTTTGAACAGATGATTAAAAATAGACTCTACTTATCATCAACGTTTGGCAAAATAGCTCAATATCGGCCTTTCTTTCGCCACTCAACACGTTAAAGCAATTAATAATGTGCCGATATAAAGAAAGTCATTTGATAGCCGATGACATTAAAAGACAAACACTGACGGGAGAACATAATGCACACCGTCCAAGTAAATACAGTAAGTTATGATATTTCACCAGAAAAGCTAAAAGAAGGCTCTATATTCGGCGCTTTATCAAATGAGTCTATTCAATATCTCATCGATAATGGAAGCATTCTTTGTGCAGACGAAGGGGATGAAATTTTCAAATATGGCAGTAAAGGCGGGAGTTTTTACACAGTACTTCACGGCAGTTTAGATTTCTTCAAACAACATGAAGATAAAGCAATGCACACAAGGTTTGTTGAATTTGGTGAATCAATTGGTTTTGTCTCAATGATTGCCCTCCACGACCGTGTCGGCAATGCTTACGCAAAAGAAGCCAGCCTACTACTTGAGATATCAAGCCAGCTGTTCAGTGATTTTCATGATAACTACCCCTTTGATTTTGGGATACTACTGATGAATCTAGCCAGAGACATGGCTCGAAATATACGAGAGCTGAGCAACGCATTGGTTACAAACGACATAAACGTCACTGTGTAAAGTGACATATGATAGTAACAACATAAGACATTAACAGGTCGATACAGCGATCAACCTGTTAATCATATTGATTTATTTTTCGGCCGCTACGACTGAAATTTCAACCAACAATTCTGCTCTTGCCATGCGAGCTTCAACACACGCTCGTGCTGGTGCATAGCCTTCTGGTACCCAAGCATCCCAAACCGCATTCATTGCCGCAAAGTCTTTCATATCACGAATATAGATAGTCGCTGAAAGAATGTGCTCTTTATCAGAACCTGCTTGTGTTAGTAACGTATCTACTTTGTCCAACATAGTGGCAGTTTGCTCTGAGATATCGGTATTGGCATCTGCCCCTACTTGACCACAAAGGTAGATTGTTCCTTGATGCTTAACGATACGGCTCATACGCTGAGCGGTTTCCATACGAGTAATAGACATAAAAAATTCCTATAATGATTGTGTAGACCTGAGAATGCGGACAATATTAACAAAATAAAAAAAGAGTATCCCACTTAAAAACAATTATCATAAGAAATAACGCACTATTAAAAACTAAAACTCCAGTCCTTTCTGCGCTTTAATGCCGCGTTTAAAAGCATGTTTCACTTCTTTTATTTCGCTCACCGTATCAGCCAACTCAATAAGCGACTCCGACGCTCCTCTGCCCGTCACGACCAAATGTTGTGTCTCTGGGCGATTCATCAGCGCATCCAACACTAAACCTTCTTCAAGATATTCGTAGTGCAGCAAATACGTCAACTCATCCAATACCACTAGATCAAAACTTGGGTCTGCCAGCATAACAACTGCTTGTTGCCATGCCTGTTGCGACGAAGCGATGTCCGCCTCACGATTTTGTGTTTCCCAAGTAAAGCCAGACGGCATAATTTCCCATTGCACGTTGGGTTGTGCTTTAAAAAAATCTATTTCACCGGTATTCCACTCGCCCTTCAAAAACTGCACCACGCCTACTTTCATGCCATGACCCAATGCTCGAGCCACCATTCCTAATGCAGAGCTAGATTTACCCTTACCGTTACCAGTTAATAAAACAAAGGTGCCTTTGTCTTCTTGTGCTTTAGCAATCCGCTGGTCCACGTGTTTTTTGATCGCCTGCATGCGTAACTGATGTTGCTCTGGATCTTTAATGGTTTTCGCCATTCTATTCTCCATAAAATATTAGATAATAAAAAAAACCTTATCTATGTTTCAGCATAAATAAGGTTTCAATAGCACACATTCTATTTGTTAAATACGATCATCTTCTGGGTCGTAACCAAGATTTGGAGCTAACCAACGTTCCGCATCGTCTTTTGACATGCCTTTACGAGCCGCATAGTCATCTACTTGATCAGGCCCTATTTTTCCGACACCAAAAAATGTGCTGTCTGGATGCGCAAAATACCAGCCACTGACTGCCGCCGTAGGCAACATAGCAAAGCTTTCTGTAATTTCCATATCAATTTTATCTTTCACATTAAGAAGGGTCCATAACTTGGCCTTCTCGGTATGATCTGGACAAGCAGGATAACCAGGTGCTGGGCGAATACCCTGATATTTTTCTTTTAACAGCTGCTCATTTGTGAGGTCTTCATCTGCCGCATAACCCCAATATTCTTTACGGACTCTCTCATGAAGATATTCCGTTACCGCTTCAGCTAAACGATCTGCTACCGCTTTGATCATGATTGAATTGTAATCATCATAATCCGCCTCGTATGCGGCCACTAATGGGTCAATACCAAAACCCGCAGCACAAGCAAAAGCACCAATGTAATCCCCTACACCACTGTCCTTTGGTGCGACAAAATCAGCCAAACTGTGATTGTACTTTCCTGGAGCAGTCAGTTCGTTTTGAATTCGCAAAAAGGACAAACGCTCAATAACTTCCGTACGGCTTTCGTCAGCGTAAATCTCTATATCATCGTGATTCACCTGATTCGCCGGAAACAAACCAATCACGGCTCGCGCTTTTAGGCTTTTCGTGGCGATAACTTCCTCTAACATTGCCAATGCGTCGTTATAAACACGAGTCGCTTCGACACCAACAACCTCGTCCGTCAAGATCCGAGGATATGAACCTGCCAACTCCCATGTTTGAAAGAATGGCGTCCAATCGATGTAAGCTTTCACAACATTAAGATCAATATCATTTTCTGTCAGTACCGTAATGCCCAATTTTTTCGGCGTTACTATGTTAGTTTCATCAAACGCGATCGGTGCTTTATTCAGACGTGCCTTATCAAGCGACACACGACGACCTGCTTTCGCTCGATCTTTATAGCGCAATCGTGTTTTTTCATAATCGAGCTTAATGTCATCGACAAATTTCTGGCGACGTTCTGTGTCTTTGCTCAGTAAAGCACTCGCCACACCAACACTGCGTGACGCATTGGTAACATGTACGACCTGATTATTTTTGTAGTTTTGCTCTATTTTTACTGCGGTATGCGCTTTAGATGTGGTTGCCCCTCCAATCATCACAGGTAAAGTAAAGCCTTGACGCTGCATTTCTTTTGCCACATGAACCATTTCATCAAGTGACGGAGTGATAAGGCCCGACAAGCCAATTAAATCAGCACCTTCTTCTTTTGCGGTGCGCAAAATTTTCTCAGCGGAAACCATGACTCCTAAGTCGATGACTTCAAAATTATTACACTGCAACACAACACCGACTATATTTTTCCCTATATCATGGACATCCCCCTTCACTGTCGCCATGACAATTTTGCCATTACTGGAAGAGGCAGTATCCATGTTGCGAGCTTTTTCTTCCTCGATATAAGGCATCAAATACGCAACGGCCTTCTTCATTACCCGAGCCGATTTTACAACCTGTGGCAAAAACATTTTACCGGCACCAAATAAGTCGCCTACAATTCCCATCCCATCCATTAAGGGACCTTCTATCACCTCTAATGGACGATCAAAAAACTGGCGCGCCTCTTCAGTGTCCTCATCAATAAATTCAGTGATACCTTTAACCAACGCATGGCTCAAACGCTCGGTTACAGACAAGGTTCGCCATTCTTGTGTTTCTTTCTCGGCAACTTCACCCGTACCTGCAAATTCACCTGCCATCGCCAATAAATTGTCTGTCGCATCCGGCGTACGATTAAGAACCGCATCTTCTACTGCATGGCGTAACTTGGCCGGAATGTCTTCATACAAAGCCAACTGACCAGCATTAACAATCCCCATTGTCATGCCTTGCTTGATAGCATGATATAAAAAGACAGAGTGAATGGCTTCCCTTACAGGATTGTTGCCACGGAACGAAAAGGACACATTAGATACACCACCAGAGACTTTCGCATACGGTAATTCACGCGTGATGTCGCCAGTCGCCTCAATAAAGTCCAACGCATAACGGTTGTGCTCTTCTATCCCTGTTGCAATCGCAAAAATGTTTGGGTCAAAAATAATGTCTTCTGGCGGAAAACCAACTTCATCGACTAAAATTTTGTACGAGCGACGACAAATATCAATCTTACGTTGACGAGTGTCCGCTTGACCGGTTTCATCGAAGGCCATCACAATCACAGCCGCACCATATTTCATTAGCTTGCGTGCTTGCTCTCTGAAATTGTCTTCCCCTTCTTTCATACTAATGGAGTTAACAACGCCCTTACCTTGAATCCATTTCAAGCCCGCCTCAAGTATTTCCCACTTAGAAGAATCCAACATGATAGGAACACGTGAAATATCAGGTTCAGAGGCGATCAGTTTCAAGAATCTTTCCATCGCTCCTTTCGAATCCAACATGCCTTCGTCCATGTTGATATCGATAATTTGCGCACCGTTTTCAACTTGCTGACGAGCCACACTAAGAGCAGTGTCAAAGTCACCTTCTTTAATAAGGCGTTTAAACATGGCTGAGCCTGTAACGTTAGTTCGCTCACCAACGTTAACAAACAAACTATTACCATCAATATTAAAAGGCTCTAAGCCAGATAATCGACAAGCTTTTTCAATCGTTGGGATAACTCGTGGCACGGCGTCCTTGAACGCGGTCGCAAATGCATCTATGTGACTTGGCCCAGTTCCACAACAACCGCCAATAATATTTATAAAACCGGAATCTACCCAGCCTTTAATTTCATTGAGCATTTCTTCTGGCGTTTCATCGTATTCACCAAAAGCATTTGGCAAACCCGCATTCGGGTGAGCAGAGATGTGTGTGTCGGCGATTCGTGAAAGTTCGTCAATGTATTGACGTAAATCTTTTGGTCCCAAGGCACAGTTCAAGCCAACAGAAATAGGTTTGGCGTGAGAAATAGAATTCCAAAATGCCTCAGTTGTTTGACCAGACAGTGTACGCCCTGATGCATCGGTAATGGTACCTGAGATCATAATCGGATAACGCACACCACTTTTTTCAAAGTAATCCAGTACCGCGTAAATCGCAGCTTTGGCATTCAAGGTATCAAATATAGTCTCAATCAAAATGAGATCGACACCCCCTTTCACCAAGCCATCTACGGCAACGGTATAGGCTTCAACTAATTCGTCAAAGTGCACATTACGAAAGCCTGGATCGTTAACATCCGGTGAAATAGTACAGGTACGACTTGTTGGCCCTACTGCGCCCGCAACAAAACGCGGCTTATCCGGGTTTTGTTGCGTAAATTCATCCGCAGCTTCACGGGCAAGACGAGCAGATTCGAAATTCAACTCATAGCTTAACGCTTCCATGTGGTAATCAAGCATGGAGATGTAGTTAGCATTGAAAGTATTAGTTTCAATGATGTCTGCGCCAGCCGCAAGGTAAGCAGAGTAAATGTCTTTAATGATTTTAGGTTGTGTTAATGACAGTAAATCATTGTTCCCTTTGACATCACTCTTCCAGTCTTCAAATCGCTCTCCACGATAATCTTCCTCTTCAAGCTTATAAGATTGAATCATGGTTCCCATGGCACCATCGAGAATCAGAACGTTTTCTGCTAAACGTTTCTCAATAATGGAATACGATTTGGACTTTACCACTGTCATTACCTCAAAAAAAATATGCACAGTCACTATACCCAAATACCACGACTCTGGTGTTGAATAATAGTAATGAGAAGTTGAATGATCTAAGAATGAAACAGGCTGCCGCTTGGCAACAGCCTGTTTAAAAAGAAAGGATGTTAACTGTTTTTACCTTTTCGGTTAATACGACCCACCAAAAATCCGCCCAATAAACCCACTAATATCGCAATACTCCAGTAACCGTACTTATCGAACAAGTCATCATTTGTCAGAGCAACCGTATCACTGTCTCGATAAACCTGCCTCATGATGCGCTGTCCTTGATAATTCATCTGCTGAGAAACAAACAAATTAAGTTTGGCTTTGGGACGCTCATTTAAGCCACTTACACGCCAGCGCCATTGCAGCTGACCATCTTTAAGGACCGCTTCCGCTTCACTAGCACTAACCATCTGTATTGCACTGTCGGTCACCAATTCAGCAACATAGGTTTGTCCAGCCACAGGATTTTCAACCGTTGCCGTAACCAAGATTTCAAAGTTGTTATGCAATGACATCTTATTGGGCACTTGCCACTTTACATTGCTCAATCCAGAGTTGATTTGTGACTGTAAGGCATTCACTTCAGCTTGGAACGGGATCAAATTATTTATTTGAGATTCAAGCTGCATTTGTTGCGATTCACGTCCTTTGGTTTCCGCTTTGATCGCTTCTAATTGTTTTTGGAGCTCGGCTTGTTGTGCTTGCGAACTGGCTAAAGACTTGGCCAGCATATTCTGATCAGCTAGGCTCGCTTGCAATGCCGACTGACTCCTAGTGAGTTTTCTATTCACTGATGTATTCATCGCACCGAGTGCCGCTAAACGTTTCGCTAATGCTTGTATTTTTGCTTTATTGTCAGCGCCGGCACTTAGAGAAGTCGTTAGCTCCAACACATCACCTTGATAATCTGCTATCAATGATTTTTGAGCAGCAATGACGCTTTTGAGTTTAGCAATTTCACTGCGTAATTGATCAGTATCGAGCGCATCCAAACGAACTTGATCAGGGGCGGCTGACGTTCCCTTTTGTAAAGCATCAATACTGTTACGCTGAGCACCAATCTCTGCTAATAAAGCGCTATTTTGCGCCCTCGCCTTTGCGATTATCTCACCCAACCGTCCATTGTCTTTTTTAAGAGAGACTAACGACTGCTGATTGTCCTGATTCTCTTTATTTAAGCTATCGTATTTTTGTTGCAGCAGTCTCTGCTCTTTGCCTAAAGTCTGGTATTCCTGACTCAAAGCATAATGTGCTGAATCCAATGTTTGAAAACTGTCATTTAAGGAAAGAAACTCTCGACTTGTCTGTTCGCTTGGAATCGTTTTTGTTATTTTGTTTCTAAGGGCTGTATTTTTGCCTTCTAAACGTTTGATTTGACTAACAAGATGGTCATTTTCTATTTTCAATTCAGCGTACTGAGATTCAGCACTTTCCCGTAATCGCTTTTCTTTTTCTATGTTAACCAATGATTCAGCATCAGATGGCGACTGACTTAAAGCAGCAATCGACTTATCTTGTGCATCAAGCGTTTTTTGCAAACTGAGAAGGTGCTCGTTATTTTTTACTAATGTCTGTTTAAGAGATTCTATTTTTTGATTATTTTTACCCATTTCCTGAGTGAAAATAGCATTTTTTGACATGATTTCAGTGGTGGTTTGGGAAGGTGTTGCTCCCTCTATCAGCTTGGTACCTTGCCCTTGAGAGGAAGTACTGGTCGTCGTAGTGCATGCTGATACCATCAATCCTAAAGCCAAAGGAATTAAAATGGTGGTGCGCGTTTTCATTATCCACTCCTTAACAAACCCAAGGTCAACAATAAGTTAACTCACTTATGCCAGAATTTAGACTGAAATGCAAAAAAGGCGTCAAGTTATTGTTTTTATTTCATAGATTTGTTGATTTCAGCATCTAGAGTTAGATAAAAAAATACCCAAGATCAAAGATCTTGGGTATTTTGGAGTGTATTTTTTGATGAATGATTAATTATGCGAGGCTTTTAGAAACAACCTCATAAACATCTTTTGATAAATCTTGAGCCATAATTCGTTGTAGCTCCGCTTTCATTTTCAGACTTAAGTCAGGTTTCAGTTTTTTCCATCTTGTTAGGGGTGTACACAAACGAGAAGCTAACTGAGGATTGCGCTTATTCAACACAATAATTTGATCCGCAAGGAAACGATAACCAGAGCCATCTTCCTTATGAAAACCTGAAATACTTTGTCCAAACCCGCCCAATACAGAACGTACTTTATTCGGGTTTTTAAGATCAAACGAAGGATGCTTCATTAAGCTTTGCACCAGTGACAATGCATCGTCTCCCTCTTGAGAAGCGCTCAACATCAACCACTTGTTCACAACTAGTGGCTCATCTTTCCATTGTTCATAGAAAGCGTGCAACATAGCCGCGGCTTTATCATGATTCGACTGAACGGCAATTGACAATGCAGAAGACTGATCTGTCATGTTGTCTGCTGTCGTAAATTGCTCATAAATAGCGTCTTGTGCTTTTGTATCTGAAGATTCAGACCAATATGATAACGCGATGCTTTTTAATGAACGGCGCGCTATATCTTGTGCCGTAGCTTGGTATTCAGAAGTGATAATATTATTCAGATAAGCTTGAGCAAAATGTTCTGAAAGAGCATTCGCTATGGTTACTTTTAAGAAATGGCGCGCTTTTTTGATCGCATGTGGATCAATCGTATCAGCCAATTCAGACAAGTAAGCTTGGCTTGGCAGTGCCAAGATCAAAGCCACCATGGCAGGATCTAATGATTCATCTTCTAACAAAGCTTTAAAGCCAGTCACAAGTTGAGAGTCTATAGACAGCGCCTGCCCTTGTGACGCTTGCTCAATTAACTGGGTTAACTCATTAACAGCCAATTGTTGAGCGGCACTCCAACGATTAAAACCATCCGTATCTGATGACATAAGCAGCAATAACTGCTCCGTTGTATAGCCATAGCGTAGCTTAACTGGCGCTGAGAAAGATCGAAGCAAAGATGGGACTGGCTTACTGTTAATATTATTAAAGACAAATGTTTGCTCTGACTCAGTCAACAGCAAGGTAACATCATTTGCTAATTCACCATTATACTGCGCTTGTATTTCTTCGCCTTGCTCATTCAACAATCCTACTCGGATTGGAATATGCAGAGGCAGTTTTGTTGGCTGCCCCGGTGTCGCTGGCGTTTCTTGCTTAACGGTTAAGGTATAACGATTCTCTGCGGGAAAATATTCATCAGTAACCGAAACAATTGGTGTGCCTGCTTGCGAATACCAGCGTTTGAATAACGTTAAATCAATGCCAGAAGCATCTTGCATCGCGGCAACAAAATCATCACAAGTAACCGCTTGACCATCATGACGTTCGAAATACAAATCTGAACCTTTACGGAACAGCTCATCGCCCAACAAGGTATGAATCATGCGAACAATTTCAGCGCCTTTTTCATAGATGGTGAGCGTATAAAAATTAGAGATTTCAATAAAAGAAGCCGGTCTTACTGGGTGCGCCATTGGGCCTGCATCTTCAGCAAATTGTGCTGTTTTTAAGAAGGAGACATCTTCAACACGCTTCACTGTCGCAGAATGCATATCAGCAGAAAAGGTTTGATCACGAAAAACCGTAAAACCTTCTTTAAGACTTAATTGAAACCAGTCACGACAAGTAACACGATTGCCTGACCAGTTGTGAAAGTATTCATGGGCAACAATCGCCTCAACGCGCAAGAAAGTATCGTCTGTCGTCGTTTTTGGGCTAGCTAACAGACAAGATGAGTTAAAAATATTTAACCCCTTATTCTCCATCGCTCCCATATTAAAGTCATCAACAGCCACGATCATAAAGATATCAAGATCGTACTCACGCCCGTAGGTTTCTTCGTCCCAGCGCATTGAGCGTTTCAGGGCTTCCATTGCGTAATCTACTTTATCGATATTATGCGATTCAGTGAATATTTGCAGCTTAACGTCGCGCTTGCTCTGTGTTGTAAAAATATCATTTTTCACCGCAAGATCACCTGCGACCAACGCAAACAGATAAGCGGGTTTTGGGAAAGGGTCATGCCAAACAACAACCGTTTTACCTTCATCCGTTTTACCACGTTCAATCTCATTACCATTAGACAACATCACAGGATAACGAGATTCATCAGCAATAATAGTCGTTGTAAAAATCGACATCACATCAGGGCGATCTAGGTAGTACGTAATATGGCGAAAACCTTCCGCTTCACACTGAGTACAGAACATTGACGAAGAGCGATACAAGCCTTCTAAACGCGTATTATTTTGCGGCTCAATCAAGGTTTCGCACGTCAAGATGAACGTATCCGCTGTCGCGGTAATAATCAATTTATCATCAATTAATTGGTATTCTTCAGGAGGTAATGCATAGCCATCCATCGCGATACCAATCAATTTAACATCCTCGCCACCATCCAAAACAAGTGGTGCCGTGGATTTTCCGTCTAAAGGATTACGGCGCATATGCAACCTAGACGTTACTACCGTTGTGGCTTCATCAAGATCAAAAGTCAGTTCAGTTTTGTCGATGAGAAATGGAGGAACTTTATAATCTTTTAGATATATTGCTGAGGGCTGACTCTCTTTCATGTGTTCTCTCCTAAAATGTTAGTGATGCTTGATAGCCTGTGTATTTGCGGATATTAATCACGCCCGTATCAAGCATCCAGTATTGCCCTTTTATGCCCATTAACACCCCTTCTATCTCTGGTGTTTTTTCGGCATTCAGGCTGGTTATTTTGGTTGGATATTCTAAAACTGGATAAACAAATTCGTGGGTTTCATTTTCATCAGAAAGATCAATAATTGACTGCAAACCAAATTCATTCTGTAAGGAATCTAGTCCATCGTAGAGCAAACCAATTAGCCTTTCTTGTTCATACTCAAGGTTTAGCTCAACCGGAGTGCCTTTGAGCATATTGCGCCAATTTGTTTTATCAGCGACTTGGTCTTTAAACAAGGTCTCAACCAGACCAGACATTCGTCGAGTAGAAACTCTGAACAACGCCCTAGCCTGAGTGGCACCTTGATCAATCCACCTTGTTGGCAATTGATCACCGCGAGTAATGCCCACTTTTAGCCCAGATGAATTGGCCAGATAAACGTAGTGGTCTTGCATACAATACTTTTCTGCCCATTCGGGTTCACGGCAAGTACCTAAGTGAAAATGACATTTCTCTGGACTCATCATGCACGAATCACAGGCGGCCAGTTTCTTGAAACAAGGAAAGCAAAAACCCTGGCTAAAAGACTTATTGGTTACGCGTCCACAGTTAACGCAATTAATCGGACCTTTAAAATGCAGCGCTACTTTTTTTCCAATAAGCTCATTAACGTTAACGCTATTGTCACCCAAGGTTAAAACATATTGAACCTTGCCATTTTCTGCAGATACAGACATTTTTTTCAAATTACCAGATAGCATTACACTTTTCCTTTAGGCGCGTCATTTACCCATTTAATACTATCTACTTTGTCCTTATTGTCTTCTTCAAACTTAGTTTGCTTACTACCACGATCAATGTAGCCAACTCGGCTTTCTTCAGGCTTATTATTGTGGTCATACGTAATAACAGCCTGTAAGCAAAGCTCTGTTTGCTCTTTGGTGAGACAAACACCATTTGGCCATTTACCAAGCTCAACGGCTTGTTTTAAGCTGACGTAAACTTCCGGTGACATATTGTCGATCATTTCTTTAAAATTCATGAAATACTCTCATCTAACGCTGCTCACTAAGCAGCGTTTAAACTTTTCTAAGTGAATATAATTTTGTTACAAACCAATAAACAACCCCTAAAGCCAACCCTGAAATCAAACCTATGCTATGAGCCGTATTCGCAATACTGCCCAAGCCAATCATTTCAGTGAGCGGGGTATAACCAATTGCGAGCCATACCATAAAGAAGGTCATTAAAGGCTTATGAATAATGACTGGCCAACTACGATTCACCATGGGCATAAACCACGCAAAACCGATCAATCCATAAACAACGCCTGATAAACCACCAAATAGAGGATTAGGTGATATTTCAAATTGAAGAATATTACTAGCGACAGCAATAATCAAAACGCCAAGCAACCAGAAAAACGAGCCTATAATTTTTTCTAAACGGCGACCAACATCCCAGACCCATAAGGCATTGAAAGCAATGTGCATAACACTAAAATGCAGTAATGCAGGCGAAATAAGACGCCAATATTCACCCTGAGAAATAACCTCAGACAAAGGAAAAAAGCGTATTTGATTACCAATGACTGTCAATGGGCTAATAGTAAAATAGCTGACCGTCGTTAAATCTGAGCCTAGCTGCGTAATGATCGCGACGATCACTGCGGCTAAAATAACGAAGAAAGTCGCCGGCGCATCACGAAGTTGATTGATCAGACTACTGGAGTTGTTAGAAGACCTAGAATCTCGGTTTCTTTTAACACTAGAAAGTGAAGCTGGGTCATTTTTCCAGATTTGAATCAATTGCAAAACAGCATCTTGGTACGATGGGTCAGGTACCCAAAGCTCTTTATGGGCACCTTTAACAATAATTTGATGAGAGATTTTCAATCTCCACAAAGTCTCGCTAAGAAGCGCTGGATCATCACTTGTATCGAATTGATAAACTAAATACATAATTTAAGTCAAACACCTCTTCGCAGATCTACTTCAGACAAGAACGCGCTATTTACGCTCGATAGCTACTTTGCCACCCTAATTTGTCACGACACACGTTATAAAAATCATGATTTTTAGGGTGTATCAATCGAATGTTCCCAGCCTTTTTGGTGATATGAATTTCATCACCCGGTGCAGCCGTTATATTCAATTGTCCATCGCAACTAACACTTGGATAAGTAAGATTAGATTCACAGACCACAATACGAATTCTCGCATTAGCATCAATCACAATCGGCCGATTACTTAATGTATGAGGGTGCATTGGCACTAAAACAAGCGCATCAAGCTTTGGTAGCATGATTGGTCCACCAGCAGATAGCGCATAAGCAGTCGATCCTGTTGGGGTGGCGACAATCAAACCATCTGATTTCTGATTCATCACAAATTGATCATCAATAAATAGATCAAATCGTATCATTCGAGCAGACTTGCCAGGATGGAGAACCAAATCATTCAGCGCAATGCCTTCACCACTAGGGCGGTTTTTACGTTTTATTTTTGCTTCAATCATAAAACGTTTTTCTTCGAAGTATTCACCACGAAAAATAGGCTCTAACTCCTCTCTTAACGCATGAGGAGAAATATCCGTTAAAAACCCAAGCGTCCCGCGGTTTATACCAATCACAGGAACATCATAATTACTAATCGCTCTGGCGGCGCCCAAAAAACTGCCATCGCCACCAACAACCATCACCAAATCACAGTGATTGCCTAATTCTTTTAATGGCGACGAATCTACTTTGACACCTGGTAGCATGGTCGCCAAATCGGTTTCCAATACAGGCTCTGAACCTTTTTCTTGAAGATACTCCATCAGTTTCTTAACCGTATCAAGAATCTGAGGTTTATCTAATCGAGCAATTATTCCAACACGTCTAAAAAGACTCATGTGTCACTCTCTTTCCGTCGGTCTAAGTAATGGTATGCAACTCAGCGAGCGATTTTGTATCGCTTTTATTATAAAAGAACATTCAACTAAGCGCGGCGCCACTTTAACATGAAGGGCTTACTTATCGCCATCAACTGAAGAGTCGATAAATGGATTAACATTAGGAAGATACCCTCTCCAGCCTTGTAAGCCTCCGGTGTGAATAAATAAGGTACGCCTATGAGGCCACTCTCCTCGATGGATTTTTTGCATGACTAAAAACAACGCTTTACTCGTATAAACAGGATCAAGTAACTGCTTTGGATTTAACTCAGCGAACGCCCCTAAAAATGCCAATAACGCCTTGCTTTGCTTGGCGTAGCCGCCCTCATGAGCATCACAATGGAACGTCATTTTATGTTTTAATTCATCTATCGTTGCATGGGCTTGAGGTAATGATTCGGCTAACGCTAAAATTTCATCAGACTGTGATTCTGCGCCTTTAAGCGCACTAACCACATGAAGGTAGGGTAGATTATCATAGGCCAACAAACCTGAAGCCGTTGTTCCAGTCCCTGCGGACACGACCCAAGCATCATATTCATCACCTAAATAGTCTATATCTGCAGCCCAATCTTGACACCCCCTAGCACCCAATTGCCCACCGCCTCCTTCTGGTATCCAATAGACATTTGGATAAAGGCGATTAATTTGAGCCACCATATTGGAATTTTCAGCAAGTCGGTAGTCTTTACGAGAACACGGCCATAGCTCAATCCCTGCGTTAGCGACATCATTCAGTGTCGGCGTCAATGTTGGATGAAGCTCGCCGCGAACAATGGCAATGCCTTTAAACTCGGTTTCAGCCAATATCGCTGAAAAAGCATGCAGATGGTTTGAAAACGGCCCGCCGAAAGTAGCAATGTATTGGGCGTTAACACGTTTGGCTTCAAGTAAATGGTATTTAAGTTTATGCCACTTATTACCTGGTGCCTGTGGATGCTCAAGATCACCGCGATAAATAAATAACTCACAAGGGTGAGCATTATTCTGAAAGGATTCTGGCACATATAATGATTGGATAACGGACAAAAAAAAGCCTCGGCTAAAAGTAGTCGAGGCCATAATATCACAAGCTGAAGTAAGTAAAATAAGGGAAACTCAATCAAGTCTTGCATAGCGCATATACGACTCACTCGGTGTCCGTTAGTTCAATGTATTTTTCATCAGGTAAATCACTATATTATCTTTTTTTTTGTTAAAATATTTGCAGCCATTATTTGCAGAGAATGAAACACCATGATCCCATTACTTTCTGAGCTCTCACCTATTCAAAGCAAATATCTTGCTTTTATTGAACGTCTGAAGGCTTTAGCATTTTCAGGTGACACCAACCCTGATTATGCAAACCGAGTGGTACTGTCTACTGACAATTCTATTTACCAAGTTTTACCACAAGGCGTTATCTACCCTAAAAACACTCAGGATCTACAACTTATCGCAACGCTCAGCAATGAACCTGAGTTTCACGACATTGTACTGAGCCCTAGAGGTGGTGGTACAGGTACTAACGGGCAATCCCTATCAGATGGCTTAATCGTCGACGTTTCGAAATACATGAATCGCATACTGGAGATCAATGTTGCAGAAGGCTGGGCTCGTGTCGAAGCTGGAGTGGTCAAAGATCAGTTAAATAAAGCGGTAAAGTCTCACGGTTTGTTTTTTGCACCAGAACTTTCAACCAGTAACAGAGCCACTATTGGCGGCATGATTAATACCGATGCTAGCGGTCAAGGCTCTGTCACTTATGGTAAAACCCGTGATCATGTCCTTGAACTTACGACAGTATTACTGGATGGCAGCTTACTAACATCCGGCCCGATTAATGAAGCTACATTAGAATCCATTCAATCTGGCAGTGACTATTCCGCTCACGCACATTGTATTGTTGACTCTATCCAAAAAAGCAAACAACAAGAAATCAAGGATACCTTCCCCGATCTTAACCGCTGCCTAACAGGTTATGACTTAGCACACATTCGCACAGATAAGGGAATGTTTAACATAAATTCCGTGCTATGTGGTTCAGAAGGTACGCTTGGCTTTATTGCTGAAGCTAAGGTTAATTTACTCGTCATTCCGACCTATGCCGCCTTAGTCAACATTCGTTATAACAGTTTTGAGGCATCGCTTCGTCACGCCCGTGAACTATTAGCAGCAAAACCCACGTCTATTGAAACCGTTGACTCTAAAGTACTCGGCTTGGCCAAGAACGATATTATTTGGGATTCCGTTTCAATGTTCTTTCCAGATAAAGCGAACGAGGACATCCAAGGTATCAACCTCGTCGAATACACTGGCAACAACGAACAAGAAGTCGCGGACAAAATCAAAGTATTAACCGATAACCTAGATATTCTAACCAAACAAGGCAACAGTAGCGCTTTAGGTTACACCATTGCCATGGGACACAGTGACGTTAATAAACTTTGGGCCATGCGTAAAAAATCCGTTGGTTTATTGGGTAATGCCAAAGGTGAAAAACGCCCTATTCCATTTGTAGAAGACACCGCTGTACCACCCGAAAATCTTGCCGATTATATTATGGAGTTTCGTGCCGTTTTAGACAGCTATGGCGTTCAATATGGCATGTTTGGTCATGTTGATGCTGGCGTCTTACATGTTCGTCCTGCATTGGATCTAAAAGACGAATCACAAGAACCTATGATTCGTGAGATCACTGACAAAGTAGTCAGTCTTACTCAGAAATACAACGGCTTACTTTGGGGAGAACATGGCAAGGGCGTTCGTTCAGAATATTCTCCGTCTTTTTTCGGCAATTTGTATCCGAGCATCCAACAAGTAAAAGGTGCATTTGACCCCAGGAACCAATTGAATCCTGGCAAAATTGCGACGCCCTTTGAACTCGGTGCAGACCTTCTAAAAATTGATCAAGTCCCTCTGCGCGGGCAATTTGATCGCCAGATACCAATCCAGAACCGCGATCAATTCAAAGAAGGCATGTATTGTAACGGTAACGGTGCTTGCTATAACTTTGATCCAAACGACGCTATGTGTCCATCATGGAAAGGCACTCGTGACCGCCGACACTCTCCTAAAGGTCGTTCTTCTTTAATGCGCGAATGGCTGCGAGGCATGAGCTCAAAAGGAGTAGACACGACTCAAGCAAGTAAAGATGTAAAAGAAAGCAACTTCCTGATTACTTTCATTCCACGCCTCAAGAATACCATTGCCAAACGTCGTGGTACCTATGACTTTTCCCATGAAGTTCACGACTCCATGATGGGCTGTTTGGCCTGTAAGTCCTGTGTCGGTCAATGCCCAATAAAAGTGGATGTTCCTGAATTTCGAGCCAATTTTTTAGAACTTTACTACAGTCGCTACTTACGCCCTGTGAAAGATTACTTAGTAGGTTCACTTGAATTTATGATGCCGATTATGGCCATTGCCCCACAACCTTATAACTGGATTATTAGCCGCCGCTGGATCAATCAATTATCCAGCAAATACTTCGGATTGGTAGACAGTCCAGCGCTGAGCAAACTCAATTTAAAGAAAGAGATGTCACGTCGCGGCATTCGCCTCGCGACACCTTTAGCCATTGAGGCTCTAAGCCCAAAAGATCGAAAGCGGGCAGTGATCGTGATTCAAGATGCCTTCACCAGCTATTTCGAAACAGAATTAGTATTAGATACAATGGAAATGCTTACCCGCTTAGGTTTTCAAGCGTATTTAGCGCCTTACTTACCAAATGGCAAGCCACTGCATGTTCATGGTTTTATGAAGGCATTCCAGAAAACGGCACGGAAAAATTTAGACATGCTACAAAGTCTGTCTTTTTACGGCTTACCCTTTGTCGGCATTGATCCTTCGATGACACTAACCTATCGATCAGAATACATGAAAACATTTAGCGATAGTCGCCAAGTGCCTCAAGTACAACTCATGCAAGAATGGTTAGCGACAAAAACTGAACATCTAAGTAAACAACCATTATCATTAGATGGCAGTGTTTATCATTTACTGACGCATTGTACCGAAAAAACCAATGCCATTAGCTCAATAAAAGATTGGCAAAGCGTTTATAAAACCCTTGGTTTAGAGCTTATCATTGAAAATGTTGGCTGCTGCGGCATGGCCGGTACCTACGGTCATGAGTCTGCCAATAAGGAAACCTCTAAAAAAATCTATGACCTTTCCTGGAAAGAAAAAGTGAACAACCCGGAACTTGCAGGTAAACTACTTGCCACTGGCTATTCGTGCCGCAGTCAGGCCAAGCGTCTTGATGACGCAAGCATTCCACACCCAGCACAAGTATTGCTTCAGCACCTTCGTATTGCCTCAAGCAGCTAACCATTTAAGCTTAATTAAGCTAGATATTAAGCCAGTAAAATACTGGCTTAACTTTTTAAAGGACATTCATGAATAATCTAAACTTGTTGCACGATAGCGCGGATGAGTACGGCCCGATACGCATATATGATGATGGTAAATTTCGGATTTTATCGTTTGCTGACGGTGATGAGCAGAGTCGTATCCAATTGTCTGCACCTCATATATTACAGCACGAATACACACAAGCCATGACGATTCCATTGTTGTTTATTGAACCAAAACGCATTGGTATTTTAGGGCTAGGTGGTGGCACTCTGCTGAATGCGCTATACCACGCAATTCCTGGTATTCAAATAACAGCGGTTGAGCTCAGACAAGAAGTTATTGATACTGCAGAAATGTATTTTAGACTGCCTAAAGGAAAACGAGTGCAGATTAAAAATGCAGATGCACAGCTATTTATTCAGGATGGCTTTGATAAAAAAGTCGATATTTTAATGACCGACCTTTACAACACAGATGGCATGGAAATAGGCATTTTAGAAACTAGTTTTCTTGAAAATTGTGCTAAAAACATTAAAGAGAATGGCTGGTTGGTACTAAACTGCTGGAGAAACTACAAAGATAACCCTGAGCTAATCGCGCAACTGAAACGCATTTTCGTGGATGTGAGAGCGCTTGATACGGGCAGTGGTAATTGGGTTGTTCTAGCAGGAAAGCAAAAAAATGACATGAACGCTAAGGAGCTGAAAGCAGCGGGACAAAAACTGTCAACTCAACTTGGGTTTCAAGTATCTCGATGGTTATCTAAAATGTACGACGCTTAACAATCACCAATCCGCTCATTCAAAAAAGCTTACTCAATGAGTAAGCTTTTCATGAAATAGAACCGATATTTTTTAAAGCGAATACTAGACAGAAAGTACGCTATCCACCAAGGCTTTCGCCTCAACCTCTAACTCAGTTAAATGCTCTTCTGAGATAAAGCTCTCGAGGTAAATTTTGTAGATATTTTCTGTGCCCGATGGACGCGCAGCAAACCAGCCGTTTTGTGTCGATACTTTCAATCCACCAATCGGAGCATTATTGCCGGGCGCATGAGTTAAAACACTCAGAATTTCTTCTCCAGCAAGCTCAGTCTGCTTCACATCTTTGACATCTAACGCGCCAAGAATTGCTTTTTGCTCAATCGTAGCAATAACATCAATACGCTTATAATGAGGTGTACCGTACTTTTCAGTTAGCGCATTATAATGTTCTTGTGGATCTTTGCCTGTTACAGCCAATATTTCCGCAGCTAACAAGGCCATGATGAAACCATCTTTGTCTGTTGTCCAAACACGACCATCTTTACGCAAAAAAGAAGCGCCTGCACTTTCTTCACCGCCAAACGCCATTTCACCGCTATATAAACCTTCTACATACCATTTAAAGCCCACAGGAACTTCACACAATACGCGACCTAAACCAAGGACAACTCTGTCCACCATGCTGCTAGAAACCAGCGTTTTCCCTAACTGTGCCGTTTGTGGCCAAAGAGGACGGTGAGACGCCAAATACTCAATAGCAACGGCAAGATAAGAATTTGGATTCATCAGGCCAAACCCAGCACAGACAATGCCGTGACGATCATAATCAGGGTCATTACCTACCGCAATATCAAAGTTATCTTTCAGTTTAACTAGGTTACTCATAGCATAAGGCGAAGAACAGTCCATTCGAATTCGACCATCTTTGTCCAAAGGCATAAAGCGGAAAGTAGGATCCACATCTTTATTTACTAAGGTAATATCAAGGCCGTATTTTTTCGCCATTGGCTCCCAGAAATAAATGCCTGAGCCACCCATAGGGTCAACTCCGATTTTAATTCCTGCCTTGGCAATCGCTTTCATATCAACGACATTTTCAAGATCATTGATGTAATGATTGAGATAATCGAATTTCTCAATCAAACCACTGGCTTCAGCCTCTTCTTCTGTCTGATAAAGAACATCAACTAAACCCTCAAACAATATTTCATTGGCTCTTTTAGCAACCCAATTTGTAATGTTTGTATCTGCAGGCCCACCTTTTAGAGAATTATATTTAATACCACCATCTTCTGGCGGATTATGGGAAGGAGTAATAACAATGCCATCACTAATGTCTGAGGAATCAGCTTTATCATTGTGCGTTAGTATGGCATGAGAAATAACTGGAGTAGGCGTGAAACCACCCCCATCTTGCACTCGAACTCTTACACCATTGGCGGTTAATACACATAGCGCCGTTTGAAAAGCGGCTTCAGATAATGCATGGGTATCTTTACCTAAGTACAATGGGCCAAAAATCTTTTGCCCTTTCCTATACTCGGCAATCGCTTGGCAAATAGCCAAAATATGATGTTCGTTAAAGCTAACTTTAAACGCGCTACCGCGATGGCCAGAAGTGCCAAAACTTACTCTCTGCGCAACAATATCAACGCTAGGCTTTTTTAAAAAATACGCGGTCATTAATTCAGGGATATTAACTAGGGAATCGTGAGACGCAAGCTGGCCCGCTTGAGGATGAATAGCCATAAAAAAAGCCTTATTTAACAATTGTAAAGGAGGATGAATAGTCTCGCTTATATTTAACATGGTTTCAACGGGTTAACGAGCTATCCTAGCTATAATACCCCGCTGACGCCGTAAACACTCGATGTCAGCAATAAATATCCATGATTAAGCGTTCTTCTTGATAAAATTAATAGACTTCAATGTCTACCATTAAAATGATGTTTTCAGTTATTTGTAAAGACAATGTCTTACAGGGTTTCGTAGTATCTATATCAAGATATCTTGGTGATAAAACGGTTGATTCACCAGCAAAGAGTTGATAAAAATATGGCCGCCACGACCAATTATACCCTTTGAATCTATCTCCTTTTATCCATACCCCAGTCGTTTTAGAATAATCATAATTGGCGGTGAATTGCTCCCCCGTTGGATGCGCAGCATAAAACCGTATGATGCCATCAAGATGAGAAAGTGTCGTTGATACAAATTCGATATCGAGTTGGTCCATTATTTTATGCTGGTTAGAGATCAATTCAACAGTACGATAAAGATCTTGATACTGCTTTCGAGTCTTACAAAATTGTTCTTTTTGCTGTTCGAAAAAACGGGCTCTGAGTACGGCGACCTGATGACTAAAAGCCTCTCTATCAACAAATTCTTCCGTTGCTGGGGAAAACAAAAAACCTTGCATATGATGCGCACCACAGCGCAAAGCAAAGTAAAATTCCTCTTCAGTTTCTACTCCTTCGCAGACGATAACTGCACCGCTTTTTGTGCATAATGTCGCCAAAGATTCGACCACATATTCTGCTACACCGCCTTGAGCGCCCTGCTGAAATAACCTCATGTCTAATTTGATAATATCTGGTTCTAAAGCAATAACTCGATCGAACTGCGAAAACCCAGCGCCAAAATCATCAATGGCAATGCGTATGCCCGCTTTACGATATTTGGCAACAGCCTGAGAAATACAAGACAAATCACCATTCATCTCGACCAGCTCAACCACTACTCGACGTGGATCTACGCCATATTTAAGGAGCAAATCTAGCGTAGGAAGTGACTTAGAAGAAGACACACTTAACCATTGAGGAGAAATATTAAGCGTCATTCGAGTGTGCTCTGGCAACTGATGAACCTTTTGTATCGCTTGCTCTCGTACACTACGATCTAAACGTTTTTTATCCTCAATGCTAATGCGACTATCGGTAAACAAATAGCCTGCAGACACAGCCGTACCATCTGACCTTACAAAACGAGCTAATGCTTCATAGCCCGTCACTTTTCCACTAGACACTTCTACTATAGGTTGAAAAAAGGGCTTAAGATCGCCATGCCCTTCCGTCAACAAATCAGGATGATTTAATATCCCTTCTGGCACTTTCTTCCCCTAATTAATTTTCTACTGACTAAGCGACAGTTACTTTAAATGTGCCGACCAAAGTAGATAAGTCTGCTGAGCGGTTCTTCACCTGACTTGAGCTTATTTGTAATGACTGCATGCAACGACTCATTTGTTCAGCGCTTGCTGCAACAGAATGAACGTGGTCACCATGCTGCTGACTGCTAAGCGATATATTTTCTATAATTCTAAACATGTTATCGGCAACGCTAGACAATACTTCACTGTCATTAGTCGCCGCTTCATTTTTCACTAAACTCTGGTTAACCTCTTGAACCCCAGATTCCATAAATTCAACTGCGTTATTGGTGTCCTCCTGTATCCGATCAACCACTCGACCTATATCCGCTGCCGCGGCAGCCGTTCTTCCCGCTAACGCTCGGACTTCATCGGCAACAACCGAAAAACCTCGACCATGCTCGCCTGCACGAGCCGCCTCAATGGCCGCATTCAATGCCAATAAATTCGTTTGGCTGGTAATATCCGTAATTTCTTTGACAAAATGGTCCACATTGGAAGCGTTCTTACTTAACGACATAACAGAAGCCGCAGACGTCTGCACGACATCCCGGATGGTTTCTGTACTTTGCCTTACCAACTGATATTGTTTATGTGCGTTAATGACCGCCTCTTGCATTTTGGTTTTCATTTCTTGCGCTGTTTGTGAAGCAACAGTGACATCTTGGCTTTGTTTTTTAACAAGAACAAGGGACTCCTGAGCCGCTTCACGAACCTGTGAAGAGGCAAAATATACCTCATCGTTGAATAGCTGCATTTCATCTGCCAAAACATTTACTTCTTTTGCAGAAAGAATCACTTCTCCAACAATACCATCTAAATTATCAACAAAACTATTAACCCAACGCCCCATTTCGCCCACTTCATTCGTGGGAAGGAGATTAAGATCCATACGCTGCTTAAGATTACCTTCCCCTTCTGATAGCTCTTTAATCACCTTTGTCATCTCTGATAAATGTTTGGCGGTTCTCATTGGACCCAAATGATTAAACACAACCGTGGCAAGGATGACGCCAACAATCATCAAACCGTAAAATATGACGCTGTTATTACTAATATACCGCGCAAGTAAATATTCAAATAACGCTAACGATAAAATGCTCGATAGGTACAGAAAAACACTGGTATATTGAATGGATCGAGGGCGATAGACCTCTTCTAAATCCGCTTCACACATCATTCCCCAAGTGTCATCAGAGCCCGGCATTATGAACGTAACACCTTTACCAATGACGGGGATATGTCGATAATCTGAGTATCCTGGATAGGCTACAAATAGGTTATTCCCATTACGAATCGTTTCCCTTACTCCAGGGTGAAGCTCATCTGTAGCGGGATTAGTAAATTTCAACTCTAGCTCAGTGTGATTATTTACTCTAACCACTCCAAAAGGGGTTCCGACACCCTGTTTTAAATTCTCACCTAGAAAGAAAGTATTATCTTCAAATCGAGAACGCGAAAGCGCCACGCCTTTTTGAATTGATGGGTCGAAAACTGAGGAAACCATAAATAAGTAATTATCTCCCGACTCGTGGTATATATGCCCAGCTTCGCGCTGAATAAGATCACCGATCACATCGTTGGGAACTCGAACACAGAGACAACCGTCAAAAACTCCCTGCTTGGAGTACAGTGGAAGATAAAACATCAAGGTAACTGCATCATGAAAAGAAGAGCTTGTTGCTCCTAAGTGTAAGGTTACTTCATCACTATATGGGCCATGCAAAAAACGCCCTTGCTTACTTCTTTCGAATGCCATTTTCTGACTATGATTCAAACCCACCCGCTCAACCTGAGTAGAAGAGATGATCACAGCATCCTTATCACAGACAAAAACCTCCGATACATCAGGTAGTCCTTGTTTTAATAACGGTAGAAAACGCCCAATTTCATTTTGTAAGTCAGTCTTCTGTTGAGAAACCTGACTCATTCTAGACCAAACAGTATTGGCCCAAGTGGTTAATATATGCACACGCGTTGCAGCAATGCCTTCGAATGTGTTTTCAATATCGGATTGCGATTTATGATTAAGTAAACAGCTCCATCGCATCCTTAGCTTACCTGTTGCTCCAAATACAGGTAGCCAGTGTTTCTCGGCTCGGCTTAAATTCATTTTATCGCTTTCCAACACACTCATAATCTACTGCTCATATTATTACTATAAGAAATATTTACATCGCAACCTATGTGCCAATAAAGCAACACAGATCTATTTATAAGTAATAATCGTAGGTATTCTTACTAGAACACTATAGATACATAGATGTTGAAACTGCTTACCCTGCACTAACTAGAGAATAAGATTGCAGTGCATAAGATTAATAGCGAATACATCTAATTACTGTTATTTAAAAAACCAATGAATTTATCCCTTCTATCGCCCCATAGCTCCATGCCGATATCTGGTAGAAGAAAACAACCAAGAATCGACGCACAAAATAAGAGCGACAATAAAACAATCGCACCAAAAAGGAGCGATAAAGTTTTTTTATATCAATAATTAAACAGGTAAATAATTAATTTAATGGCATATTTTTATTAATTTAGCCCATAATTGTAAGCCAATAATTGCAGAACAGGATGCCTCATACATGACAGATCACAGTGCTTTAATTTTATCCGGTGGCGGTGCGCGTGCAGCCTACCAAGTCGGCGTCCTTTCAGCTCTGGGTAAAATGGTCACTAAAGGAAGCAAACTACCCTTTCCTATTCTTTGCGGAACATCCGCCGGCGCATTGAATGCAACCATGCTTGCCACTAATGCTGACAATTTCACCAAGGCGGTTTCCAAGCTTGCATTTGTCTGGCGCCACCTCACCCCAGACCAAGTCTATAATGTTGGACGTTGGCCTATTACCGCTTCCGTAACCAAAACACTTATTTCTTTATTCCAGGATAATAATGATGCCATTGCATTAATGGATAACTCGCCCTTAAAAAATCTACTGGAAAACTTCCTTGAATTTCCTAATATTCACACTGCGTTAAATGAGGGGAATTTAACCGCGCTTGCCATTACCGCAATGAATTACAGTACTGGTGAATCGACGACTTTCTTTCAAGCACAAGAAGGGATAAAACCATGGCAAGGAACCAGAAGAAAAGGAACTATAGACACACTCACTGTTGATCATTTATTGGCCTCAAGCGCTATCCCTACTATTTTCCCTGCGCATAAAGTTCAAGATCATTACTATGGTGACGGGGCAATTCGACAAAAATCAGCCATCTACCCAGCACTTCAACTTGGTGCGAAAAAGTTATTTATTATTGGTGTCAGCGGAAACAGAAGCCCAAAGAAATGGTTAACCCCAGAAAGAAACAAACCATCTGACGCACCAGGCATGGCTCAGATTTTAGGTCAGTTACTTAATAGCGCTTTCATCGACAACCTAGAAGATGACATCCGCCAATTAGAAGTAATGAATAGACTTATTAACGATATACCAGAAGAAAAAAGGCAACATCATTCACTGCCAACCGAAACGCTCATAATCTCGCCTTCTGAAGAACTCAATGATATAGCAGAGCACTATATTTATACCCTACCGAAAAACATTCGCAATTTATTAAAAGCCAATGGTGACTCAATATCAGAAACGGCAAGCTCAGCAGCCAGTTACTTGTTATTTACACCAGAATATTGTCGAGCGCTAATCGAGCTAGGTTACAAAGATGCAATGTGGGAAAAAGACCGTATTCACGATTTCTTAGCAAACGATAACGCATAGAAAAACAGCATAAAAATGCTTATGCCATTTTTTTGACAAAAAAAAGCCGTTCGCTAAAACGAACGGCTTTTTTACAGATCAGATTTAACTAATCACGAGTCAGTGTTCTTAATTACAAAGTAAGACGACGAAGGTCGCTTAATGCTGCATTTAAGTAAGTCATGAATCGACCCGCATCACCACCATTAACTGCTCTGTGGTCATATGACAGACACAAAGGCAACATAGTGCGAGGCTCGAATTCTTTACCATTCCAACGAGGCTCAACGTCCGCTTTGGAAACACCAAGAATACCAACTTCTGGGCAATTTACGATTGGTGTGAAACCTGTACCACCGATCGCACCAAGACTCGATATAGTGAAACAACCGCCTTGCATATCAGCAGGTTTTAGCTGTTTAGCCAATGCCTTTTTGATAAGTGCGTTTGCTTCTGTTGCAATCTCAACGATAGACTTCTTATCAACATCACGTAATACAGGAACAACAAGACCCGCTGGGGAATCTACTGCAATACCAATATGAACGTATTGTTTTTGCACATAGCTTTCGCCATCTGCCATTAAAGAAACATTGAAACTTGGATTAGCAACCATTGCCTGAGCAACGGCTTTAATCAAGAATGGAAGAGGTGTTAATTTAACACCTTGTTTTTCCATCTCACCTTTCAAGCCTTTACGGAAAGACTCAAGATCAGTGATATCCGCTTTATCGAATTGTGTAACCTGAGGAACAACCAAAGCATTACGCACCATATTTTGGGCCGTAAGTTTTTGGATCTTAGTCATTTTAACAACGTCGATAGCACCAAACTTGCTAAAGTCTTGGTCTGGAACGGTTGGTAGGCCTGCGCCAGCGACTGCAGAAGTTGCAGGTGCAGACGCGGCTTTTTGAACCGCCGCTTTGACATAAGCATGTAGATCTTCTTTCGTAATACGACTGCGAGGTCCAGTAGCACGAACAAGAGACAAGTCCACACCCAATTCGCGAGCCAACATACGCACTGCAGGACCAGCGTGCACATTCTTAGAAGGCGTTGCTAGAACGGCTGCTTGATCAACACTTGCTACCACTGGTGCAGCTTTAGGAGCTTCAGTTTGCGCTGTTGCTGCTTCTTGCTTAGGTGCCGCTGTTTTAGGCGCTGGGGCAGAAGTCGCTTCAAATTCTAACTCAAGAATTGAATCTCCTTCAGACACCTTATCACCTTCTTTTACGGCAATGGATTTAACAACACCTGTTTTAGGTGACGGAATTTCCATCGATGCTTTATCTGTCTCTAGTACGATTATAGAATCGCCTTCGTTGACAGAATCACCTACAGCAACCGCTACTTCGATGATCTCAACACCTTCTGCACCACCAATATCAGGTACATTAACGATTTCAACACCACCAGCAATGGTTTGTGGAACAGCTACTGGCTCAGCGACTTTCGCTGCTTCAGCCGGTGCTGCTGGGGCTGGTGTTTGAGCACCCGTCGTTGCAGCACTTGATTCAGTTGTCATAAGAAGTACTTCTGAACCTTCAGACACTGTATCACCAACACTGATCAGAATTTTTCCTACTTTACCACTGAACGGAGAAGGAATATCCATAGAAGCTTTATCTGTTTCAAGAACGATTAAAGAATCACCCTCTTCAACCATATCGCCTTCAGCAACGCAGATTTCTATCACTTCAACGTCAGTAGAACCACCAATATCTGGTATAGATACTTTCTCTTCGCTGCTGGATGTTGCTGCAGCTGCTTGAGGTGCTGGCTCTACGTTAGAAGTCGTCTCAGCGACAACCGCTTCTGTAGCTGGCTCTTCTTTTACTGGAGCTGCTGTCGCACCTTCCACTTCAAGAACCATAACCTCAGAACCTTCTGAAACTTGTGAACCTTCCTCAACGGAAATGCTAACAACTTTACCTGCTATTGGAGATGGAACGTCCATAGACGCTTTATCTGTCTCCAGCACAAGAATAGATTGATCGACTTCTATAATGTCGCCAACCTTTACACTGATCTCGATAACATCAACATCAGTTGCACCACCAATATCCGGTACTCGAATGATTTCAGTACTCACGGAAATCTCCTTTGTCATATAGACGCATCAAACTGAATAACTAATCAGGTTTGAACCAAGTTCAAACCTGATACCTAGCTTGTTTATAATTAGCAAGTAACTGGATTTGGCTTCTCTGGATCGATGCCAAATTTAGCAATTGCTTCACTAACTACAGATGCATCAATTACACCGTCTTTCACTAATGCCGTCAAAGCAGATACTACAATCCAGTAACGGTTAATCTCGAAGAAATGGCGCAATTGAGCACGCGTATCACTTCGGCCGAAACCATCAGTACCTAGCACATTAAATGTGCCTTTGATGAAAGGGCGAATTTGATCAGCAAACAATTTAATATGGTCTGTTGATGCAATCACTGGACCTTTGTCTGTTAAGCAAGATTCTACATACGACTCACGAGGCTTACTTTCAGGGTGCAACATATTCCAACGACTTGCATCTAAGCCTTCACGGCGCAATTCATTGAAAGAAGTAACACTCCATACGTCAGAGTTTACACCGTAGTCATTAAAGAGAATTTCTGCAGCCGCTTCAACTTCACGAAGAATCACACCAGAACCAAGTAATTGAACTTGTTTCTTATTGGCTTTTTTCTCATGAGTTTTAAGCTTATACATACCCTTAATGATGCCGTCTTCAACACCTTCTGGCATGTCTTCATGTGCATAGTTTTCATTCATTACTGTTAGGTAATAGAAAACACTTTCTTTCTCTTTGTACATGCGGCGCAAGCCATCTTGAACAATAACAGCGACTTCGTATGAGTAAGTTGGGTCATAAGAAACACAGTTTGGAATCAAGCCAGCTTGAATATGGGAATGCCCATCTTCGTGCTGCAAGCCTTCACCATTCAGCGTCGTACGACCAGCAGTCGCACCAATCAAGAAACCACGAGCTTGTGAATCACCTGCTGCCCAAGCCAAGTCACCAACACGTTGGAAACCAAACATTGAATAGTAAATGTACACAGGAATCATTGGTAGATTACTGTTGCTGTATGATGTTGCTAACGCTAACCATGCAGAGAATGCACCTGGCTCGTTAATACCCTCTTGAAGAATCTGGCCTTCAGCAGATTCTTTGTAGAACATTACTTGAGAATGATCTTGAGGCGTATAACGTTGACCTTCAGAAGAGTAAATACCCAACTGACGGAACATGCCTTCCATACCAAAGGTGCGAGCTTCATCGGCAACAATTGGCACGACACGCTTGCCAATTTCTTTGTCTTTAACCATCACATTCAAAGCGCGAACAAATGCCATAGTCGTAGAAATCTCACGACCTTTTGTACCGGCAACTTGAGCTTTAAAAGCGTCTAATGAAGGAACTTCTAACGCTTCACAATCACGACGACGAACAGGGAAATCCCCATGCAACTCTTTACGACGAGCGCGCAAGTATTTCATCTCAGGACTGTCTTCCGCTGGACGGTAGTAAGGCAGATCCTTCAATTCTTCATCGGTAATCGGAATACCAAACTTATCTCGGAATTGAGCCAAAGACTCTTCATCCAATTTTTTAGTTTGGTGCGCTGTATTCTGAGCTTCGGCTGCTTTAAACATGCCGTAGCCTTTAACTGTCTGCGCTAGAACGACAGTCGGCTGACCTTTATGAGACGTTGCTTCAGCGTACGCTGCATAAACTTTATAAGGGTCATGTCCACCGCGGTTAAGATTCATGATGTCGTCATCAGATAAATCTTTCACCATTTCTAACAATTCTGGGTATTTACCGAAGAAATGTTCGCGTGTGTACGCACCGCCATTGGCTTTGTAATTCTGTAGTTCACCATCGCAAACTTCATTCATACGCTTAATTAATAAGCCTTTGTCGTCTTTTTCAAATAGAGCATCCCAATGACGACCCCATAAGCATTTGACAACGTTCCAGCCAGCGCCACGGAAGACACCTTCTAGCTCTTGAACAATTTTGCCATTACCGCGTACAGGGCCATCAAGGCGCTGTAAGTTACAGTTAATAACAAAAATAAGGTTATCTAAGTTTTCACGCCCTGCCAGTGCGATAGCTCCTAGAGATTCAGGTTCGTCACACTCACCATCACCCAAGAAAGCCCATACTTTGCGGTCGCCTTGATCAATCAAACCACGGTTATGCTGATATTTCATAACGTGCGCTTGATAGATCGCTTGCAATGGCCCTAGACCCATAGAAACGGTCGGGAACTGCCAATAATCAGGCATTAACCAAGGATGAGGATAAGAAGGTAACCCTTTACCATCAACTTCACGACGGAAGTTATCAAGTTGCTCATCTGTCAACCGGCCTTCAATATAAGATCGGGCATAAATGCCTGGAGAAATATGACCTTGGAAGAAAACCATGTCTGCTTCTTGATCACTGTCTGAACCACGGAAAAAGTGGTTAAAGCCAATGTCATACAGCGTTGCTGCAGAAGAGAAACTAGTGATGTGGCCACCAAGTGTTGAATCTTGGCGGTTTGCTTTCATAACCATTGCCAGTGCATTCCAACGGATTATGGAACGAATACGACGCTCCATAAATAAATCTCCCGGTAACGGCTTCTCATTTTGAGGAGAAATCGTATTACGGTAAGACGTTGTAATGGAGGCTGGCATTGGTGCGCCTGCTTTCGCAGCCTCTTTTGTCAAACGATCCAAAATGTATCGTGCGCGATCTGGTCCTTCTTCTCGAAAGACAGACTCGATAGCATCAACCCATTCTTTTGTTTCGATCGGATCGATATCTTCGAGGATATGCTGCTCCGTCATAGTGATAATAACCCCCGCTATTAAAACAGTTCTCAAACCTACCAAGGACTTTAATTGTTTACCTTGGAGGTGACTTAAACGAACCAGAGGAATCTATAGTCAGAACACTATAAAAACCAGCCGACACAAGAAAAAACGATACCTAACCATTTGTTTAGCGGTATCGTTTTTTCTGTCTAATAAACGGCGTTGTTATTATTTTAGAGTTTGCCATCAATTCGACCACCAAATTGTTTTGGTAGGTTCGTTTCCATATGGGCTTATATCTAATTAAGCCCTTAATTAGCTAAATATGAAAATAACATCCCGTTTTGCAGGATGTTCATAGAAAGCTGAAAAATTGTTAACCACGTTGTTTGTTACTGCTAAAATAGACATGTTGCAAACATTTTCCCTATCGCGATTTACTAATTTTTACAGTAAATCGGTGGTTTATACATCCCTTATAGGTATTCAAATCAAACGTAAGGTTAACACCTAATAACAGAATCGCCTAGACTCCTATCTCAAGAATGAATCACTTTCATACAAGAAAAAAGCGACGAACGCTCACTTGTAGTATGTTTTTTAACCTCCCAATATAGCCAACCCCTTTAGAATACTGGAGGTGCACAGGATCATTCACAAAAGACATCCCAACCATAACTTTAGTGAATTTATATGGAAAAGGTACAATACTTAGTCAACTTCTAGGTTTTCATGGATATTTAAAAAGCCTACATTTCAGCAAAACCCATAAATTTGTCTAATATTTAAACACCAGTGCATGAAAAACCTTCCTTTGAGTGACAATGGCTTATGATATTTACAAAATTGTGATTTCCATCATTAAGTTAAGAGCGAAAAATGCATAAGTCTGCGTATCACAGACTGACGACACCCAATATTATCGCTACAATGGATCTTTTCTCGAAATCATAAATAGGAAGTAATATGACACTGTTGAATGAAAATTCAATCAATCACATGACATCAAACGTCACTTTTGCTTTAAAAGAAGATGTTGGTTCTGGCGATATAACGGCCCAACTTATCCCTGATGACCATGAGATCACCGCTTCCGTTATTTCAAGAGAATCTGCTGTTTTATGCGGCCAAGATTGGGTTAATGAGGTTTTTAGACAATTAGGCCATAACGTCACATTAGAATGGCTTGCTAAAGATGGGGACCTGCTAGAGCCAAACAAACCTTTTTTAACCTTAAAAGGACATGCTCGCACTATTCTTACCGGTGAGCGAACTGCGTTAAATTTCATTCAAACGTTGTCTTACACCGCCACTATTTCTAGAAAATACACAGAAGACGTTTCGGCAACGAATTTAACCATTTTAGACACTAGAAAAACGTTACCCGGTTTACGAAGCGCCCAAAAATACGCGGTGACAGTGGGTGGAGCTCAAAATCACCGCTTTGGTCTTTATGATGCTTTTCTGATTAAAGAAAACCACATAATGGCGGCAGGTTCGATTACTAATGCCGTCGAAATGGCAAAAAAGATTGCACCCGGAAAAACCATAGAAGTTGAAACCGAAAATCTTGAAGAGGTTGCCTTAGCTGTTGAAGCCGGTGCGGATATCATCATGCTAGATAATTTTACTTATGATGATATGGCGACCGCTGTCACTCGATTTAAAGGTAAAGTAAAATTTGAAGCCTCTGGTAATATGGACCAAGAAAAGCTTCACCTTGTTGCAAAAACAGGGGTGGACTATGTGTCTATTGGTGCTTTAACAAAACATGTTCAGGCAATAGATCTTTCACTAAGAGTCCATAAATAAGGAAGCATAATGAGCGAAAGTATATTAGTCATTAATTGCGGTAGCTCTTCTCTAAAATTTGCGGTTTTGTCCGATGAAGGACAATCAATACTACTAGAAGGTATTGCGGACCGACTTGGAGTAGGCAACAGTACGGTAACGTTTAAAAAAGATGGTAATAAAGAGTCAATTCATTTAGCAGACGGTAGTCATAAAAGTGCGGTGGCCGAAATAAAAAAATGGCTTAGCCAAAGACCCGCTATTTTGGATAGCTTGACCGGCATTGGTCATCGGGTTGTCCATGGTGGAGAAACATTTAGCAAATCTGTGTTAATTGATCAAAGTGTTATTGACGGCATTGCAGAATGCGCTAATTTTGCCCCTCTCCATAGCCCAGCTCACATTATTGGGATGAATGCCGCTATTGAGCTTTTTCCTGGCATTCCTCAGGTCGCTGTATTTGATACTGCATTCCACCAGACTCTCAGCCAAGAACAGTACCTTTACCCTATTCCAATGGAACTGTATCGACAGCATCACTTTCGTAAATATGGTTTTCACGGAACAAGCTATCGTTACATCAGCCGTCGGCTTGCAGAACTTCATCCTAAAAGCTTAGAGCAAGGCGTTCTTGTTGCTCATTTAGGCAATGGCGCTAGCACTTGCTCCATTCATAAAGGCAAATCTTCTGATACCAGTATGGGAATCACACCACTTGAAGGGCTTATGATGGGCACTCGATGTGGTAGCCTTGATCCAAGTTTGCTCACCTTTATTGCTCAAGCACAAGATATTTCTTCAGAAGAAGCATTGGATATTTTAAACAAAAAAAGCGGCTTATTAGGCATATCCGAATTGTCTAATGATTGCCGTACTCTTGAAGAAGCAATGGCCCTGGGCAATAAACAAGCCAAATTAGCTCTAGATATGTTTGCCATAAGAACGGCGAAATACCTAGTAAGTACTGCCACTACGCTTAATAGTATTGATCACTTGGTATTCACTGGCGGAATAGGTGAAAATTCCTCTTACATCCGTGCAGCCATATGCCAACAGCTGAAAGCATTTAATATCCACATTGATAGTGACAAGAACTCACTGCGCGGCGCGACGATGAGTATTGAATCTAAAAAGAGTCAAACAAAGGTCTGGATCATTCCAACCAACGAAGAACTCATGATTGCTTTGGATACAATTAATCTGATTCGACAATAGTGTTTAGCAATCTTTATCAAATATATTGTTCAAGTAGGAACTTTTAATTATGTCAACCAATGTGCTAATGACAGTACCGACAGGTCCCGGTGTTGGTTTAACATCTGTCTCTGTTGGACTTGTTCGGGCCTTAGAACAACAAGGTCTTAAAGCAAGCTTTTTCAAGCCAATTGCCCAACCTCATCCTGGCGATACTGGCCCAGATAAATCCACAGCAATGGTTGCTCAAGGCTCAATATTAACACCTGCCGAGCCCATTCCTTTGCATGAGGCTGAGCGTTATCTGTATAACGACAATATTGAAGAACTGATGGAAGAGATTGTCGGCCGCTTTCAAGCCAGCGTAGAACCGGATTCGACCGTCATCGTTGAAGGGCTTGCTCTTATTCCTGGCCACCCCTACGCAACACGCCTCAACAAGGCCATCGCTCGAACCTTAGATGCTGGACTTGTTCTTGTTACTGCACCTAATAATATGAGAGTCAATGAGCTCGAGCATCATGTTGAAATCGCTGCTGGCTCATATGGCGGAATTAAAGCACACGATGTTATTGGCTGTATTTTAAATAAAACGATGCCGGGCTCCTTGGGCGCTAAATCCTACGGCGACTTATTTGCTCAGCGTAGTATTTTTAAGCGTAATTTTAGTTTGCTAGGACAAATACCTGTTTCAGAAGAGCTAACGTACCCTCGCGTCAAAGATGTCGCCGATTTTCTTCAAGCAAAAGTAGTCAATGCTGGGGAAATGGACACACGTCGAGTCCAGTCGTACACCTTATGTGCTCGTGGCGTTGAAAACATGCTAGAGGCATTACGCCCGGGAGTCTTAGTATTCACTCCTGGCGATCGTACTGACATTATTATGGCAACCGCTATTGCCGCGCTTAATGACACCAAAATAGCCGCGTTGGTTTTAACTGGCGGCTACCAACCAAGTGAAGCGCTAATGGTCCTTTGTGGCAAGGCAATGGCAAAAGGATTGCCCGTGCTTTCTGTCAATACTAATAGCTGGGAAACCGTTATTACTATGCAATCATTCAATCAAGAAATACCACTTGATGACAAAGAGCGCATACTTACAGTAAAAGAGCATATTGCTCGTTGTATTGATCATGATTGGGTTAACTCTTTTGCCTTAAATCAAGAAGAAAGAAAGCTTTCGCCTCCAGCGTTTCGCTATCGCTTAATTGAACAGGCTAGATCCCTCAACAAACGAATCATTCTGCCTGAAGGTGAAGAAATCCGAACGATTCAAGCGGCTTCGATTTGCGCAGAGCGAGGCATTGCCCGTTGTACTTTATTAGGTAAAGAAGCTGAAATCCTGCGCATCGCACAAAACAATGGCATTGAATTAAGCCATGGCGTTGAAATCCTTGACCCTGATAGTATTCGTGAACGCTATGTGGCACCCATGGTGGAATTACGAAAACACCGCGGCCTGACTGATATTATTGCCAGAGAGCAACTCGAAGACAATGTTGTTCTTGGCACTATGATGCTACAGACTAATGACGTTGATGGACTTGTTTCTGGTGCCATTCATACTACAGCGAACACCATTCGACCTGCGCTGCAGTTGATCAAAACATCTGAAAATGCCTCATTAGTTTCCTCTGTTTTCTTTATGTGCCTACCAGATCAAGTACTTGTCTACGGAGATTGCGCAATCAACCCCGACCCTACCGCTGAACAGCTGGCCGAAATTGCCATTCAAAGTGCTGACTCAGCTATTGCTTTTGGCATCGCACCAAAAGTCGCTATGATCAGTTACAGCACTGGGGGTTCTGGCACCGGAAACGACGTTGATAAAGTACGAGAAGCGACCGCTATTGCTCAGCGTCGTCGCCCTGACCTACTCATCGATGGCCCATTGCAATATGACGCTGCCATTATGGAAAAAGTCGCGAAACAGAAAGCACCAGACAGTAAGGTGGCAGGAAAGGCGACGGTATTTATATTCCCAGATCTAAACACCGGTAACACCACCTACAAGGCGGTTCAGCGAAGTGCCGATGTTGTTAGTATTGGCCCTATGCTTCAAGGCATTCGTAAACCAGTAAATGATCTATCCCGTGGCGCTTTAGTCGATGACATTGTTTACACCATTGCCATCACGGCAATTCAGGCAGGACAGTCACTACTAGGACACAAATAGTAGCCATTGCGATTTACGACCTGTTAATTACACGTTGAATAATGTAATTAACAGGTCTCTTTCGTACTCAATAACCTGTTAAATTAAGACATTTAGCTCTTCACCGAACAATCAAAAAATCGTCCTATATTTTTCTTCACGCCCTCCGTGACAATTAGAAAAGCATTAACCGCACCCCACTTTCAATGTTTGATTGAATAATCTGAACTTAATTAAATTCATAATAATAAACATAATCGTGGTTTTTCCTCAAAAATGGTCTAGTGTTTTAATAATGCTTAGCAGGACGCTAACGCTACCAATACATTCTTCAAGGAGTGAAGATATGAATCGCTTACGCGCCAACCAAAATGGCTTTACGTTATTGGAATTGATGGTCGTTATTGCCATCATTTCAATTCTTGCCGCTATCACCGCCCCCACATTCACTAGACAAATAACCAAAGCTAAATTAGTTGAAGCTCAGAATCTAGCCACTCAAAGTCAATCTTTCATTGAGGAATATATTCTACTCAACGGAGAGTTTCCGTCGGAATCCAACTTCAACGAAATAGTACCTACTGTACTAAGCAACTCTATCGTTAAAAGCATTAAAGTAAGCGACCAAGACAAGGAAACTGGAAGCGTCACTATCACCTTAAATGACGATACAGGGATCTCTGAAGGGAATTATCTCAAATACTCACGAAATGAAGAGAGAAATTGGCTGTGTGAGTCAGATTTATCCAGCAACGTTTTGCCTCGACAATGCACTACTGTTGAGGAGGAAGAGTGATGACTTTAGAAGAAATCCTATCCAACTCAATCAATGCGGATGCTACTGACATCCACATTGAACAAAAACCGTCATCAATACATGTTTGCACACGCCAATATGGCATTATCACTTCGCTCGTCACATTGGACCCAGAAAACACATTAATTAACAGAATAAAAATGCGTTCTAACTTAGACCTTTCTGAGACTAGACGAACACAAGAAGGGCAATTTTCTTTCTCTTACCAAGACAAGGTCACGTTCATACGTGTCAGCATCATCGCCACCATAAAAGGTGAAAAGGTTGCACTTCGCCTACTACCCGAAAAGAACCGATTTACTTTAGACAGTCTCGGCTTACCACCTTTGCTGCAACAACAGTTAACAGACCAACTAGAAAAACCAAGTGGCTTAATTCTAGTATGCGGTGCAACAGGCGCAGGGAAAAGTACAACACTTTACTCATGCTTAGAGCACATAAATGATGAAAAGCGCACTATTTTTACGATTGAAGACCCAGTGGAGCACGAAGTTAATGGGCTTTACCAAAGTGAACCAAAGCCTGAGATTGGCCTTAACGCCATAACCATCCTTAAATCTTTGTTAAGGCAAGACCCCGACATTATTATGATTGGTGAAATACGAGATGCAGAAACGGCAAACCTTGCTATTAATGCGTCTTTAACTGGCCACCTAGTTTTAGCCACCTTACACACTAACTCCACACTCGATGCTATTCATCGATGCAGCAGCTGGCAGGTTGATTTTTTCTCGTTAGTAAGCTCTCTTAAACTCATCATCCACCAATCCATGGAGTACCGATCAAACAGTCAAAACGCACTATTCAGTGGACTTCAACCACTATGGGACGAGCATTTACCTAAGGACTATGAAGCTCTCATTTCCACCCCTTCACTTTGGAAGGCGTATACACATAGTTCAATAGGAGCAAAAAATGCCTTGGTTTAGCGTCAAATGTAATACTGGGACCCATTATCATTATGCGAACTCAGAAAGCGAGCTGTTACTCCATTATGTTGAGTTAGGTCTATGGGAGCTAGAATGCACGGTTTATAAGCCAAAACTCTTTAACTACAAAACGCTGCTAGTCTTTTTTTGTGAAATCCAAAGCTCACTTAACAACGGCTTTCAACTAAACGAAGCAATTAACAGCCTTTCTAAGTCTTCAACTAACTCAGCACTTGCAAAGAACTGTCTTGTCATGACATACGAACTGAATGCTGGGAAGCCATTTAATAAGGTATTGAGTCGTTTATCGGATAAACGCTGCCAACCTTACTGCCAACTTTTGGTAACAGACGGCTCAAGAGAGGATTGTGAAAAGAGTATTGAGACCTCAATAAAACAATTACAGGAACTGTTAAGTTGGTCATCTAAGCTATTAAAAGGCATGACATACCCTTTCTTTATTATTCAAGTCGCATTAGTCATTAATCTATTACATGTTTTTTTTACTGAAAACAGTCTCAGCCAATCTCTTATTTTAAATCTTGTGATTTACTTAATTACAACGTTAATACAAATAATTATCGTAATAAATTTCACTAATGGGAACGCAAGCAATTGGTTTGAAAAAATAAATTCAAGCTTTCGACTAACCAAACTTCTCGCTCTATTAAATGCTAGCCGTAAAACAGGCAAGCCTCTGCAGCAAGCTTTAATATCAATGCCTCTTCATTTTAGCCATTCAGGTTTAAAAACAGATATTATTTCAGCTTACTATTCACTTCAGTTAGGAAAAAGCTATCAGGCAAGCTTTCCGAGCTATTGGTTTCCAAAAGAATCTGCCCTTGCCCTGCATGCCGCCACAAAAAATGGTGATATAGATAGAGCTCTCACTCTAGCAGCACAAGAACATGAGCAACAATGTCATCGAGTTATTTATTGGTTTGAAAAAATCATTCCAGCCTGCTGCCTTTTTATTGCAGCGGGCTTTGTTGTCACGTCTCTTTTAACCATCTACAAACCTTTGCTTAAATTATCATGATAGAGACAACGATATTTAACCTACTCCTTTACGCCAGCACTTTGCTTTGTCTTGGTAGCTTTGCGGCTCTCTTTTCTATTCGCTGGCCAAGAACCAATCAATACCTTGCAGAAAAAGAAGCTCATGAAATACTCTCTCAGAAGTTCACAAGAGCATGTCCAAAATCTATTTCGTTCGGACGCTCCCAATGCATGCACTGTTTACATAGCTTATCTTGGAAAGACACTATCCCGTTAATAAGCTTTATCCTACTAAGAGGTCAATGTCGCTATTGTTCACACTCAATTTCACCCCGCTATTGGGCAATTGAAGCTTTATTTTTAATCGTCTGCCTCCCCTTATTTTTCCTGTGTAGCAGCACTTACCAGCTCCTACTTACTACACTCATTATCAGCTCTTTACTCATGGCCGCCATTATTGATTACGAACACCAACTGATTCCTAATGAATGCTGTGGCCTTGCCATTGCCGCTGCCTTTTTTCTCAATATCGGAACGGTCAATCTTGATTCGTCGGTACTAGGTGCCATATTTGGGTATGGGATGATTTATCTGCTACGAGAACTCTATCTTCATTTTAGAAACACGGAAGGCATTGGCCTAGGAGATGCTAAATTACTGGCTGTTTTGGGCGCTTGGCTCTATGTAGATCATTTATTCACTACTTTGCTCTATGCAAGTCTATTAGGGATCTTATACACTGCTGTCTGTCACAAAAAAGAAAGACAAAACATTCCTTTTGGACCTTTTTTAACCCTGTCTGGAATTGCACACTTTTACTATATTCAATTATGAAAAAAAACAATGCTTCACCTATTGTAGGACTTGCCGGTGGTATAGGTTCTGGAAAAAGTACCGTAACGAAATTATTTAATGCGCTAGGCATCCAAAGTGTCGATGCGGATGACGTTGCCCGAGAGGTTGTTCTTCCAGGCTCTAAATGTTTAAGCAAAATAATTGATCGATTTGGCGCTAATATATTACTGAGTGACGGTCAGTTGGATCGCAGAGCGCTTAGAGAGATTGTTTTTAAGGACAAAAACGAACGACTTTGGCTTGAATCGATAACGCATCCAGAAATACGCCAGTTAATTTCAACTCAATTAGAAAAAGCAACCTCTTCGTATGTACTGCTCGTCCATCCATTGCTATTTGAAACCAAACAAGATCAAATTTGCCAATTAACTGTCGGCATTGATGTACCTACAAGCCTTCAAATTGAAAGGATCATTACTCGAGACAATATGGATAACGCGCTCGCAGAAAGTATTATTTCCACTCAGCTTAGCAACGCTGAACGTCTCAGCCTTACTGACATGACACTCAAAAACGATAGCAATTTAGTTGATTTAAATGATAAAGTTATGGAGCTGCATAAGCGTATTTTAGATAGATTAGAGAAAAGAGAATAAGAAAATGACGTTGATTGCCTGCCCTACCTGCCAGAAAAAAACACCTTGGTCTAAAGAAAATATAGACCGTCCATTCTGCAGCGCTAAATGTAAGTTGATCGATTTAGGCGAATGGGCCAGTGAAAGCTATGCTATACCACAGCAAACCTCAGAAGAAGATGACGTTTTTTCAGAAGATTTAGTAGTGGATCCAAATAAATCGTTTCTTTAACATAACTAATAAGATACGGAACATCTATCATGCGAAAATCTGATTTTTCTAGCCAAAAAGCCTTACTAATTGAAGATATGGCTGAAGCAAGAATAATGCAAAAAAAGATGTTAAGCGATTTTGGTTTCGAAACTATTGAAATAGCGATGAAAGCCGAAACTGCAATCGATTTATTAAAAACACAATCTTTTGATGTAATCCTATCTGATTATAACCTTGGTAATGGCAAGGACGGCCAGCAATTACTTGAAGAAGTCAGATACTCAAAACTTATTCCTAATACCACAACGTACTTAATGGTCACTGCCGAAACATCCATTGAGATGGTGATGGGCGCCATTGAATTTCAACCTGATGGCTATATTACAAAACCTTTTTCTCAGGCGGTACTCCAACGCCGATTATCAAAATTGCTTGAAACGAAACACAAGCTGATTGATGTCAACCAAGCTTTAGACCAAAAAAACTTACCAAAAGCCATTGCAGAAGCTTATAAGGTGATGGAAAAATACCCTTCACTTGAGGGTAAGTGTCAGAGAGTGATTGGTGAATGCTATTTAGAAATGAAAGAGTATCAACAAGCAAAATCTCTCTTTTCAAGTATTTTAGTAAATCGAAAAATGCCTTGGGCTTTATTTGGTGAAGCACGAGCTTGTTTCTATTTAAATCAATTAGAACAATCAGAAAATAAATTTCGTCAACTTATGCTCGACAATCGTTTTTTTGTCAGTGCCTACGATTGGTTAGCGAAAATTAAGATCGCACAAAAAGATAACAAAGCAGCACAAGTTATTTTAGTGGATGCACTGGAACGCTCACCGAAAAATTTATTACGCCAAATGGAATTGGGGAGACTAAGCCTCATAATTGAAGACTACCCTACCGCTGAATTTGCTTTTAGAAGAGCGGTGTCTTTAGCGAAACATTCTTGCTATAACACACCAGAAGTGTATCTAAATCACTTGTTAACGTTTGCAAAATTGTCAGAGAAAACACCTATTTCATCACGGCAGAAAGAGACATTTCAAATAACATTGAAAAAGGTACATCAATTATTTTTTGATGATCCTTCTGTCAGAGCCAAATCTTATTCATATGAGATCAGTGTTTTCCTCAATAGTAACGAAATAAACAGTGCAAAGAACACCTTTCAATTATGGACGCAGGATGTTGAAGCTGGTATTGCTGTCGCGCCCACTGATAAGCAAAGCTCCCAATACACATTGGCTTTCGAGGTATAAAATGAAAAAAATGGACATCAGTACAATTCTTGCCAGTGCAATACATGAAAGCAAAAACCAAGTTGGTACCCTACTATATCAACTACAGGGGCTTAAAGAGTCTTTGCCAGCGAATAATGCTAATGAAAAAAGAATTATCGTCATTGAAGAATCCCTTAAAAAGCTGAATGATGAATGGGTCGAATACCTGTATCTCTATAAATTAGCGTCTAATGGCTATGAACTGCATGTTGATAAATTCCTACTTGACGAATTTTTAGACGATCAAGTATTTGCTTTATTAGCCTCTGCTAACGCTAAGAACCTTGAATTAAGCTATCACTGCGATTCAGAGCTCACAGGTTTTTTTGATGAGCGTTTAATGACTGCCGTCGTCGGTACCGCTGTCTATAATGCACTTCGTTTTGCGCGATCCGAAATACAAATTAACGCATCTCTAGAAGATGACTTTTTAGTGATCAGCATTGAAGATGATGGCCAAGGATTCACAGCCAAACAGGAAGACGAGGAATTCCTTGAGTCTAATACAGGGCTTGGACTTTATTTTGCTAAACTCTCCGCAAGCGCTCATGTCAGTAATGATAAAGAAGGTTTTTTAAGAAAAGAGAAGTCAACTGGTTTAGGTGGTGCAAAACTGGCGATTTATTTGCCTCAGTAGCCTCTGTTCAAGAAGTGAAGGATGCCATAAAGGAGCTTCACTTCTATCACTCAGGTGCAACCTCTTAAACCACCCACCTCCTAATAAAGAATTATTGCCTAATCAGCCCCATAGTTAATTTTTTATTATGAATTCACTATTATTTGATGGATTTCAAATAGGTTACCAATAACTGACCGGCATCTTTAATATGCTGATTAAGCAAACACATCGCTGATTTTTTGTCGTTTAGCTCGATAAAGCGCAATAGCTCAACATGCTCATTTTGGCTATGCTGTTTATAGCCCATAGGTCCATACTGAAACCCCAAATAACGGGCATATTGCTGATTTAATGATTGGACTGTTTTATATAAAACGGGTCTATCGGCTGGAAAATATAACTCTTTGTGAAAATCCCAGTTCAACTCTCCTTTTTCTAATAAAGTTAATTGCGTATTATCCAATTTTTCAATCAGCTGGGCCGCACACTCAATATTCACCTTATTAATTTTATCAAACGCATAATCAAATAACCTAGGCTCAAGGTCCAATCGCATCAAGAAAATATCTTCTGCTTCCTGCCAATTCAAATCAGGAATTATATGCCCAGCTTTTCCATGAGGAACAAGCCAACCATCCGCTTTTAACCGCAAAAGTGCATCACGAATAGGAATGCGACTGACACCATAACGATCAGACAGCTCCGTTTGTCTTAGCGGTCGCCCGACAGGTAATCGGTTATTTAAAATATCATCTTTTATTTTTTGATAAAGCAGCATAATAAAAACTCAAACCACCTTTTTTGTTAACTTTGAGGCAAGTAAAAACAGACTGCCAAACACAATACCCCAGAAAGCAGATGCAATACCGAAAAACGATACACCTGATACTGTCACTAAAAATGTCACCAATGCTGCTTCTCGATACGTATCATCTGATACCGCATTTTTCAAATTCATACCAATCGTGCCAAGCAGTGCAACCCCTGCCAATGTAGCAATCATAGTGTCAGGAAAAACAGAAAATAACGCAACGACCGATGAACCAGCTAACCCAGATAAGAAGTAAAACACGCCTGCTGATAAGCCAGCAATATAGCGACGTTTAGGATCTCGATGGCACTCACCACCTGAACAAATCGCCGCTGTGATGGCCGCTAGATTAAACGCAAAACCTCCTAACGGCGCCAATACGACAGAAGTAAATCCAGTCCAGCTAATTAAAGGCGATACAGGTATTTGATAATTACTGCTCCTCATCACCGCCACTCCAGGGATATTTTGAGATGTCATGGTGACAATAAATAATGGAATTCCCACACCAATAAGCGCACTCAAGTTCCACTCAGGCCATACCCAAACAAACTGGCCAACAGACAATGGAATATGACTCATCATAGTCCCATCTGATCTCAACACAGAGAAAAGCACGCCAACCACTAGAACAACAAGAATGACATAACGAGGCAGAAAACATTTAACAATTAAATACGTTAACAGCATAGCAGCAACAAGAAATGTGTCACTTTGCAAAGATTCAAAAATACCTAACCCGAATTTGAACAACACGCCAGCCAGCATGGCACAGGCTATTGGCAACGGCACTAAACGCATTAACTTATCAAATAACCCCGTAATACCCGTTAAAAATGCGAGCAATCCCGCAAAAATAAAAACACCAATCGACTCGGCATACGTAATATGCCCAAGACTTGTCGCCAACAATGCCGCTCCTGGAGTAGACCAAGCGGTAATGACAGGGGCTTTATACCAAAGAGAAAGAAAAAAACAGCTCGCCCCCATTCCCAACCCTAAAGCCATGATCCAAGAGACGATAATATGTGAATCCGCACCCGACGCTTGCGCAGCCTGGAAAACAATGGCGACAGAACTTGCAAAACCGATCAAAACAGCAATAAAACCTGCAACAACGGCACTTATACTGAAATCTTTTAATACAGATATCACCTTTTCACTCCAAACAAAGCTTTGATAACGATCACTATATTTGAAACGATCTTATTTTTGTATACATTTTTAACGCCAGCTGGGTAGATTTCATAAAAAAAGCCGCTATTGCAATAAGCAAAGCGGCTTTAAAAAATCTTCTATTATGTTTAACCTAAAACAACCACACTTGCTATCTACCTTTTACTGGCCTAAATAAGCATTTAGAAAGGCTTTCGTACGAACCTCTTTCGGGGCTGTGAAAATGTCTTCTGGCTTACCTTCTTCAACAATGGCCCCATTGTCAAAAAAGCAAACACGGTCACTAATTTCCCGGGCAAAATACATTTCATGAGTCACTAACAGCATAGTGAAACTCTGTTCTTTCGCCAAATTCCTGATGACATCTAATACTTCATCCACCAATTCTGGGTCCAGAGCAGAGGTAATTTCATCAAGCAATAAAATAGAAGGACGCATAGCCAACGCTCGCGCAATCCCTACTCGCTGCTTTTGACCACCAGATAAATCATTAGGGTAACTATCTGCCTTATCTGCCAAACCGACTAATTCAAGAAGATCATCTGCGGCTTTCTCTGCTTCTTGTCGAGATAACCCCTTTACTCGCATAGGTGCTTCAGTAATGTTTCGTTTAACCGTCATATGAGGAAACAAGTTAAAATGCTGAAATACCATGCCTAAATGATTGCGCATCTTATGCAAATGCTTATTAGACGCTGGTACATAAGCCCCATTCCAAGGCATATGCCACAAAGATTCGCCATTAACATTAATATAACCGCCATCAATACCTTCTAAGGTCATTAAAATCCTTAGCAGTGTACTTTTTCCGGAACCACTGGGACCAATAATTGAAACAATCTCATTCTCTTCGACGCGAAAACTAAAATCGTTAAAAATAGTCGTATCACCAAATCGTTTCTGCACATTTTTGAACTCGATAATTGGCTTTTTCATTTCAAATTAAATCCTTCTTTTGGAAAACGCCTTTCAACCTGATGAATGCCATACGCTGCTACCACACTGAAAATTAAGTATAAAACCCCAACCATAGTAAAAGGCTCTATATATCTAAAGTTCTCTGAGCCGATAATTTTAGCAACTTGAAGCATTTCCAATAATGTAATCGCTGACAATTGCGGCGTTTCTTTAAACATCGCAATAATGTAGTTGCCGGTTGCAGGAATCATAGGACGAATAGCTTGAGGCAAAATAACGTCTCTGTAGGTATCAAGAGTGGATAGATTAAGCGCTCTAGATGCTTCCCATTGCCCTTTATCAACCCCTTCTATGCCACTACGAAACACCTCTGACAAATAAGCACCATAGTGAACGCCAAGCGCCAGTACACCAGTAAGCAAGGGTGACATGCTAATGCCAAATTCAGGCATCACGTAATACAGGAAAAATATTTGGACTAACAATGGCGTGCTACGAATAAACTCCATCACCCAATAAACACCGACACGAATAGGCTTGCTTCGACCCCTTCTCAATAAAGCAAAAACCAATCCAACGGCTATGGCTAACACACTCCCTAACAAAGTGGCCAACAAGGTGATTTTGGCGGCAGACAGGATCATTGGTAGAACTTCCCAAGCGAATGCCCAATCCCAAGTAACTTGAATCATTGATCAATCCCCCCACGCCCTAATCCTCTGCTCAAACGCTTTTCGAGATAGCGGAAAAATAATGATAAACACTGAGCCATTAAAAAATACAAAACTAAAACAACGCCGAAAATCTCCCCAACTTGCAACGTCATATCCGCAAGCGCCTTCGCCTTAAATGTTAGATCGCCAATAGTGATTAACGAAACAAGCGAGGTTGCTTTCACTAGCTCGATTGCCAAATTACCAAAAGGAGGAATCATATTAACCAGCGCTTGAGGTAAAATTATGTGCCACACACGCTGTGTAGAGGTAAAGTTCAATGCGACAGATGCTTCGTATTGGCCTTTAGGAACCGATTGAATAGCACCTCGCACAACCTCAGTACCATAAGCACCTATATTCAACCCCAAGGCAACAACACCTGCCGTCATTGCATCGATGGATATACCAAAAAAAGGCAATACAAAATAAATCCAGTACAACTGAATGAGTGCGGACGTTCCACGAAAAAACTCTATGTATAAAACCGCAATCTGTTTAATGGGGGATGGTGCGTAAAGACGGGTCAAACCAAAGATGAATGCCATTAACGCAGCAAGAGGCAGTGCCATTGCCACGATTTTAATCGTGACAATGGCACCTTGGAGCAGTACGGAGACAATTTCTCCAAATTCCATTGAGCTACTCCCTAAACACTATTTACAAAGTTTCGCAGTCGTTACATCACCAGGCAATGTATAGGTACCAAAACCGTAAGGCTTAACCAGCGCAAGATGTTCTTTACTACCGATAAAGGTTGAAAGCTCTTTATTAAACGCATCTCTTAATGACTTATCACCAGGACGGAAACCAAATGCACCATAACCTTTCACCGATTTACCATTAATAATCAAAGCGTCAAAAGGTTGTGCTAATTCAACATGACTGTCTTTATGAGCTAGAGTCGCCATCGTCAAGCTAGTACCTGCAAGAGCATCAATACGACCGGCTTTCAATGCGGCTACACCGGACGGATAATCCGGCAAAGTAACAATTTTACTCATATCAATACCGAAGTCTTTTGCATAACCATACTCAACAGCACCAGACATAACGCCCAATTTCACTGATTTTTTCTTAACATCAGCATAGCCATGAAGTTTGGCTGGATTACCGTTTTTAACCAAAAAGCCTTCCCCAATACTGTAAGTAGGGTTAGAGAAAAGCACTTGTTTGCATCGTTTCGGAGTGACATACATACCAGCAGCAATCACATCAAAACGACCGGCTCGTAAACCAGGAATTAACGAACCAAATTCGGTAACCACCACATTAACCTTCTTCACACCCAACTCATGAAGGACATGTACAGCAATACTAGGGGCTTCCCCAGCAGGCTTACCATCGGCTGTTGTGTAACCATAGGGAACTTCATTAGCCACACCGATAGTGACCTCTCCCTTTTCTTTAATTGCATTTAGTGTGTCCGCTGATGCAGAAATAGCAATCAACGACATCGCAAAAGTAATTAGAGATATAATATATTTCTTTGCTGAAAACCTCATTAAAGACCTCTTCCATAGGATAAATTAAAGTTATGAGCTCAATTTCCTTTACTACACTAAATAATATAGTTGAACTATTCAAGAATTAATTAGTCCTGTAATATTTTTAACTGTTATCTTATTTTTCTCTTTTCGTTAATTTCACTTCGCATTCTGTCCAATTTCATCTATCACGGTATAATGGGAAGATTAACATTTTCGAAAACGACAACATTGTGCAATCCGATCTTTGTATTTGCATATCGAGATATTACGATATAAATTAAGCTTCATCTGCTTAGGCTAAAGAAATGACTCAAAAAGATTTTGATAACATCATAAAAGCGCTTTCAAACCCTGCACGACGGGACATACTAACCTGGCTTAAATCCCCTAAAACGGAGTTTCCTGATCAATGCGGTCACTCTGAACATGGAGTTTGTGTGGGTCTCATTTTTGAAAAAGCGGGATTATCTCAATCCACAGTGTCCTCACATTTAGCCAATCTTCATCGTGCTGGTCTGGTGGTATCCAAACGTCAAGGACAATGGGTTTACTATCAGCGCAATGAAGCATGTATTAACGAATTTGCAGACTATCTAAAACAAACTTTATAATTTTGGAGCAGTCATGTCTCAGCTATTCGAACCTATTACGGTAGGCCAATTAGAACTTAAAAACCGTATCATCATGTCCCCTCTTACTCGCTGCCGTGCAAGCGAAGGAAGAGTACCAAACGATTTAATGGTCGAATATTACACTCAACGCGCCTCCGCTGGACTCATCATCAGTGAAGCGACTTCTGTCGACCCTATGGGGGTTGGCTACCCTGATACACCGGGTATTTGGTCTGATGAACAAGTTGAAGGCTGGAAAAAAATCACCAAAGCCGTTCATGATAAAGACGGAAAAATCGTTTTGCAGTTATGGCATGTAGGCCGTATCTCAGACCCTATCTATTTAAACGGCGAACAACCTGTAGCGCCAAGCGCAATCGCGGCCGAAGGGCACGTTAGTTTAGTCCGTCCGATCAAAGCATTTGTAGAACCTAGAGCATTAGAAACGAATGAAATCAAAGACATCATCAAGGCCTACCGTCTTGGTGCTCAAAACGCTAAAAAAGCGGGCTTTGATGGCGTAGAGATACATGGCGCTAATGGCTATTTACCCGACCAATTTCTTCAATCTTCTACTAATCAACGTGATGATGAATACGGCGGCAGTCTAGAAAATAGAGCGAGATTTTTGCTAGAAGCAACCGATGCTGCTATTGATGTTTGGGGAGCTGGCCGTGTAGGCGTTCACTTGTCACCACGCTGCGACGCTCATGACATGGGCGATAGCAACCCAAGCGACACCTTTGCCTATGTGGCCAAAGCATTAGCAGAACGTGAAATTGCCTTTATTTTTACCAGAGAACATTTCAATGAACCTGGTCTAACTGCTCAAATCAAAAAACAATTTGGCGGCACGGTTATAGGCAACGAAGCACTGACAAAAGCACAGGCAGAAGAATTGATCAAAAACGATGTCATTGACGCTGTCGCCTTTGGTAAAGACTACATAGCCAATCCAGACTTAGTTGAACGATTAGAACAAGACGCTAAGCTAAATACATTGAATACCGATACCATGTATGGATCTGGAAAAGAAGGCTATACTGACTATCCTTTCTTAGACTAAAGATAAACTTAAACACATAAGAAAGTCTTAATAATCAGAAATACCAGACCTTGTCTGGTATTTTTTTCTCTAAACCTTACTTAAAAAAATTAACAAAAACGGCGCTGAAATATGATCAAATTAACCATACTCACAATGATAGCTTTAACAAGCTTGGCTTGTAGCACCGCTTACTCAGAAACCTTTCAAGTAAAAATGGAAAACCGTGGCCCCATGGGGAAAATGGCCTTTGTACCCAGCCTCCTACACATACAGCCAGGAGATTCTATTGAGTTTATTAACGGTACTTTCGGTCATAACGCCATGACCATAAACTACATGATTCCAAAAGGGGCTAAAACCTTTCGCGGCGCCGTAAATGAAGAATTTACCACCACACTTACCCAAAACGGAATTTATAGAATAGTCTGCTTGCCACACTTCAACTTCGGCATGGTGATGCTAGTCCAAGTGGGTAATGATACGAACCTAAGAGACTATGTACTCCCAACGTCCTTACCTAAATATGCTACAAAACGCTTCGAAAAAATCATATCGCATCAACAGGAAAATGATACCGACCTGTAGAACGATGAAACATACGCGAATAACCAAACAAGAAAACCTTCAACATCACAGACGGAGGTTATGCCGGCGCAGCGTCTATTCTACTGTAGAAAATAATAATGACTAAACAAACAGGCCATAAAAAAACATGAAAATGTTCTTTTTGGAAGAATTCTACACGCTAAAGACCATAATAAGCATTATGTTTGACTGTAATATTTTTTAAAAATTTAATCCGGAAAGTGCTTAAGAAAACGATAAAAAAGCTCTCTTTCATCGCATTCTAAGTCAACCTCAAGCATGTTTTTTTCTAAACAGTCCCGTGCTGAATCTACGATAACTTCGGCTAAATCTATAACCTTATCGGGATTAATTAAAGTTGTATACTCTGGTTTGAAAGTTGATATATCACCGTCCCATGAAGTATCTGGATATTTGACAAGCACATCCATTTCACGGTCAAATTCAAAATAATAACTTGGTTTATTTGGATATAGTGCTTTAGCCATTAAGCTTGCGTTATGTAAAAACGAATTCCTTAAGGCGTAAAGAGCTTTTACATCTTCGCTACCTTCATCAAATTCAGCAAAGTAATATAATGCTTTATTAATACTACTGGCATTTTGATTTTGGTATTCTACTTTATCATTTCGTTTATAGGTAAATCCAATTTGCTCAATCACTCCAAAAGCACCAACAACAGGGACAAAGTTTTTTGAATACTCCATATGCCTTGCGTGATTAATTTCTCGTAATGTAATTGGCAAAATTGATTTTAACCAGCCGTCTATGAGTCGATAAGAGCCAGCGTTCCCTAAATGTGCATACGCCAATTCAAAGATACTTAGCTCATTGACATATTTTTCTTTCCATGTAGATATATCCATAACTTTTCTCTAATTTAACGCCCGCAACAGCGGAAATTTAGAAGCGTCAGTGGGTAAAATTTCCGAGTATAGTGACTTGTCATAGGATGATCTTACACCGTCAGAAGTAATAATATTAATTTTGGATATCGAGCTCACCAACAACTTGGTCTTCCCCAAATAAGTAGCTCAATTTAGCTAATGCTTCATCTGATAATTCTTGAGTAATCAATAGAGTCAAATTATGCTTGGCTCTAGAGCAGGCAACATAGAAGAGGTTACGATTTCTTTCAAAGCTATCCTTTTTATTTTCAGGATAACCATTCGCCATAAACTCAAACATTTGATTCCAGTTATACTGATTCCAACCACGACCCAGCACGACAAGAACATTATCGAACTCAGCGCCTTTTACGCCATGTTTTGTAGAAAATGGGGTTTTCTCCTCGATAAATTTAGTTAGCTGTATAACTTGTTGATAGCTAATTGCTCTTAAAGAAGTTATCTTCCTTAAGAATCGTTGACTTCTATCATCTAAATCATCAATATTAGCAGTTTGTAATTCTTGATATCTGGCTTCCAGTTGAGTAACTTTGTTTGACAAGCTTGGCTTGTTTATATTCAAAAGGTAATCTAATAAATCTCCAATAATTCCATTCAAACGAATATCATTTATCCGGTTTAAATTTGCAACCCATAGCCGCTTATCGTTCTGGCATTGCAACTGAGGGAACTTCTGGTTTATGACTTGAAATAAATCGCCATACTTTCGCATTTCAAAAAAGGCCGAAATTGGCTCTATAATATCGACGAAATACTTGATGTATGGATCATTCTTTTTTAAATAATCTTCTGGATAATTAAAGCAATCAGCAAGCTCTTTATATCCTTGTTCTGTCGCAAGCACATTATTTGTCAGCATCAAAACCTTTGTGTTTTCAGAGTCAAAATTCCATCCGTCGGCTTCCATAACTCCTTTCACATGTTCAAAATATTCATGTGCTATATCTTCAGGCAAATCACCTTTCCAATGCCCGCCAGTACGACGATCTCCAACCCAAGAATTGGAGTGATATATTAAAACCTGTCCATCAGACTCAGGATCAAATTCATGCTGAGGCAACTCTGGACGCATATTATTCAGACATTGAACAATATTTTTATCTGAGCGGAAGTTTGCGTTTTTTCCTATTTCTACAATATTACCTTGAGTGCTTACAATTAAGCCACATGCGTCCCTTCCATAGATTTTTTGCCAATGATCACCAAATAAACCGATTAAAATTCCAGCGTTATTATCAATCAGGTTATCAACAATTGAAGACGCTAATCCAATATTAGTATCTTGATACTCGTCGATGAAAATAATAGGAAACTTGGCTTTAAGAAGTGATTGGAATTTTGGATACTCCAACAAAGAAGCCATTAATTTAATAACATCATCATGATGCAACTCTATGACTTCTTCATCAATTTTAGGGAAGCCTAAATCATAGATAACCTTTTGACAGTTTATTCCTCCCGCTTCAGTAATACGATCTCCCCATCTATCACTTAGCTCAGGCATAAGATTACGAATCTGTGATTGAAAAGATTTTATAAAGCTCCAACTAAATGCGTGTATTGTATCTGCAAATATTACAGGGTGATTATCTGTTCTTTCACGTATCTCATTTTTAGCAACATTGGTATAAGTAATACAAGCAATCTTCTGCTCTTTTTGTGAAAACTCTAAAGATCGGTTGTCAATAAGGTGTTTCAAAGCCTTTAGAAGTGAGTAAGTTTTACCAGCACCAGCACCTGCTTCCAAGCGAAAACAGCTGCCATCATTTATCGCAGAAAACATCTCATCCAAAGCTTGTACTGATGCTTGCTCTGCAGGGCTAACTTCACACATTAGCAGGCTCCTCAGCAGTATCAGCCTCTTCTTCTCCTTCAGCAGCGAGAGGGGCATCTTCTAGCAAGGTAGTATTGCTATTTAACCAAACAAGCCCATCAACGATATATTTAGGCACATTCCATTCAGTTTCATCTATGGAATATTTAAGCGCAAAGTTAGCTTTACTTCCCTTTCCAATGGATTCTGCTATACCGTATGCAGAGGATTCAACATCCACTTCTTCATCCCCCTGAAGTCCATCAAATGCACCTCTATTTGCAAGAATAAAAGCATCTTCAAAGCTTCTGCCACACGCTTCACATTCTAATTCAGGAACTTGATAGGCAATTCTTCTATAGCCTGTAGTTTTTTCAATGTCTGTTTTATTTCTTAACTCATCTAAAGCTGGCCTTTCATCTTCATTAAACCAGTTATTCAAACCTGCATTTGATGAATGTGTACCTAGTGTAACTGGGCAAGCCGGATAGGTAACTCGCTGACCACCTTCATCTCTTCTAACGGAGTCAAGGTCTGTAATAATCACAGTTTTAAGTTCAAGAAAGTCAATAAACTTATAGAAGTGATGAGCATATGCACCTCCAACTTCAACAACTGAAAGATACTTACTTCTAAGTGAAGTATCTTCACTCTCATCTACCTTTTTGATTATTTCAGGTAATATAATTCTCTCTGTAGCTCCCTCTATTAGTATTGCTTTATCTGCAAAGTACAAATCACACTTAGTCAGCGTTAAATATTTATGTAGAAATTCTTTGTCTTCTCGACGATCTGCGGCTGAAAACTCTGCCCCTAAGTCCTTTATTTGAGTAGAGCCAGGATTTTTTGCTAGAAAGTACCTCACCTTGCTAAAGTCTGCTTCGTTAGCAATATGCGCTGAATGTGTACTTATCACAAACTGAATAGGCCAGATTACTCCTTCATTAAAAGTCTGTTCAAACTCCGAAACTATTTCATCGAGCTGTCGAATAAACACTTCCTGCATTTGAGGATGTAAATGAGCTTCAGGCTCTTCGATAAAGATGATATGAGATTTCGGCGCTGTCTCTTCAGCCTGATAAGCTCTGAAATATTCATAAATACGAAAGAGAATAAAGATGAGATTTCTAAAACCAAGGCCGTTATATGTTTCAGGCAAGGTAAAATGGTCATCTTTCTGATAATAAACCTTAGTATTACTTTCAAGTAACGATTTTACATTCAACTCAGTAGATGCACTCAGATTGGGGTCTTGCAAGCCAGGATATCCAAAAATTGTGAGCGTAGGTAAAAGTTGCTCCACCTTTTCTTGAAAATCTGTATCAACTCTTGTTTGTAACTCTTCTACAACTTCATTGATTTCTCCTGATAGCGCTCTAAATGCTTCAGGTGCACCTGCATTGGATGAACTATTAAAGATGTTACCTAGTGATTTACCTAAAACATCCCGCTCATTATGCGTTTCATCATCCAAGCCACGTTGAGCATTGATAACTTCTGAGCGAATCAAACGTTTTATTTTAGTGAAATCTAGTTTCACCCTATTATCAGAGTTGTTCGGTTCAATCGCGTAAAGCACAGCTTCAAAATTAAGGCTGACCGACTCTTTCAATGCTTTGAAGTAACTAGCCCGATCGGTTAAATCTAAATCACTAAACAGGCTATTAATTCCCCCATCTTTAACTTGGTAGGAAGCTAATATCTTTGTTTCGTATAAATCTTCATCAAGATCGATAATGAAATCACCGAGTAAACCATAAACATCAGCATCATCGCGATAATCAACCAACAGCTCCAACTCAATCGCAGGAATCTGTGGCCGCACTTCTGCCTCCGCAACACCCGCCTGGAAAGCAGCTAAAGCAGTTTCAAATCCACTTAAAGAGGATTGATTAAAATCCTCATATTTTAATTTTGGTGAGGGACCTGCTAAAAAGCTTCTGAATATCTCTGTTAGTGAGGTCTTACCCGTATTATTTCTACCAACAATTAAGGTAGATCTTTTATCCAATGTCATTTGGACATCTTTTAATAACCGGTAGTTTCTGATACGTACTTCTTTAATGAACACTTGATCTCCCTATTCTTATCATTAGCTGAATTTCTAATTACGCTACAGGGGATTTCGAGACGCTCCTAGTTCTATAACGGCTTATTCCTGTGCGTCGCTGATATCCTGGCAAAAATCTTTCGAGCTTGTAGCAGCAACTAATTGATTTTATTCTGAAACCTAACATAGCTTGAATATTCCCTTCTAGAAAAGCATGCACGTACACTATTTTGGTAAACATGGCATATAAACTTGTAAACCAAATCAATAACCTATTGACTTTATCAACGATCAAAATATCACCAACCGAATAAACAGGCAAGTACGAAAACAAAGTGCGCCTCCTCTCCTTGAAAGTCCAAATCATGCTATATATTTAAAAAGTATCTCTTTGCATTTGTGAACCACATGGAAAAAAGCAAACTTTTTACAGAAACTCGCCAGTACATACGATTGCATGGCTATAAAATTCGCACCGTATTTACTGGATTAAGTTCTACATTCGCAACGACCGGTTACAGCTTTCCTCATGGACGTTATGGTACCTGTCCTGAATATGAAGACAGCATTAGGTGCTAGCCTATTTATCGGTGACGACGAAGGTCAGAGTCCTTAAACGTTGACCCCTGTAGTTGGTTGGTCTTTGTGGGATCTGACCCTGCACAATTGGTGTAAGAGGTTCTTGTTTATCATTTGTGCTGACGCGTCGAGCTTGCGAGACAGGCGCAAGCAAATGGAAAATAAGAAACGGCTGTTCTACTGAAGCTTCGGTTACGACGAGGGTCAGAGCCCTTAAACGGCGAGTAATGTGGTTGATTGGACTCTGTACAACTGTTTAAGGGGTCTGACCCTGCACATCGACCCTGCACATCTGGCGCGATTAATATCGATGAAAAAGCTTAGGAACGCCTGTGCAATCAGTGTGAGAGGTGCTTGTTTTTCATTTACGCTGACGCGTCGAGCTTGCGAGACAGGCGCAAGCAAATGGAAGAACAAGAAACACCCGAAGCACTGCTTTCAGAGTGAAAAGACCCAAAAAAGACCCCCTCCAGCTCCCCCTTGGCAGGGGGAGGGCTAGATCGAGCCCTGTATTTTTCCGACTTATTTCAGGCATAAAAAAACCCGTTCTGCATTACCAGAACGGGCTTCTCTTTATATAAATCTTGATAACGACCTACTCTCACATGGGATCCCCCACACTACCATCGGCGATGACGCTTTTCACTTCTGAGTTCGGTATGGGATCAGGTGGTTCAACGTCTCTATGATCATCAAGAAAACTGGTATGTTTTAGTAGCAATTGGCTAATAAAATCAAATTTTCTTATGCCTGATAATTCAGGACTTCTTAATTATAAGCTTGACGACGACCTACTCTCACATGGGATCCCCCACACTACCATCGGCGATGACGCTTTTCACTTCTGAGTTCGGGATGGGATCAGGTGGTTCAACGTCTCTATGATCGTCAAGCAATTCTGCTGCGTTCGTTCTGGTTCTAACTTTTCAGCTAGCTAACCAAAACACGCGAAGACATGCTTGGATCTTTAACAATTCGTTTTGAAATAACGTAAATCAAGGTTAAACCGATATGACCTCCATGGATGGAGGAAATGCTGAAAATTGTCAGGAACAATTTCAGTACTTAATCGTAATTCTATGTGTCTTTTGGATGAGTTTTTTCTCTCTTCTAAACCACTTTGGTGTTATATGGTCAAGCCTCACGAGCAATTAGTATTGGTTAGCTCAATGCCTCACAGCACTTACACACCCAACCTATCAACGTCCTAGTCTCGAACGGCTCTTCAGGGGACTTATG